>NZ_JAHEBC010000043.1 GCF_024642405.1 Algoriphagus sp. | reverse complement strand
TAGGTTTTCGCCTGGAAATCAGCTTCAATATTACTTCCGTCAATATTCGCATGGAAGAAATTCAGGTTCAAATCCAATTTCCACCAATCGTTCACCTTATAATCCGAACTGAACTCTACTCCAAAGGATTTCTCACCGGTTAAATTATACGGAGCGGTTACCGAGAATCCATCATCATTAACTGTTCGGATTCGCTCAATTTTATCAGTAGTATTTCTAAAATAAACAGTTGAGAAAAAAGTCCCTTTTTCAAAATATTTGATATGTCCTAATTCGAAAGAATCCGTGAATTCCGGATCCAAATCCGGGTTTCCACTGAAAAAATTACGTTGATCAGAGAAGGTTACATAAGGGCTCAAGTCATTGTAAACAGGTCTTCGTACTCTTCGGCTGTAACTCAACTGAAAGGCATTTTCTGTTGAAATGTTGTAAGTCAAGTGAGCACTTGGGAATAGATTGGTGTATTTCCGGGGATTACGTTCATTTGTTTCAACTAAGATCGTTTCCACATCAGTATGTTCAGCTCTCAAGCCACCTTGGTAGCTCCATTTCCCAGTTTTATTTCCCAAGATCCCATAAGCAGCCAGGATATTTTCATTGTAAAGAAAAATATTATCTAAACCTGGCAGAGGAATTAACTCCCCAGTTTCATTCTCTTCCGAGACAATAAAGTCATTCTCCATTTCCCGAAAGCTTGTACGGAGACCGGTTTCAAATTTCCCCTCTTTTCCAAAAGGTTTGACATAATCCAGTTGGAGTAAATATTGATTTTCGTACTCGTCATTTAATGAGGTTTGAAGTAAGTCAGAATCGGGAATCAATTGACCACTTGGCGTATAGGCGGATTCAGTAAACTTCTGATCTGATCGCTCCCAATAGTTCAGGTATGTAAAAGCAGTTGTCAACTCATGACCTTTTTGCTCAAAAGTTTTTTTGTAACTGACAATTACCTCTGAATTAGGCTCTGCCTCAGTTTCGTCCTGTTGTCTTAGAGAATAACCCAAATAGGTATCAAAATCATTGAGATAGTCTTCATATCGGATATCTGTAATTCGTCTTCCATCACTTCTTCTCCAGAGGTAAGATGCAGTCAGAATACTATTTTCATTGAAATAATAATCAAGTCCTCCACGGATATTATTATTAAAGCCTTTAAGAATTCCTGAATTGTTTTGACTTAAAATAGAGGTAGATCCATCTTCATTATAAACCTCTTGATATAATTCTTTTACGTTCGGTTGATGTCTCCTAGCCAAACTATAATTAATAAACCAATTGATGCGATTCTTTCGATAATTAAGATTTGTTGAAAAACCGAGGTTGAGAGGGGTGCCGACGATGGCTTCAAAGGATCCGTTGAATCCTTGATTATTATCTTTTTTCAGCACGATGTTGATTACTCCAGCCATTCCTTCAGCCTCATAGCGTGCAGAGGGATTAGTAATTACTTCAACCCGTTCCACCATATTTGCTTGAAGCTGGCGCAATCCTGCTCCTCCCTTAAAGCTTACAAGGCCTGAAGGTTTGCCATCAATCAGAATTCTTACGTTAGAAGAACCTCGAAGCCTGACATTTCCTTCAGGATCAACTGAAACCGAAGGGAGGTTCATCAAAATATCATTGGCAGTTCCGCCTGCGTTTGCAAGATCTTTCCCCACATTAAAAATTCTTTTGTCCAGAGATAATTCCATCATACTTTTCTCTCCTTGGACCACTACTTCATCTAAATCTCCGGCGGTGGCCTCTAGTTCGATGAGTCCTAGGTCAACTTTATTATTGTCTTTTGAAAAAATGATTAGTTCGGACTTGTAGGATTCAAACCCCATAAATTCGACCAAGGTGTAAAATTCCCCCATTGGAACATCTACAGAGAATTTTCCATTCTCTTCCGAAATCCCTCCGGCAACCAAACTATCTTTCTCCGAATAAATTGCCACTGAAGCAAACCCTAATGGATTTCCCGTAGATTTCTCCTGGATTAAACCGGTAAGTTTGACTTTATTTTGCTGGGAAAATCCAAGGGAGCTACTCAAAATGAATAAAAGAGAGAACATTGTTAATTTCCCGAAATTTGATTTAAGGAATGAAGGCATGAGACTAGGCTAGGTTTGAATTTTGAGTAGATTCCAAATCAAATTACGTTTTGGCAATCTAAATGAAAAGATATTCTGAAAACCTTGGAAATCCAGATAATAATTGATCAAAGGCCTTAAAAACCTGATGAATAGATACTTTTTGGGTGAGATTATACTTTTACCTATTACCTGAAAGTATTCCCACTTTTAGACCTAAGGTGAATTGAGGAATGTAATCCCAACCATTGAATCGATATCGACTATTAGCCAAAAAATATTCATCTTCTTTATCTTGATTTGGAGAGATTTCTAGAATAGTTATTTCTCGATATCTAGATCGGATTCCAATCCCAAGGTAGCTGTCTATAAGCAAATTTTGCGATACATATTTCTGCTTACCAAATTTCAATCCAGTACCTAAAACTTGAAAATCAACGTGGGCATTATTATACCAGATTTTATTATTTGAAGTAGATAAATAGTCATCTGTTCGAATAAAGTCCTTATTCACAAAAAATAATTCTAAGCCCCAATAGTACTTTTTAGAATAAAATTTCAGTTCGTTTTTACTCCTCCATAAAGAAAAATCCTCGTTTTTGCCTCTGTCTGAATTAATCCCAAAGATTCCCCCGTTAACACCTATCTCCGATTGAATACTGAATTTTGGACTAAAAAAATATTCAATCCCTCCCTGAATTACGATGGTTTCTGGTTCAAAAAGTGCCAAAGGAGACGTTTTGAAAACCAGTTGATGGTCGAGACCGAGAGATTGTTGGGCAATACTTTTTGAATGAATTATTCCAAAAACTGAAACGAAAAGAACTATAAATAGAACTGCTTTCTGCATAGTTTTCGAAACTAACTATTTTGTTGATTTTAATTAAAATTTATTTTCTCCTCAAGAGAATATCCATGATTTTTTTAATCCCATCAAATCGCTCGATTGGTCCCCCCAGAGATCCATGCATCATGTCCATTGTAGTAAAATGATTAGATTTTGGTTGATTAGGATAGATTAAAATGAAACTATGGTTTTTCAACCAAATATTGATCAGATGCGGTACCTGCTCCAACTGAGGATGATAGGAAGCTTCGCCTTTGCGGCTCAGAATCATGATCAAATTATCATCCGGTTTAAGCAAAATATTGAGATTACCCAGCTCCTCCCAAATAGGGAAAGGTCTAAAATCTAATCGAATTGGATGCTTACTCAATACTTCCAGAAGGTATTCTTTAGTTTCTTCACCGGTATAAAATATCATTCTTGCTCCTGTATTTCTTGCGATATTCCATACTTTCACCAGCCAAAAAGGAAAGCCTAATTCATTTTCTGCTTTTGGAGGAATGAAAACTAAATGTCTTTTATGAGTATCAATTGGCTGATGTGATTTGTAGATAAAGGTGGTGGTATTTGATCTGCTTAAGATTCCCTCAGTCATGTTCCCCAAAAAGCTATCATCTACACCATGTTTTTCATGCAAACCCAAAACCAGATCAGTGATTTTGTTTTCATGAATAATACCACTGATCCCATGCTCCACATTTGAATCATATCTAAGTAATTCGATCAGTGAATGGTCTGTTGCAGCTGCTGCAATACTTGCCCGATTCAGGATTTTTTGAGCTTTGATCTCAGCAGCAGAATCCATCTCCTTAGGATTAATGATACTCAGGCCATACATGGTTGATTTTTTCTTTGGAGATTGTAACAGCACACTGAGTTTTATTAATTCAAGTGCAGTTTCTTCATTTCTAACTGGAATAAGAATTCTTTCGGGAATGTCTTTTTCTGAGGGCTCATCTTTCTGGACTTCAGAAAACAGTAGGTTTTTTGCACCTTCCTGAGCTTCAAATGAAGCAATTGTGCAAGTAATCAGAATCATGACAATCGTACCGTTCAAAATTGATTCTGATAATAGCCGGATAGGTTCACCTGAATCAGATGTGCCAATAATAGTATTGTAACCAATAATGACTGCGGCTAAAGTTGCCGCTGCTTGGGCATTGCTTAATCCGAAGATAATTCTCCGTTCACTTATTGAGAAGTTGAAAGTTTTTTGCGTTGCTAAAGCTGCAAGCCATTTTGCTAAAATAGCAACGGTTGTCATTACCAAAGCAACCCAGAGAGTCTCCCAGCTTTCGATAAATACCTTGAAATCTACCAGCATCCCAACACTAATCAGGAAGAATGGGATGAAAATGGAGTTTCCTACAAATTCTATCCGATTCATCAAAGGAGAGGTATGCGGAATCAATGAGTTGATAGAGAGACCTACCAAGAACGAACCGATGATTGCTTCAATTCCAGCTAGTTCGGCAAGTGAAGCGCCAAGAAAAACTAAAACCAACACAAAGATATATTGGGAAGAATTATCTGAATATTTCTTTAAAAACCATCGACCAATTCTTGGGAAAACAAAAATGATTATTAACGCAAATGCGATTAAAGACAAAATTAGTTTAATCCAAAAAGCAACATTTACTTCACCATTGACTGAACCTATGATGACCGCCAATACCAGCAAAGCCAGCGTATCTGTTATAAGGGTACCTCCAACTGTAATATTAACGGCCCTGTTTTTTCCAATTCCCAGTTTTGAAATCAAAGGATAGGCTATCAATGTGTGCGAAGCAAACATACTCGCCAGCAGTACAGCCGAAATAAGAGATAGATTCAACAAGAATAGCCCGGCAATCACCCCTAAAATCATAGGGATGAGAAATGTATACATCCCGAAAACCAGACTTCTGTTTTTATTCTTTTTGAAATCCTGCAAATCAATTTCCAAACCTGCAAGAAACATGATGTAGAGCAATCCAGCAGTTCCTGAGAGGATGATACCGCTGTCTCTGTCGATTAAGCCAAAACCATTTGGACCCACAATAGCACCTGCTATGATCAATCCCAAAAGCGGCGGTGTTTTGATCCGGTTTAAAAGAATCGGAGCTAGAAGTATGATCAATAAGATCAAAAGAAATTTGATTACCGGATTGGTAATAGGCAATTCTAAGGAAAAAATTGCAGCATATAGCATCCGGTTTCAGTTAGTGATAGATCAAATTTCCTTGCTTATTAAATAAACAGTATAGGCTAAGTAGGTCAACAAAAGAATTGAAGCTTCCCATCTATCCAAACTCTTTCTTTTCCCGGTAAACATTGCAATAAAAAGAAAAGCAGTTCCGCCCAATAAAATATAGATATCTGTATTGAAATCGATTTTATATTCCAGTGGGCTGATCAATGAGCTTACTCCTAAAATCAGGAAGATGTTGAAAATATTAGAGCCGATGATGTTTCCGATTGCGATGTCGTTGTTTTTTCTCAAGGAAGCAACTACTGAGGTGGCAAGTTCTGGAAGTGAAGTTCCGGCAGCGATGATCGTCAAACCAATGATTTTTTCACTGACTCCTAGAGATTGGGCCATTGCTACTGCATTATCCACTACGAGTTTTCCTCCGATTACAAGTCCTGCAAGGCCAAATAAAATAAACCCCCAGATTTTTTTGTTAGAATAATCTTTTTGAGGAACCGAGTCAGCACTTGGATCAGATTTCAGCTGAGTAAAAACGTAGTAGAGAAAAATGGTAAAAAGAGCCAGAAGGATAATTCCATCCACCCAAGAAAGAGAAGCAGCATTGTCCGAGAATAAATTATTTGCCAAAACCAAAAGTACGATCGCCGCAAAAAGTGAAAAAGGGATTTCTTTCCAAACAGTGCTTGACTGCACCGATAAAGGAACAATCAACCCGGCGATGCCAAGAATTATAAATAGGTTGAAGTTATTAGAACCGATCACGTTACCAAAAACAATATCCGGAGACCCTCCAGCTGAGGCTATTGAGTTAACCACTAACTCAGGGGCAGAGGTGCCAAAGGCAACTATCGTAAGACCAATTGCCAAATCTGATACATTATTTTTCTTTGCTAAAACAGATGCACCATCAACTAACCAATCCGCTCCTTTTACCAGAAGAACCAATCCAAAAACCAACACTAGAACTTGAATAATCATAAGCAATCTGCTGAAGTTTTCAATTAAAAAACCGAACAAAAGTAGATTGAAAAAAAGTAATAATTTAAGCAGAAGAACAAATATATTTTTGGTCTTAAATGTCAATTTAAAACCAAAACCAAGCCTCATTTTTCAGATAGTTTGGATTCGATATTTTTATACTTATTTTTCTAAATCATTTTTAATCAAATATTTATGAAAAAGTTTATCCTCCCCTTTACTGTGATTTTTTTCGCACTAAGTTTTACCTGTTTCGGTCAAGAAGACATTCCTCCCCATATCAAAGACCATATTACCTATCCAGCATTAAATTTTTCTACCTGGATAGGAGTAATGCCGGTTTCTGATCCTGCCATGACTTATAATCCTGAATTGGATTATAAAATAGCTTTGGACTTATATGGAACTGTTAAAGATTCCTCTACTGTGCATTCTGCAATTTTAGAAGTTGCCCGAACATATAATTTAAATATTGCCAATGGAGTACCTGCGGAAGAGATCCAACTTGCTGCTGTGATCCATGGAGGTTTAGTCCAAGCAATCTTAAATGAGAAAGAATACGAAGCTAAATATGGAATATCCAATCCAAACCTAGCAGCGATTAAAGCACTAGAAGAAGTTGGGGTGAAATTTTACGTATGTGGCCAGAGTATGGGGTTTTTAAATGTAGGAGGGGAAAAAATTACTCCGATGGTAAAAATGGCGATTTCTGCTAAGACTACTTTTGTTACGTTGGATCAAATGGGTTATTCCTATCTTAATGTCAGTGATGATTAAACTTCTTTTAACCCCTTTCTTTTAAGGAATGGAGATTGTTTTCTATTAATAAACCCATGGTAGGCAGACGCTAAAATTAAAATTGAGGCACATATTAATGCTGTTGTCTTTAGCAGTTCTATGGAATTCCAATGTCTAACGGCAATTGCGAAAATTGCCCAAGCTCCGACCATTGCGAACTCTCTCATATTTCTAGTAAAAATCATAAAGAGATTAACACTTGTTGCGATTATGATCATGATGATCGTCCAAGTAATTTCAGAAAATGGACCTGTCCAACTGATTTTAGCCAAATAAGCTGAAATGTTAGCAATAGTGGCTACTGCAATCCACCCACTGTACAGACAAATTGGCCACCAAAGCCAGATAATGATAGATCTAGGAGCATCCCATTTCTCCATATTGGTGTTCAAAATAATAATAACCAACGAAGTCAAAATACCAAGCATCACGACCACACTTAGCCCTGTTTGTTCCATCAGCCAAAAGTATAGCCAAAGGGCATTTCCAATGTTGGTCATGATTAAATAGGGCCCAACCTGAGAGATAAAATCTGAATTTTTTGATTTGCTAAATGCCCTTGAAATAAAGAAAACAGCCTGCGCTAAAAGTGATAAGAAAATTATTCCCCAGATAGAAAAAGCATATCCTGCGGGAGTAAATAGGTTTTCGTATTGAGAGCTTAAAGAGCTAACCGTGTTCCCATTTAATCCTTTTGAACCTACCCAATAATTCCAAAAGACCACTAATGAAATCACGATTAAATTTAGAAGGGAATATGTTTTGTGGGAAAATTTCATGTTCTTTTCATTTGGGTATGTTTCTATTTAAAGAACGAAATTATTTCATTCTATTTCAACTATTGCATTTCTCACGTTGCCATGAAATTCATTGATGGCTTTGGTGTGGAAGTAGGGGTAGATGATCTTATCCCGAAACCAAGAGCCACTTCGATAAAAAGTCTTGTGAGACACTTCAGTTTTTCCATTGGGCAAAGTTTTGAACCGGATGAATTGTGAGCCCTCAGATTTAGAGTTTTCCAGATAACAGATTCGGATCAGCTTTTTTGATTTGTCTACTTCCATTACTTCATGCCCAACAGTAAGCTTAATTGCTCCATTGAAAATATGCAAATTAAGAATGATGACCTGTCCAACTCCCATTCCTCCCAGATATTCTTGGCCAGGGAAAATTTCCTCTCCAGTTTCTCTTGAATAAAGTTGATTGAAATGAATCATTCTTCCAGCCCATGCTTTGGCAGGATCAATAGAAACATAAGTTTCCCATACCTGATCGAAGGATTGATCATATATATACTTTTCAAAATGCTCGTGATAATTTGGGTCAGACTCTGAATAGCAAATAGAATTCAATTGAGCGTAAAGGGATTTATGCTCATTAATTAGTTCGGGCTTGGGAGAATTCATGAAGTCTAATATGCTTGAGTTTTGAACGAGTACTTTGTCACATTGAGCGGAGTCGAAATGTGACGTTTAGGTCACAAATTAACTTCGACTCCGCTCAGCCTGACAAATAGGAAACTTGATAATCTTATATGAAATTAAAATGCTCTCTTTTCGAGATGCTCATCCAAATCCAGTTTATCAATGCCTTTGGATAACCATACTGGAGCTTCTTCACCTTTCAAATGATGGTTAAAGAATTCCATCATTCTCACGGAATAATCCTTCCGGTTTTCCGGTTTACCCAATCCATGATTTTCACCTTTGTATTGAACTAAAACAACTGGCTTTTTTAATCTTCTCAAAGCAGAATAATATTCGATACCCTGAGTGAAATCTACTGCACCATCTTTGTCATTGTGAAGCATCAGAAGGGGGGTAGTTACATTTTTAACATGGTAAACCGGGCTATTTCTCTCGTAAGATTCCCAGTTTTCCCAAGGCCCGCCAGTAAATCTACCCTGTGAAGCTTCGAAAATGGACATATTTCCACCGCCTGAATTCCAATAGATCAAATCATACATGGAAATCATATTGGTCAAAGGCGCTCCTGCTGCGGCAGCCTTAAACATATTTGTCTGCGTAATCAAGAATGCTGTCTGATAACCTCCCCAAGAATGACCATGAATCCCGATATTATTTTCGTCAATGACACCTGTTTCTATTGCTGCTTTTACCCCTGGGATCACGCACCATACTGCTGACATTCCAGGATCATCCATGGTGTAAACGATATCTGGAATAAATACAGCAAAACCATTACTGGTGTATAGATTCGGATTCCAACCTGTTCCTCCAAAAGCGGGCTCGGACCAATTGTGTCTGGTCTGCGAAAGCTTTTCATAATAATAAATCATGGTTGGATATTTCTTTCCTTCTTCATACCCAGCAGGCAGGAATAAGGTGCCTTGAAGTTTCACTCCTTTGTCAGAAACGTAATCAACCAGTCTAGTTCCGGCAGACCATGAATACTTAGAAGCATCTGGTGCATTTTCGGTTACTTGCTTTCCATCAGATAAGCTGGCATCACTCAGGTAATATTGAGTAGGTTCGTTGAATTTCTCTTTGGTATACACATAAAAAGGTGCTTTATCAGCCTTTTGTAGGCCAGCAATGTTAGCATCTTCCCAAATCAATTTCTCTGTTCCTGCTACAAGTCCACCCTTTTTCGCTGGATTTATTTTAGCGATTCCACTTTTCTTGGTCCATTCTCCATACATACGGATGTATTGAGGTTGGCTCAAGTCAAGTCCTTTTTCATCTGGATCCAATCGGAAGCGATATTGATATCTGATATTTTCTGTTCGACCATCTTGGGTCAAATTGATACCTTTTTCTTTGCCTTCTTTTACTGGGATCTGCCAAATGTCCCATCCATCACTGATTAAGACATAATTGTCATCAGAAGACCAGCCTAAGGAGCTATGCAATGGTTTTTTTACATTGTGATCATCCTCTTCGTCCACAAAACTTACCGGTAAACTCGCGGTCAGATTGTATTCTTCTCCATTTGCAATGTCATAGATATAGTAATTTCCATCATAACCATAAATCAATTTGGTTCCATCCGTAGAAGGTCTTGGGTAGGAAGAGAAATTAGGAAGATAAAAATTAGTGAAGAGAGTTGATTTTTCACCGGTCTTCAAATCAACCAAATAAAAATCCCGATAATTCTGACCATCTAAATTTATATCCAATTCATATTTTTGAAGGTCAGACCCTAGGGCATATTTTTCTTTTGGTAAAATGCTCAAGTCTCTCAAGCTGCTATCCTGAAGCTGAATGTGCTTTCCAGAAGCCACATCATACATTGCATAGAAACTATAATTCTTGTCCATGTTTTCAAGGACTTGCTGTCTTGACTGAAGACGGCTATCATTCCAGTGCCAAATGGTCATATCTGGTTTGTCTGCGTCGTTTTTCTTGGGTTCAGTTTTGGTAGTATCCAGTTTTGCAATTGCTTTTTGTAAATCTTTGATGGAATGAATGGAAGTGTCAGCCATGATTTTTTTCATTGCAGCTGACTCTGCCATTGCTACTGAGTCTTTATCCAGTTCTTTTTTAGGCTCTTCTTTTTTTGCCAAAACCAATGGGTGAATTCCATAGAATAGTCTGGTCAAGTCTTCGGACCACATAGGTCTTCTATTGGGACTGATGGTATAATCTTGATCAAAACCTGTAGAATCTTTCTTAGGATCATAGACAGTCACTTGAGGAGTGGAAAGGTTTTTTACCCCGATCACTTTGCCATGATCTTGTTTGTATTTCTTGTCTTCGACTAATTTCAAAGCTGCAAAAGCATCTCCTTTTTCTGTCCAGTTGAGCGATTTATAACTCGCTTCATCATTGTCCAAAATCTGAGTGCTGTTATTGGTAAGGTTCATCAGGTAAATACCATTTCCTGATTTGTTGGCCGCATCGACAGTATAGGCTAGATAAGTTCCTGGTTTGTTAAAGGAAAATTCCAATACATTTCCTAGGGTCAGAGCCTTTTTAGAATTCAGGTTGTAAATCAATAAATCTGAACCTTTGGCATCTCCATTCCCCTCTTTGGGAAGATTGATAGCTAAGACGGAGGAACCTTCATTGTTGAAGGAAAAAGTACTCACCTTTTCCCAGGTTTTTTTATCCTCTGTACCGAGCTTGATCAGATGTAACTTATCAGAGAGCGGTTTTCCTTTAGATTTTTTGTTGTTCTCCTTTTCGGCAAATTTTGGATCCTCTTTAAAAGCAATCCATTTAGAGTCTTTGCTAAATACTACTTGTTGTCCAGTCACCCCTCCGATATCATAGGATTTTTTGCTTTCGGGATCTCCAGCTTTTTCGACGTAGAGTTTTCCATCGCCTTCCATTTGAACAATGGTATAAGCTATCCATTGGCCATCTGGGGAGATATCAAATCCTCCACGGTTTAGATATTTCCAAGTAGGTATGTCCTGCCAAGTAATGGGTTTTAGTTCTTGGGCAATTACAAAGCTTGAAAGAAAGCAAAGTGCCCAAAGAGTGAGTAGATGTTTATGCATTATTTTTATTCTTTTTTTAGAATGGGAAAATAGGAAAAAATATCGAGTATGGCTGTTTAGGGGCGAGGCCAGATTTATGGAATGTTAAATCTTTAAAGAATTTCAAAAATCATTTACAAAAAAAACTTTTAGTTATATTTCTTGTGCTAAATCAAAGGCTATGAAAAGAACCTCATTTTTATTGAGTTTTATTCTCATTTTCCTCACTTCTTCTTGTTGGTGGTTGAATCCAAAATACTCAGAAGGTTATTTTCCCAGTGATGTCACCAATTTCGAATCATTAAATACTTCTTACAATGATTACAATATGGATATCCGAATCCTTTTTCACGAAATGGATATTCTCTTTTCTTCAGATAGGAATAGCAAAGGAGCAACTCATTATGATTTGGTGGGAAATAAAGTGGTTTTTTCCTGGGATCAGGAAGAGGGAATATTTACTGAATCTGCGATTAATGGCGGAAGTCAAGCAAAAAGCTTGGCTGAATCCACAATTTCAATTTTTAATGAAAGGGGACCCTATACGTTTGGAGAGCCTGAAAAGGGAAGTTTTCTGCTTTTTAGTAGGGATGATCAAGGCTACTTTACGATTCATGCAAAAGCTTTTCAGATTCCTTACAATGTCAGTACAACTCAGGAAATCTTTGAGGGTGAGGAATCCTTCAGAATTCTTTCTGAAAGAGGGAATGAACTGTATCCCAGCTTTTATGGAGAAAATTTTGAAAAGGTAAATAATCTTGGCTCTAGAAATAAAGCTGAAAAGCTTATCCTTTCTTCGGATCAGGATGGCAAATATGATATTTATGAAATTGAGATTCCAGATGGTGTGGAGATAATGGATTTTTTGAGAAATGGAGAATTAAAATCAGGAATAAAACTTCCTTTCAACTCATCTGGAAATGATCATGCTCCATTTGTAAGTAAGTCCCGAATGGTTTTTGCCTCGGATAGACCTGGGGGGTATGGAGGCTATGATTTATACTATTCTGATTTTAAAAGTGGAAAATGGTCTGAACCTCAAAATTTTGGTCCGGATATCAATACGGAGTTTGATGAGTTTAGGCCAATCATCGACCCTGCACCATATTTCAAGAATTCGGTGATGATTTTCTCTTCCAATCGTCCTGATGGCCTGGGTGGTTTTGATTTGTATTATGTGGGAATTCCAAAGTATTAACTCAAAATTGACTGCCCACTGAAACACTGCTTACTGAACACTGTAAACTATTTTCCCTCCCACAATTGTCATCATCACTTTGCTTTTCAAAATGTCCGCATCGGGAATTTCCATGATGTCTTTGTCAAAAACAGTAAAGTCAGCAGCTTTTCCCACTTCTATTGAACCTTTGTAATTCTCTTCAAACTCCGCGTAAGCCCCATCTAAAGTATAAGATTTCAATGCCTCTTGACGAGTCATTTTTTGACTTGCTTCATAGCCACCTTCAGGGGTGCCCTCCAAAGTCTGTCTACTTACGGAAGCAAAAAACGAAGGGATCGGATCCACGGGTTCAACAGGAGCATCTGTTCCATTCGCTACTACTGCACCACTTTTCATCAGTTTCTGCCATACATAGGCTCCATCAACAATTCTTTCTTCACCTAATCTATCGATAGCCCAAGGGCGATCCGAACTCAAATGAATGGCTTGCATCGCAGCAATCACTCCCAATTCCCCAAAGCGTGGAATGTCATCTGGGTGTATATGTTGTGCATGCTCAATGCGAAATCTCAAGTTTTTAGCATCTGGATATTTTGCAAAAGCTGCTTCATAACGATCCAAAACTTCCTGATTTGCTCTATCGCCAATGGCATGAGAGCATACTTGAAAACCTAATGGAATTGCTTTTTCTGAAACCTCGGTGACTACTTCCATGGGAAGTGTTTCATGACCTCGATGTCCAGGTCGATCCGTATAATCTTCTAGCAACCAAGCCCCTCGAGGTCCTAGAGCTCCATCGCAATTTAGTTTAATGGATCTCACAGTAAGCATATGATCCGCAGTATCGATCATGGGGCCTTTTATATACCATTCTTCCAAAAGCTCAGGAGATCTCCCTGTGAGCATCACATAATGCCTTGAGGTAAGCTTTCCTTCTTCTTTGAATTTTTGAATCAAATCAATCGTCTCTTGTCCACTTCCCGCATCGTGGAAACTTGTAATGCCTTTTTCTGCCAATTCCTTTAATGCCAAAGTCAAAGCTTCTTCGGCTCTTTCTGGGGTTTCTTGAGGAACTAACCTTCCAACTAAACCCGAGGCTCTTTCGGTCAGCACTCCTGTAGGGTTTCCTAAATCGTCTAATATGATTTCCCCTCCTTCTACCTCTCCGGGTCGCTCTCCAGTCAGATTTGTAATGCCTGCCATATCTAAAGCTTTATCATTTGCAAAGCTTGCATGACCACTGGCATGTCTTAAGAAAACAGGATTGTTAGGGGAAACTTCATTTAATTGATCGTTGGTTTGAAAACCTTTCACGATGGTTTTTGGCTTTTCAATCCATTTGTCCTGATGCCATCCCCGACCTGTGATCCAGTCACCAGGATTTGCTTTTTCGACTGCTTCAGCAACTTTCTCCACCAGCTCATCATAGGTTTTGACGTACATCAGGTCCAGCTCTAACTTATTATACCCTATTCCCATTAGATGAGCGTGGGATTCAATAAGGCCTGGTGTCATAGTCATTCCCAATAAATCCACGACTTGTGTTTCATCTGAAATGTATTGGCCGATTTCTTCCGAACTTCCGACAGCTAGAATCAGCCCGTCTTTTACAGCCACAGCTTCAGCCTTTGGATTGGAGTCATCCACTGTATAAACGATTCCATTGGTGAAAACTAGGTCTGCTGGTTCTACAACATTAGTAGAGCA
Source organism: Algoriphagus sp. (assembly GCF_024642405.1). Classification (GTDB taxonomy): domain Bacteria; phylum Bacteroidota; class Bacteroidia; order Cytophagales; family Cyclobacteriaceae; genus Algoriphagus. Next base: position 6,481 of record NZ_JAHEBC010000043.1, on the reverse strand, counting down.
GCTAAATAGAAGGAGAGCTGAAAAAAGAATCGAGTAAAATTGCTTCATGGTTGGTTTTATATGCTTCGATGAATCTAAGCCATAAAAACCATTTGTCAAAGAAGATGAGTTTTACTTAATCCAGATTTTCCTGGAAGTTGTGAAACTGCCATTTACTTCAAGTTGAATAATGTATAAAGCCGGAGGTAAAAAGCCTGCCTGTATTTCCAGTTCCTGATTAACTGGGATTTCAATATTTTCCAGCATGATCTGCCCCAGAGAGTTGATGAGTCTCGCCTTCGCTGGCAAATTGGAAATGATTTTGATCGGACCTTCGCTTGGGTTGGGATAGATCTTGAGTCTGAATTCGGTTTCACCGGGAGGAACATTATTTTCTGATTTCAGATAGATTAATCCTCCAGCTCTTGTTCCCAAAATCAAATCCGGTGCCTCTTCAAAAAGTGGATTTATGATTGCTATCCAAGTATTTCTGCCTAATCTGGTGGGGAAATTTTGATTCTCGATTTCAATTAAAATATTTGATCTCACAGACGAATTCATGAAATCAGATATTTTTATCAATTCCCCGTTTTGATCTATTGCAAAAAGGTCTGGATTAGGTTTGGACTGAACAGCAATCGATAAGTTCCGGTTGGCAGGATTATCCGAAAAGCCTAAGAAATCCTCTTCAAACAAGGATGCGGATAAGTTTCCAAAATCAAACTGATATAAATCCAAACTACCGTTTTGGGATGCCACTAGTAAATAATCCTTAGATTGATAAGCAAAGAATTGAAGAAAATCACCTCGATTCGGTTGATATCCATCAATTGAGACTGGCAAATATTCAGTCTGGGAATCATTCAATTCAAAAATCAATTGGGTGGGAATTCCATTTTCAATTGAAATACCACTCATGAAATTATGGTGAGTTCCTTGCTGATCATTGAATAAAATATTTTGAACATCGATCAAATTAAGATCATCCATTAGGGGATTGATAACGTCAATTTTTTGAAATGTTCCATTGTTTAATTCAAAAATGGATTGTTTGCTTAAAACCCGATCATTTACTTTTTGATTGGAGGTGGCAAAAATTGACCCAGCACTTTTGTTTCCACTATAAAAAGGTCTGCTGTTTTCTCCAAGATCGACCATTTGATCCTGAAGAAAATTAAAATCTATTTCAGCATTTCGATCAATTTTCACAATTGATTTTTCAAAGTCAATTCCAAAAATAGGTGCAGTTTCATTGGTGTTGAGACTAATAATTAATTCCTCCTCGATTTCCTGAGCTGAGTGAAAGATCGGGAATTGAGGTAAGTTTCCATATTGGGGAAGGTCATTAGAAAAGCTCTGAAAATCTGCTTCTTTCTCAGATCCGAAATTTGGTAAGTAATAGAGGATATCGCATTCATCCCTACCCAAAACAAGATCAGAAATTCCGTCTCCGTCAAAATCTCTATACAAAATAGAATGTCCTCCAGCGTGCTGAATCCGATTGCTTTCCATGTCTAAAATCCGAAGATCAATTCCGGAACAAGTTTCACCAAAGGAAATATCTCCACAACCACAAAACACGATATTACCCCAGAAAGTCTCCGGGAAAGCAAAGCCATCCACATCAGAATTTCCTTTTCGGTCTACGCTAGTATTTTCATAAAACTCTAAATAATCTCCTGAAGCGAAATTGAAAATAACCAAATCGAGATCCCCGTCATCATCTAAATCCTGAATCAGTGGGGTATCCAGATTATTTGCCTGGATATTTCCAGACCCGTCAATTTTTAAGAAGTTTTGAGCTACCTCCCAGGAAATATTTCCGCCTTGACTTGTGTTTTTATAGGCCTTAATACCTAGTGGTGTGGAGGTGAAAAGGTCTTTTTTGCCATCTTGATCAAAATCAGCCAAAACTAAAAAACCTGCAATATCTTCTGGGAAAAAGTAGGTCAATTCTGGTAAATGGATAAAAATTTCCCCTTGCTTTTTATATACCTGAAGCTGCCTGGAGTTGATATCCCAAATCACCCATTCTTCTATTTGATCTCCATCCAAATCGATGGTTTGAATTTGGGCTGAATTGATACCTCCAGAAAAAGGTGAACTTAGAGTTTTTCCCTCTTGAATAATTGATATGGAATGATCAAGTGAATAGATTTCTTGTGCAGAGAGGCGAAAAGAAAAAAGTAGAAATAAGAGAAATAGTGTTTTTCGCATTGGTAATGACAGAAATCTAAAATTAATACGGATGTATCTCCTCAAAGATGTGAATGATTCGTTTATTTTGGGAATAAAATTCCCGTAAAATGAATCTTTCTATACTTTATCAACTTTTCAAGAAAAGCACAGGAATCAGTACTGATACCAGGAAAATAGAGCCTGGGAATATTTTTTTCGCTTTAAAAGGTCCGAATTTCAATGCGAATGAATTTGCGCCAAAAGCTTTGGAAATGGGGGCTTCATTGGTGGTAATTGATGATCCGGCTTTATTTATTGAAGATGATGAACGCTATTTTTTGGCGAAGGATTCTTTGAAGATGCTTCAGGACCTTGCAAATCATCATCGGAAGCAGTTAACAATTCCAGTGATCGGATTAACAGGATCCAATGGAAAAACGACTTCCAAGGAATTATTATTGGCAGTTTTGCAGACCAAGTTTAAAACCGTAGCGACAGTTGGAAACTTGAATAATCACATTGGAGTACCCTTGACTTTATTATCTATTCCAGAAAATGCTGAAATGGCCATCATAGAAATGGGAGCCAATAAACAAGGAGATATTGAAGAGTTATGCCTAATAGCCGAGCCGACTCACGGTTTCATTACCAATATTGGAAAAGCTCATTTGGAAGGTATGGGAGGACCGGAAGGTGTTTTAAAAACAAAAACAGAATTGTTCCAATTTCTAAGAGCAAATAAAGGAAAGGTTTTTATTAATTCTCAGGATCCCATTTTGTCGAACATGGCAAAGCGATTCGAAAATCCAGTGATGTATCCGGCAAAAGGAGATTTTTGTGAGGTGAATTTCATTGAGTCTAATCCATTTGTGAAGTTTTCTGTAGAGGGCGATAATCGAGTGTTTTTAAGTGCATTGATAGGAGCTTATAATTTTGGGAATATTGCCACAGCACTTACATTGGGTAAGTTTTTTGGGGTTCCTATGGAAGAGGCGGTTAAAGCAATTGTTTCTTACAAACCTTCTAATATGCGCTCTCAGCTAATCGAAAAAAGAAGCAATTTGATCATTTTGGATGCTTATAACGCCAATCCATCAAGTATGGAAGTGGCAATCCGGACATTTGGAGAGATGACCGGCAAAAAGCATAAGATGATTATCTTGGGAGATATGTTTGAGTTGGGAGATCATGCTGATGCAGAACATGCCAAACTAGGTGAAATAGTAAGTGAGTATCAAATCGATAAGGTGTGTTTTACGGGGAAATTAATTGCATCCGCACTGACTAAAGCTCCTAAAGCACTTTATTTCCCAGATCCTTTTTCGTTTAGAAACTGGCTTCAGGACAGTCATTTGGAAGATTATCTGATCTTGATCAAAGGAAGCAGAGGAATGAAGCTCGAAGGATTGGTGGATTTTATATAAACCATATCGCAGATTTTGTAGTTAGAAAGTTCAACATTAACCAAAGAAAAAATGCGTCCATATTTAGACTTTTTATCCCAGCTCGCCGAAAATAATTCCAAAGAATGGATGGATGCAAACAAGAAATGGTATTTGGAATGTAAAGCAGAATTTCTAGAAGATGTCTCGGTTGTTTTGAAAGGATTGGCTGAGAGAGAGCCTGTTTTTGAAGCATTTAAACCCAAAGATTGTGTGTTTCGCCAGAATAGGGACGTTCGCTTTTCAGAGAATAAAAATCCGTATAAAACTAATTTTGCAGCTTATTTCTCTCCAAAAGGTAAAAAATCAGAAGGGCCAGGATATTATTTACACGTTCAGCCCGGACAATCATTTATAGGAGGAGGAATTTGGATGCCAATGGGAGAGACTTTAAAAAAGATCAGAAAAGAGATTGATTATTCGGGTTCTGAATTGAAGAAGATAGAAAATGATCCGAAATTCAAAAAGACATTTGGTGAGATTCAGGGTGAGAAATTAAAAACCAGCCCCCGGGATTACGATATCGACCATGAATTTATCGAATATTTAAAACTAAAAAGCTTTACGGTAACTATTCCTCTAAAAGATCAGTCCATCAACAATGGGCAGTTTATTACTTTGGCTTTGGAATGTTTCAATACTATGCGACCATTTCAGGACTTTCTTACAAAGGCAGTTGAGGAAGTAGAAGACGGGTCTGGGATTCTATAAAAATAGCTTCTCCAAGGTGGCGGCAACTCCATCTTCTTTATTATGAAGAGTTATCTCTTTGGCCACAGCCTTCACTTCAGGTCTGGCATTTGCTACTGCGACCCCATATCCGACCGATTGAAGTAAGTCAATGTCATTATAATTGTCTCCAAAAGCAATGACTGATTCCATTCCAAAATCAAAAGAATGGTCCAATATTTTTTTGAGTCCAGTAGCCTTTGAAATGGCTTTAGGAGCGATTTCAAGGTATGTATCACTGGATCGATATAAGTGAAGGTCTTTAGAATACTCAAAATGGAGTTCTCCAAAAAGCCAGGAAATTTCTTGTGAATCACCCATACACATCACTTTATGAGCACCGGAATTATCCTGAGTCCAAAGCTTTATCACTTCGGAAAAAGGAAGCCAGGTACAAGTGGTTTTGGTGTTCCTGATTTCTCTTTGGGACCAGTAATCATCTTTTTCCTCGTACCAATTTTCTCCCTGATAGAGACTGACGTGGATTTCGGATTTTTTAGTGAGTTCAACGATTTTCTGAACCAATTTTAAAGGAATGGTTACCGAATCTAGGATTTCTCCAGCTGCACTGAGCACATATCCTCCATTGTAACTCACAAGAGGCTGATCTACTTTGCCAAGGTCTTTGACTAAATGTCTCATGGCGTTCGGCATTCTGGAACTCGCTAGAATGACAGGGAAATCAGCTTTTAATTTGTGAATAATAGCTTTTAATCTTGGAGAAAGATCCCTGTCGGAGTTGAGTAAAGTGCCATCAACATCGGAACAAAAGGCTTTTATTTCCATTAATCGAATTCGGACCAGTCGACGCCATCTGCAAAATTGGTAAAAAAACTAAAACCAATGATTGCAATAAAAATCATCACTATAGCGAAAATAATAAGATTCACTATTAGCTCAGCTTTTGCCCAATTTGATTTATCCGGGTCTGTATTAGTGTCGACCGCCCAAACTATCAGCATGATAAAACCGATTAAAGGGAGTCTCTTGATTATTACTGAAATAATCCAATCGCCAAGAGTCATTTTAGGCTTTTTGAATTCAGGTGGCATTTCCATAGTCTTGTGATTAAGTTAAAAGTCTTTGGTATCAAAAGTATACTCTTGCATAGCAATATTCTCAGGATTGCTTGGGTCGGTTTGGATAAATTGAACTGTGATCTGTCGATAATTTTCCGAATTTTCGAAATCTCTTAAATAGATTTCAGCACATTTTCGAGCAAGGATTTCAGGTTGGTTCCCAAGTTTGACAGGATCCCCATTTTCAAGCTTAAGGAATATGGTGGACTCTGTGTGGTCATCAACAGTAGAACTATTGAGTGCCACACTCATGCCTTGAAAATCTCCTAATGCTCTTATTTCTTCCGAAGGTAAAAAGCCTTCACCCATCATACTTTCCATCCCTTTTAATGCGAATTTTGCAATGTTTTCTGGGTTGCATGAACATGAATTTAGCATGAGGACTGCAAAGGAAGTACTAAAAAAAAGAAGTAAATTTCTTTTGATCATGAGAAAAGATTTCAAGCAAGATACAATTACTCTTCAGTCTTTTCAACTAGCAATTGGATACTGTAATCTTTTTCTGTGTAAGATTTAGTGGTATTAGGGTATGGAATAACCTCTTTTAAACTGATTTTGTAATTTCCAAAAGTCACCTCGGAGGGAATATTTCTAAAAGTTGGATAAGTACTAAGAAGGAAAGTCTCTTCGGTTGCATTGACCGAAATAAATACTTCAACTTCAGCGAGTCCCTGCCAAATGCAAACTACATTTTCGGGGCATCGTGAGTCTTCTGTGACTTTTGAAAAGGAGAGTGTAATAGGTTCAGTGCAAAAGGCGATTGTTTCTCCTACTTGGATTTCAAATGATTTACCTAGCTGATATGATTCGCATGGATTCTCGCTTTCGCAAGAAATCAAACCTAGAACCATCAAAAGCAAAAACATTGGGTATCGTTTCAATTTAGAGGATTTTATTTTGAAGTTAATACGAATTCTTGTCTTCTAATGCTACAGGGTTCTTGAAAATAAATAGAGGGTAAGGGTAATGAGAATGGACGCAGGTTCACTTTATGCAAAAAAATCAAAAGCTGTAAAACCAAAAAAGCCTCATATTTCTATGAAGCTTTATGTGGAGAATAACGGTCCGCGATAG
>NZ_JAHEBC010000261.1 GCF_024642405.1 Algoriphagus sp. | reverse complement strand
GGAGGAAGTAGAAAAAGCACAGGAAAAAGCCCAATTGCCTACACCCAATATCCCAAAATCTCAACCAAGACCAAGAGCTAAGGAAGAGGAATCCTTGATTGAAGAATTAAGTAAAAACACAATGTTCAGACAATTAGGAAGAACAATTTTCAGAGAGCTGACCAGAGGGATTTTAGGTTCATTTACTGGTAAAAGAAGGTAGGTCTAAATTATTGAAATTTAATTTGTTATAATTTTGAAAATAGGTGTTATCGGAGGAGGGGCTGCCGGATATTTTTCTGCAATTCATGCAAGTGGTAAAGGAAATAAAGTCACTATTTTTGAAAAGTCGCCCAAGTTACTTTCCAAAGTAAAAGTCTCTGGGGGTGGTCGATGTAATGTTACCCACAGACCATTGGAGATTTCTAAATTGGTAAAGAATTATCCTCGGGGAGAAAAATTTTTAAAAAAGGTATTCAGACATTTTAAGTGTGAGGATACAATAGACTGGTTTGAATCAAGGTCCGTTCCATTAAAAATTGAAGCAGATGGACGAGTTTTTCCATGTTCGGATGATTCTCAAAGCATTATTGATGCTCTCCAACTCGAAGCAAGCAAATTAAAAATTGAAGTAAAAGCATCTACTGGAATCAAAGAGGTTCAGTTAAATGGAGATTCCTATTTATTGATCTCAGATAAAGGTGAATTTTTAGTGGATGCTTTAATTATTGCGGGTGGAGGGTATCCCAAAGTTGAAGGATATGCTTTTATGAGCAATTTGAAGCACAAGATCATCAGTCCAATTCCATCTTTATTTACATTCAATACGCCTCAGGAACCGATAAAGAAGTTGATGGGAATATCTATGCCAGATTCCCACGTAAAAATTGAGGGGACTAAACTTAATTATCAAGGTCCTTTATTGATTACACATTGGGGAGTTTCAGGGCCCGCTGTTTTGAAATTATCTGCTTTTGGTGCAGCATGGTTATTTGAGAAAAAATATCAGGCTAAGGCTATAATTAACTGGAATGGGGATTTTAATGAACAAAAATATTTAGATCACCTGGTACAATACGCTAAATCCCACCCAAATAGGAAGGTGAGCAATTATGCTTTATTCGAAATTCCTACTAGACTTTGGGAGTATTTATGTGATAAATCTGAAATTGATCTGAATCAAACTTTTAATAGTTTAAGTAAAAAGCAGATTAATAAGTTGGTGCAAAACCTTTTTTGCCATATTTTGAGTGTCAATGGCAAAACTACTTTTAAAGAAGAGTTTGTTACTGCTGGAGGAATTTCAATAGAAGAAGTAAACCCAGAAACAATGGAAAGTATTTTTCATCCCAATTTATACTTTGCGGGGGAAGTTTTAAATATTGACGGAATCACAGGAGGATTTAATTTCCAAGCCGCATGGTCAACTGGCTATTTAGCAGGGAAATCATCAGTAAAAATTACGATATGATTCAACTTTATCCAGGTTTAAATAATAAAATCCTTGAAATTGCAGAAGGTGACGAGGATTTTAGAATCGAGCTTATTCAGGCAATTCATAATGGACTTATTGAATTGAAGGCAGTTTATTCAAAAGGGCATGAAGAAAAAGATGAGGTTGTGATTCAACAAATCAGACATAAACTGAAACCGACTTTGGTTATGTTTGATTTTGAAGATTTGGTTTCTGAAATACAAAAAGGAAAAGTGATATTAGAAAGTGAGGGTTTTACAGAAAACTATTCTACACATGTCTTAGAACTAAATAGGCTATTAGAAGGTGCAATTTGTGAGGTCAATTTACTTTTGAAATAAAAAGGAGCCACACCTGCAGCTCCCGTTTTCGTATTTTTATACCCTATGAAGATTTTACAAAGGTAGCCGAGGTTTTTCCTTCTATGATTAACTGAATATGAACTTCTTGTAAAGAAATTCATTTAAATATACATGCCAATATTAGAATCCACTTATCCCGGCCCTCCAGCATTTTTATTCAATGGACACTTGGAAACCATTGTTCCTAGTCTTTACAGAAGAGTTAAAGGGATAAATTATCAAAGAGAAAAAATAAGTACACTTGACGGTGATTTTTTGAACTTGGATTGGTCAAAAGTGGGTTCACACAAACTATTGATTATCTCTCATGGATTGGAAGGAGATTCTGAAAGACATTATGCAAGGGGATTGGTAAAACTATTTAATCAAAATGGCATCGATGCATTGGTTTGGAATAATAGGACCTGCGGTGGTGAAATAAATGATCTACCCATCTTATACCACCACGGTGCTAGTTATGATCTGGATACAACGGTACAACATGTCATAAAGGAGTATAATTACACTGAAATTTACTTATCAGGTATAAGTATGGGGGGAGCACAAACTTTAAAATATTTAGGGGAGAAGGGGCAAAGTTTACCAAAGCAAATCAAAAAGTCCGCTGTCTATTCCACACCGTGTAATCTTCCATCCAGCGCGGCTACCCTAAAGCTAAAATCCAATATCTTCTACAAAAAACGTTTTCTGGGTAAACTGAAAAAGAAAATAGAGGCAAAGGCTCAGCAGTATCCCGAATTGATAGATTTAAAATTGCTTGAAAAAGTTAAGGACTTCGACGAATTTGATACACTTTTTACAGCAAAAATTCATGGCTTCAAAGATGCATCTGATTTTTATCAAACTGTTTCGGCTGATAATTGGATGAGTGAAATTACTATACCTACCTTGATTTTAAATGCCAAAAATGATCCTCTTTTGGGCCCAGAATGTTATCCGATAGAATTGGCTGAGAAAAAGTCAGAAATTATTTTGGAGATGCCAGAAAGAGGAGGGCATACAGGTTTTGCATTGAAAGGAAATGAATTTACTTGGGCAGAATATAGGCTTCTAGAATTTTTAACTTATAAATTCTAAGTGTGGAAATGTTAGATTTAGGATAAATTCAAATCAAATCCCAAATGAGAACTGTTTTTTTTACAGCAGCTATAATTCTGATCACCATTGCGGGCCTAAGTATTTATTTCTTTGGTTTTGGATATGTTTTTCTCATAATTCTTCTAATCTTATTTTTAGTGGGATTGTATGATGTAACCCAAAAAAAACATGCGATTTTAAAAAACTTTCCTATAGTAGGTCATTTCAGATATATGTTTGAAGCGATCTCTCCAGAGATCCAACAATATTTCATTGAAAGTAATACAGATGGCAGACCTTTTAGCAGGAATTTGAGATCCTTAGTATATCGACGAGCAAAAAATGTTAATGACACCCATCCTTTCGGAACACAAAGAGACTTGGGAGGGGAAGACTATATGGCATTGAGGCATTCAATTTATGCCGTAAAGCCAGCAAAAGAGGCACCTAGAGTTACAATTGGATGTCAGGATTGTAAACAACCTTATTCTGCTGCACTTTTGAATATTTCAGCAATGAGTTTTGGTTCTTTAAGTTCAAATGCTGTTTTAGCTTTGAACAGAGGTGCAAAAAAAGGTGGTTTTTATCATAATACAGGGGAAGGTGGAATAAGTAATTACCATCGTGAAGGAGGAGGCGATTTAGTTTGGCAAATCGGAACTGGATATTTTGGATGCAGGAATGAGAATGGAGATTTTGATGAAGAAAAATTCAAAGAGAAATCGAGTTGGCCTCAGGTCAAAATGATTGAAATTAAACTTTCTCAGGGAGCTAAACCTGGGCATGGAGGGGTTTTGCCGGGAATAAAAAACACCAAAGAAATTGCTGAAATAAGAGGCGTGGAAGCTGGAACCACTATTTTATCCCCACCTTCTCATACTGCTTTTTCAAACCCAAAAGAACTAGTTGCTTTTATTGCTAAACTCAGGGAACTCTGTGGCGGCAAGCCTGTTGGCTTTAAACTTTGTGTCGGAAGGACAGAAGAATTTGTCAATCTATGCAAGGAAATGGTAGCTCAGCATGTTTGGCCAGATTTTATCACCGTTGATGGGGCAGAAGGGGGAACAGGAGCTGCACCACTTGAATTTTCTGATAGTGTTGGACTTCCTTTGGAACCTGCTTTGATTTTTGTCAATGGGACTTTGGAAAAATATCATCTAAGACAAAATATCAGGATTATTGCTTCGGGAAAAGCTCTTACCGCCTTCTCGATCATTAAAAATATTGCTTTGGGAGCCGATCTGTGTAATTCCGCTCGGGGTTTTATGTTTAGTTTAGGCTGTATTCAAGCATTAAGATGCAATACAAACGAGTGTCCAACAGGTGTTGCTACCCAAAAGGCTAGCCTTACCAAAGGTCTTGTCGTATCAGATAAAGCCGAACGCGTCTATAATTTTCATAAAAACACAATACATGCTGTTCAGGAATTATTAGGAGCGACAGGCCATACTCACTCTTCCGAGATCAGCATCCATGATTTGGTAAAAGGCGATGAAATGGTAAAACTTGCCAATAGATACTTCCCTGATACGGTAAATACTCAAGTGTAGGTTTAAAACCATCCCGCAAAGGCGCAACAGTAGCTAACCTTTGAGGTTTTTTTCTAAGATCGAAGGTTTAATTATTTCTATCCGAAAAGCACCCATAGGCTATTGCAAAGAGTAGCAATTTATCAGGAAATTCGGTTTCTATAGTTTTGTTTGCGCCCTAGCGACTTTGCGGGAGTAAAATGCTTTAAAAGCCTTAAAACCTCTTAAGCGCTAATTCAGCAACTGTGCCTCCAATAGCCAAAGAACTAGTTGCAGCAGGAGAAGGTGCATTTAAGACATTTATTGCATGTTCGGATTCCCTAATTGCAAAATCATCCAATAAACCACCAGTTCTATCGCAAGCTTGGGCTCTTACTCCAGCGCCTCCATCCACTAAATCTGAAGATTGGATTTCAGGAATCAGTTCTTGTAAAGCTTTTGTGAATGCAGCTTTAGAAAAAGATCGATAAATTTCACCAAAACCAGTCTGCCAATATTTTGCAGCTACTTTTTGAAAGCCAGGCCAAGCTAAACTTTCGGCTAATTCTGAAAAATTGATTTGAGATTTTTTGTATCCCTCTCTTTTAAAAGCTAAAACAGCATTTGGACCTGCTTCTACGCCTCCTTTTTTCATACGGGTATAATGCACTCCTAAAAATGGAAAGTTTGGATCGGGAACTGGGTAAATCAGGTTTTTGACTAAGTATTCTTTCTCCTCTTTTAACTTATAATATTCCCCTCTGAAGGGAATGATTTTCACATCGATTGGATCCTTTTCATTCATTTGTGCCACCTTATCAGAATAGAGCCCCGCACAATTGATAATTAGCTTAGATTGAAATTCTCCTTTTGAAGTTTCGATGTAATTGACTTTATTTTTATGATTGATATTTAATACCTTATGATTTAAAAATATTTCACCGCCTTGCTGAATAATTTTATCCCCATAG
>NZ_JAHEBC010000260.1 GCF_024642405.1 Algoriphagus sp. | reverse complement strand
GAGCGAATAAAGAAAGATGAATTTTGTTCCACTTTTCCTTTTTAGAAGTAAATGGATTGTTGGTCTAATTTTAAATTATTAGATTTTAGACTGTTAACATAAATCCAATCTTAAATGAAACTTTATTTTTATCGACCTCTTCGATGTCTTATAATCTCGACTTTTGTCCTTTCTTTTTTTTCAGCTTGCGAAGAGCCTAAAGAGCAAATAACTACTCCTGATTCAAAATCAGAGGGTATCCTAAAAGAATATGTAATGGCACCGGATAGCAAATTCAGTTTTGAAGTAGTGCATACTGTGACCGGGACTGACTACGATTACCATGTCCTAAAAATGACTTCTCAAAGCTGGTTGACGCCAGATGTAGTAGATAAAACTGAATGGTGGCATTGGGTATCGATAGTGGTGCCAAGAGATACTCCCTTTGAAACAGGAATGATGTGGATAGGCGGAGGAAGTACCAATACAAAAATGCCTGAAAATCCTGATGAATTGATTTTGGCTGCTGCAACCCAGACAAATTCCATTGTTGCCCAAGTTCACAATATCCCATTTCAGCCTTTGACTTTTGCCAATGATACCTTTGGCGAGCGGTATGAGGATGCGATCATTTCTTACGGTTGGAGAAAATTTCTGGAAGGTGGGGCTAAAGATGAAGATGCCATTTGGCTAGCAAGGCTACCGATGACTAAAGCAGTAAAGCTAGCGATGGATGCAACATCTGAATTGGTCAAAACTTATTATAGCAAGGATCTGAAAAATTATGTAGTTGCAGGAGCTTCAAAAAGAGGCTGGACTACTTGGACTACCGCTGCAGTGGATGATCGCGTAGTGGCAATTATTCCAATTGTGATAGATATGTTGAACCTTGAACCATCCTTTAAACATCATTGGAAAAACTATGGTTTTTGGGCACCAGCAGTCGACGATTATGTTAGGGAAGGAGTCATGGATTGGATGGGGACACCTGAATTTGATCGGTTATTGGAAATCACGGAGCCTTATTCTTTCCGAGCAGATCTGGATATGCCAAAATTATTAATCAATGCTGCTGGAGATCAGTTTTTTCAGCCTGATAGTTGGGAGTTTTATTGGGGCGATCTAAAAGGAGAAAAACATATTCAATATGTTCCAAATTTTGGACATGATTTGAGTGAATCTGATGCTTTACCCAATATGATTTCTTTTTATTCTTCGATTTTGAATCAAAACCAACGACCTAAATACGAATGGAAAATTCAAGATGACTTAATCTCATTTCAGGCAGATCCAGAAAACAAACCTATCTCAGTCAAAATATGGACCGCTTACAATGAAAAAGCCAGGGATTTTAGAGTAGATGAATTTGGCCCCAACTGGAAAGCAACTGAGTTGCCGTCAACAGAAGATGGGCAGTATATCTATCAAATGAAACAACCCGAAAATGGATTTCAAGGTTATTTTATGGAAGTTACTTTTGCAGGTCAGGCTCCATTGAAGGTGACTAGCGGGGTTGAAGTACTACCAAGAACTTATCCCTTCGAAGAATACGTGCCAAATCCAATGGCAACATCAGAAGCCAATTAAAATCTAGCATGACTTTGAGCCTCAAATACTGATATGATTATGGTAAATACCAGATTCCATGTGGCTTTTGAAAATCGAATAATAAACACATGAAAAACTACATCATTTTTACCGGCCTTCTTCTAATATTAAACTTTGATCTTATGGCACAGCGAACAGTAAATGAAGACGAAAGTAAAGTTCCACCTTTAATACTTCCAGACCCTTTTATAAGCGAAAAAGGTCATTTGATTAAAACTATTTCTGATTGGGAAAATACCCGGAAACCAGAATTGATAAAGCTTTTCACAGATGATGTTTATGGCCCAATTCCAACAGATTTTGATGAGATCTCTTTTGCAGAAGTTTCTGAAAACCCGAACCCTTTCCCAGAGTCAACAATATTCAAAGAAGTTGATATCACAGTTTTCAGAAATGGAAACAGTCATAAAATGAGATTAAATGTATTCATACCGAAATCAAGTAATCAAGCAGTTCCGATAATTTTATTGATCAATCATAGGCCAAAATATAGTGATGGCAGAATCGCTGAAGAAGGCTATTGGCCAGTTGAGGAGCTTGTGAAAAGAGGTTTTGCCACTGCTTCTTTTCATGGAGAAACCGTGGCTCCAGATGATGCCGAAACATTTTCACAAGGGATCCTTTCCAAACTTTATCCTGAGGAACTTTCAAAGCCGAATGGGATGAGAACTTTTGGAGCTTGGGGTTGGGCATCTATGAGAGCAATGGATTATTTTGAACAAGAGCCACTGATTGATGCCAAAAAATCAACTATAGTAGGTCATTCAAGATCTGGCAAAACCGCCTTATGGACCGGAGCAAATGATGCAAGATGGGCAGTCGTAATCGGAAATGAATCAGGTTGCGGCGGCGCTGCTATTTCTAGACGGAAGTTTGGGGAAACCGTCAAAATAATCAATACCTCTTTTCCACATTGGTTTAATGATAATTTCAAAAAATACAATGATCAGGAAGACTCTTTACCCATCGACCAACACATGCTCGCAATGCTGGTTGCTCCAAGAGCAATCTATTTTTCAAGTGCAAGAGAAGATTTATGGGCTGATCCAAAGGGCGAATATTTATCCATGCAATTAGGAAGCAGAGTTTACAACGATATCTATAAAAAATCAGTCTCTTTTGACTCTGATTTTGAAGATTTACACGCGCCAATAATCCAAGAATCTGCTGGATATCATATCAGAAATGGCAAGCATGGATTAACCTTGGAAGATTGGAATCATTTCATGGATTTTATAGACTTAAACCTAGAAACGAAGAAATAAAATTTCAGGTGAGTACAAGATTGTTTTTCCAACTTATAACTGCTTTTTGTTAGCTTAAACCTAAAATCAACCTAGCCAAATCAAAATTTTTATGTTTCATGTGATAACCATACTTCTAGCGCTGACATTCAGCTTTTTGAAAAATCAGGCTGAAAAACCAGAAGTTAAAATTTTAAAATCTGAATTCATTTATGAGACCGCCCCATTCCCCTCTTGCCATGCCTCTACCCTTTTGGAAACAGAAGATGGAATTTTGGCCTCTTGGTTTGGAGGAACTTACGAACGGCATCCAGATGTCAGTATCTACACTTCCAGGTTGAAAAATGATACTTGGTCCACTCCAGAAATGGTTGCCGATGGAATAGAAAATGAAGTCTTTAGAAACCCAACCTGGAATCCAGTCCTTTTTAAAACTTCGCAAGGGAAAACAATTCTTTATTACAAGGAAGGGCCAAACCCAAGAGAATGGTGGGGACTATACAAAACTTCAGATGACGAAGGGAAAACTTGGTCGAAAGCAATTCAAATCCCTCCCGGCATGTTGGGGCCAGTAAAAAACAAGCCAATCAGCTTACCCGATGGGACTATCCTTTATGGTAGCAGCTTCGAAACGAATGGAGTTTGGAGTATGCATGTGGAAACAACAAACCAGAATATCCAAAATTGGCAAAAAATAGAAATCGATAATGGAGCTTTTCATGCCATTCAACCGACTATTTTAAGTTATCCAAATGGTAAACTACAACTACTAGCCCGGACGCAAGAAGATGTGATCGGCACAACCTGGTCCAGTGATGGAGGAAAAACATGGTCCACGGTAGAATCGACGGGATTGGTTCACAATAATTCCGGGATTGATGCAGTGACTTTAAAAAGTGGATTACAATTGCTGCTTTGCAACCCAATCAAAGACGGGAGAAATAAGCTATCATTAATGATGTCATTGGACGGAAAAAACTGGGAAGAAATTCATGTTTTGGAAGACCAATCAAAAGGTGAATTCAGTTACCCCGCCATCATCCAAGCAAAGGATGGTACAATCCATATGACTTACACTTACAATAGAGAGAAAATAAAATACGTTTCTCTCACTTTAGAATAACCCTCTCAAACCTATTTTATGTCATTCCCAAAACCATTTCGAGGCATCATCCCTCCGATGATCACTCCCCTAAACCCAGATTTTTCTCTTGATGAAAAAAGCCTTGAACTCATCATTGAGCATATGGTTTCGGGCGGAGTTCATGGAATCTTTATTTTGGGTACTACCGGAGAATTTGCAAGTTTGAGTTCAACGGAAAAAAAGAAACTTATCCAACTCACCTGCAAAAAAGTGGATCATCGTATTCCTGTTTTGGTAGGAATCACGGATTGCTCTTTTCAGGAAAGTTTAGATTTGGCTTACTGTGCCAAAGAGGCTGGTGCAGATATTTTGGTAGCTACTACCCCATTCTATATGAATATTGGGCAGGAAGAATTGGTATATTATTTCTCTCGATTGGCTGATGATGTTGATTTACCTTTGTACCTCTATAATATGCCTTCCCATACCGGGATTAAAATTGAACTGGAAACCGTAAAAACTCTGGCAGATCATCCAAATATCATAGGAATAAAAGACAGTTCCGGAGATCAAAAATACTTCGAAAGTCTTTGTGATAATTTTAGGGAGTATCCTGAATTCACTGTACTGGTTGGCCCAGAAGAAATTTTAGTGGAAACCATGAATATGGGGGGACATGGTGGCGTGACAGGTGGAGCAAATCTTTTCCCAGCTCTTTATGTCAAACTTTTCGAAGCTTTGGAATATCAGGATAAAAAAAGAATCAAAGCCCTGAATGAAACCGTCCAATTTCTAAGTGATAATTTATATAATCTTGGTACATATCAATCGAACTACCTCAAAGGGCTTAAAGCTTGTATGTCCTTTGAAGGCTTATGCCAAGGAATTTTAGCTTTGCCGCTTGTGGCTTTTAATGAAACTGAAAAAGAGCAACTAAAAGAAAAATATAAATCTGTAAAAGAGGCTGTTTCAAAAGTCCTAACCACCTAAACTTTAAGACCAAAGTTCCCTAAACTTATGAATCTACCCATTCTTGATCTTGCGATTTTTTTGATTTACATGGTAGCAATCGTAGGTTTTGGGATTTCCTTTTCATTCCGAAAAAGAACAGCAAATGATTTCACCACTGGAGGTGGAAGACTTCCTTCCTGGGCAATTGGGATGTCGATTTTTGCAACTTTCGTCAGTAGTATCAGCTTTTTAGCTTTGCCCGGAAACGCATACTTATCCAATTGGAATGGATTTGTTTTCAGCCTTTCTATTCCTTTAGCTGCGCTTATTGCCGTTAAATACTTCGTTCCACTTTATCGCAAACTCAATAGCGAATCAGCTTATTTCTACCTCGAGCAAAGGTTTGGCCTCTGGGCAAGAATCTATGCTTCCATCTGCTATTTATTAACTCAGCTCGCAAGAATGGGCACCATTCTTTATTTACTGGCATTGCCAATGAATGCTTTTTTTGGATGGAGTATTCCTTTGAT
>NZ_JAHEBC010000259.1 GCF_024642405.1 Algoriphagus sp. | reverse complement strand
TCTAATACCTGAATTGTTGGCCTCTTTGATTCTGATGAAAGTCCAAAAGCATCAAAGACTTTAGCTTTTAAAGTATAAGTACCAGCTGGTGGACTTTCCCAATTATATTCAAAAGGAGCTTCTGTAACTATTGCGAAAATCTGTTCATTATAGAAAAACTCTACTCGTTCTATATCATTTTCTACAACGAGAGGAAAACCACTTTTATTAGTTTCATCGAATCTAAGAGGTTCAGTTTTAATTAATACATCGTCACCAGAATTAAATGTTTGTCCATCTATTGGATCTACGATGTCAATAGTTGGAGCAAAGTTTTTAACAGTGAAATCTATAATTTCTGAAATACCTGTTTGACCATCATTGTCGGTAACTACCGCGTATAAAGAATGTGGACCAATTGGAATCTTTGTCCAAGCATAATCATAAGGTGCTTTACTAAGTATTGCTAATAAAGAGCCATCAGCAAAAATTTCTACTTTTTTGATATCATCCTCTATATCATAGGGATTTGTTTTAATAAGGATTTTCGATTCATAACTATATTCTTCACCCGAATAAGGTTGGGAAATAGAAACCGTTGGGGGGAAATTTTCTTCTACTGGGGGAACAATATGTACAATAACATTTTTGGTTTGTGCACTATTTCCACTATTATCATATGCAACTGCATTTACTAAATAGGTACCAGGAGTAACATTGGCGGTCCATTCAAAATTGAATGGGTTTGCAGTTATGGTTGAGATTAAATTTCCATTACTAAAAATCTCAACTCTATCAATATCATTTTCTGGATCAGTAATTTCAGTGACAATGTTTATTAATTTACCAGTTTCAAATACGACCTCATTAATTGGTTGCTTAATTGAAATTATAGGTGGTAAATTTACTACACTTGGATCAAGTACATTGATATTCACCACATTTGATTCAGCACTAAGCCCTTGATCATCAAAAACCTTTGTTTTTACAGTATATGAACCTGCCGGAGGATTTGGATAGGTAAATTCAAAAGGAGCCTCATAAACAGTGGCAAATCCAAATTCACCAGAATAGAATTCTACTCTTGAAATTTTATTTTCAGGGTCGATGGGGTTCGTTTGAATCAATACATCTTGTCCAAGGATAAAAAATTGTTCATCTGTAGGATTTATTATTTCAATACTTGGCGGCAAGTTTTCTAATGGAGGTTCAGTAATATTTACTAAAATATTATTAGATGTTCCCTCACCACCCTCTGTATTGTATACCTTAGCATAAATAGTATAACTATTAATACTGGTTGGACTCCAAGTTATCTCGTAAGGTGCTTGGCTCACTGTTCCAATCAAGCTGTTACCAGCAAAAATTTCCACTCTATCAATGGTTCCATTCCCAGCAATAGGTAAAGTGCTAATTAATACATCTGTCCCTAGGTCAAAAGATTGATTTTGAGAAGGACTTTGAATTTCAACCGTAGGAGCTTGGCTGAGATCAACAACTTCGTCTAATACTTTGATCTGTACAAATTCAGATACTGCGATCCCTCCTGCGAAATCAACAGCTGCCGCCAATAAACTATAGTCCCCAGGTGATGGACTTGACCAAGTGAATTCAAACGGGGCTTCATACTGTCTGGAAAGTAGGCTGTCTCCATGAAAGAATATTACACCAGCGAGTAGCCCTTCTGGATCTATAATATCAGTTTTTATATTAACATCCTCTCCACTTAGAAACTCTTGGTTTTGAACAGGATCAATAATGGAAATTTCAAGCTGAGTTTCAGGTAACTCTAATTGGTCTGAATCAAATTTAACCAACAAGGCAGACCCATAAGGTGGGATAGTTACTTTATTTTCAAATATATTATTTTCAGCATCCCTGTAAATTCCGGGTAGGGGGAGAGTTACCTCTTCATCCGAATAATTATACTCAAATCGGATGTATTCTCTTATATCTATTTCAGATGTAGTTACTTTTGAAACGACCATGTTATCAAAAATCACTGCATCGGCAGGATCTTCTATTTTGAGTACAATACTTTCACCAGGTGCAGAAACTTCTGCTGTAAATCCAATTTGAATCCTTTTGGATTCTGAGGTTGTTGAAAAATACCTTAAACTTCCCTTTTGGTTTTGTTCAAACGTTTTCTCCAGAAATAAAATAACTTCCTTATTTTCTAGTGAACTTTTAGAATCAAATTCGAGTAAAATTTGCTCTCCCGCTGTTACGGCTCCAATTTGAATGTAGGTGGCAAGATTTCCTCCGGGATTTGGTTTAAGAGACAGAGAGCCACCATTAATTCCATCTGGAATGAATTGACCGACACCGCCATAAGTTGCCGCAACAAAATCAATATTTGAATCGAAAGAAGAAGATTTTATTTCGTCTCGGGTAAGTATATCATAACGTACGAGGTTAAATCTTGATTTTTCAGAATTTTCATCAAAGCCAAACTCATTTTTCCAACTTTCGAAATCCCGAACAACAGCGGTGGGGCCATTGTTTGGTTCCCTGCTCTGAAAAACGAAGTCTCTATTATATGGATCTAAAAAGTAATTTTCATCAATAATTCCTGCTTGATTAAGATCATAATCAATTGAAGAAAAATTCATTAAAACTTCATTTTCGAAAATACTTGAAAATGTATTATTCTTGATGATCATATCCCGTACTGGGCCACCTAAGACATCATGCGTGATATTTAATTGGTTTTGAGCCTTAAAAATCAGATTATCTGAAATTTCAATATTGTTGTTATTGTGAACGAAATAACCATTTCCATTAATGTTGGCAATTGTATTTTTGTAAACTTTTATCCCGGCACTGTTATCATCGTTGTAAATTCCGTGAGCTAGTAAAAATTCTTCTTCTGTTCCGTCAATATTTCCGATACCATTTAATACTATATTTCCTACAATCTCTCTTCCCTTATTGTTTCGGGTGAATTGATTGTCTGCATTAGTATAAATTCCACCACCATCTTGTTTGAATACACAAAATCTGTCAACTAAATTATTTTTCACAATGGTATAATCTCCACCAAAATGAATTCCGTTGTATGCGGTATTTAGTACTTGATTCCTTTCAATTAAACCATAGTCGGTATCAGATGGAACATAAATACCTACTCCAGTCAAGTCACTACTCTTTCCCATTCCTGCAAATGGCAAAGTATTTTCAACAATATTATTTTGGATTTTAATTCTTGGGGCTCCATAATAAACAAAAATACCATCGTTTAAACTGTTCTTAATGGTATTATTTGAAATTGTTAAATCCGGTACTTCTTCAGCATAAATTCCATTTTCTCCAGCTGACTCTAAAATACATTTGTCAATTATGAAATTCCCGGATTTTTTAATTGAAAATATACTTTTGTTACTTCCTTTAAAATGTAAGTTCCTAAAAGTAATATTCTGTATATAAGGCTGATTGACAACCAAATGATCTTTATTGGCTATTTTAAATTTAAATGTTGAAGCTTTTTTTGGTCCAATGTAGGCTGATACTGTCTTCAACCTAGAATTATAAGCCCATTCACCAAATGAATCTAGAGTACTTACGTGGTTTTGTACAAAATACCCACTCCCTGCTCTAGTTTCGTAGGCAGTTACTATACTTTGAAAATTAATTGTTGTTCCTGAAGATGATGAAATTGGATGTCGATCTATGATCCAATTATTTTTCCTGATCACAAGTTCAGCACCTTCCAGATTTGGAAAACTAAACTCTCCAGATAATGAATTTTGATTTAAAACATTTTTAATTTCTAAATAAGGTTCTTCAGAAAAAGAGTTTGGAAATCGACCGATTTCTACTGGAGAATTATCTATTTCAAATATTTGAACTATGGAACTTTCCAGATTGGGAATTGATGCTTCATAAATCCCGCCTCCTAAGGATCTCCAACTTTCGCTCTCAATAGTTTCTAAAGAAGTAATCACAGGTTGTGCACCTAATCCATAGGAGGTGTAAATGATAGGGTTTCCGGAAGATCCACCTTTTACAACATTAATTGTACCGTAAAAAGTGTTTCCAGCCTCAAATAAAACTCTGTCTCCAGCTTTTAAGCCACTAGATATCGCATTTAATTTATCTATAGTTTTCCAGGGAGTATTAGGATTTTGCGCTTCAAGAATAGTTCTGCTATCATCCCCATTATTAGTAGAAAAATAATAATCCGTTGCAAATGACATAAAAGACAATTGCAGGAAAAAGAGTAAAAAGAAAGACTTTAATAAAAAAATAGAAGGCATATTTTCAAAATAATTCAAATATGATTTCTTTGATGAGGCGGGAAGTTTCATAGAAGTAAAATTTATTTCAATAAATATTATTTTAAGGATAACAATTCGAATCAAATATTTTCTAATGAATTATTTGTTTCAAAAGTCGCAATCAATAAGACCCTTTGAAACTCAGTTTTGAGATGAAGGAATTATGATTTCAATATTATTTCTGTAAAAATACATAAAAATGCTTTTTACAATAATTAAATTGTTGTTTTTTTTAATATTGAATTAAGATAAAATTCAAAGATTCTCGATTTACTTCACTCAAATTTCATGAAGATTTAATTTAATTATATGATTATCCGCAATGATGCCAGTCACCTTAAATTCTTTGCTTATCTGGTCGGAAGACCGATGACCGAAGACCGAAGCAGCCTAAAATTTACAGTTGAGCTTATTTTGTATTGCATTAGTCTCCTTACTGGTAGAATTGCGGATATACACATTTAATTAAATAGACTTGAGATTAAACTAAAGCTCGATTGACAAAATTAAATGTCTATCGTAATAAAACGAGGAATAATTTTAAAAAAAACTATCCTTAATCAATACTAGATTAATAGATGTTTTGTTTGAAAATAATGGAAAAATTTTGAAATCACATTCATTTTACTGTTTTCTAAATTCAAAAAACTAGATTTTTAAATAAAAGGTAATTAAGGTTGAACTATTAAAATCTTGATAAATCACATTTCCCTCTAACTAATTTTGGATTCTTTTCTCTAACTGAGTTGCTCCAACTACCAGATTTGATTGATGTTTATTTATTGATTCTTTGATTTCATTTATGATCTCTGGTTTTTCAGCAAAAAGATCAAACCTTTCAGAAGGATCATGGGCTAGATTAAAAAGTTTTAAAGTATCCAATTTTTCTACTTTTGCTGGATACCCCAACGGGTTATTTTTATAGAAATAGAGTTTATAATCTCCTTTTCTTGCGGCGAATAGACGATCTCCATGATAGAAAAACATTTCTTCTCTTGGTGTTTCATCTTTTCCCATTAGCACGGGACTCAAATCAAATCCATCATATATTCGATCATCTGGTTTTGGAGTATTTGAAAGGCTACAAAAAGTAGGAAGTAAGTCCAATGTACTTCCAATTTTAGATATTACGCCCGGTTTTACATTTCCAGGTCCCCAAATAATAGTTGGAACGCG
>NZ_JAHEBC010000258.1 GCF_024642405.1 Algoriphagus sp. | reverse complement strand
TTCAAATTCTGAAATTGAAGTTGTTTTGTTTAAGCTATTTACAAAAGCTACATTCTTAGCACCTTCATGTTGCATTAGAAATGTCCCTAAACTCTTACCTGGCCCTACTTCAACCATCGCAGCTTCCGGAAGTTCGTTTAGTAAATTTTTAACAGCAGTATTAAACTGAACTGGAAGTCTCATATGTTGAGTCCAATATTCAGAAGAAGTTGCTTCAGAATCTTTCATCCAGTTTCCTGTCACAGTAGACATTATCGGAATTTTTGGATTCTTAAGCTGAACACCGGTCAATAGTTTTTGAAATTCTTCCAAAGCAGGATCCATCATTTCAGAATGAAATGCATGGCTAGTTTGTAAAATTTTTGAAGGAATTTCATTTTGTTTTAGAGCAATTTCAAAAGCCTCTATTAATTCAGTAGGTCCCGAAGCTACGCATAGATTTGGTGCATTATCGGCAGCTATGGTAATACCTTTGGGTAGAATTGGAAGAATATTTTCAGCAGAAGTCCGAATCGAAAGCATAGAACCAGGGCTAAGTTCACTGATCAGTTTTCCACGCTTAGCAACAATTTTTACAGCATCCTCTAAACTCATCACTCCCGAAATGCAAGCAGCCACAAATTCACCAATGCTATGACCAATTAAAGCTGAAGGTTCTATTCCTTTACTTTCCCATAGTTTTGCCAAAGAATAAGACACAGCAAAAATTACAGGTTGAGTATTTCTGGTATTAGCCAGATTTTCTTCTTCTACAGTTGAAATTTGATCTGGGTAAAGCAATCCAAACAATGATGTTCCTGTATATTTAGAAAACAAATCATCACATAGATCTAATTCTCTTTTAAATATTGGTTCTTTTTCATAAAGGTCTTTCCCCATAGAAACATATTGAGCTCCTTGGCCTGGAAATAAGAAAACCGGGAAATTAAACTCTCCCTTTCTTTTGACTGCTGGGTTAATTCCAGAAATTATTTCTTCAAGTCCCGCTAGCAGTTCTTGCTGGTTTTTAAAAGTAACAGATGAACTTAGTTTATAAGCCCCATTGTTTTTATTTAAATTATACCCAAACTGTCCCAGAGACATTTTGGGATTTTGAACAACAAAATCAGAAAGTTTTTTAGCATACTTCTTTAGGCTGTTTTCGGTATTTGCTGAAAAATAAATTGTTTGGTCAATTTCAGAAGTAGGGATACTTTTAGAAGATTTTGAAACAAATTCTTCCAAAATAATATGGCAGTTTGTCCCACCTATACCAAAAGAGCTAACTCCTGCTTTTCTAGGGACTTCAGAAGCCCATTCTTTGGTTTTATTTTGAACGTAAAAAGGAGAATTTTCAAAATCAATTGAGGGGTTTGGTTTCTCAAATCCAATTGAAATAGGGAGAGTTTTTTCGTGAAGAGCGTGTATGGTCTTAATCAAACCAACTATTCCAGCTGCCGCATTTAAATGACCAACGTTTCCTTTTACTGATCCTATTGCACAATTCTGTTTTTTTACTTTCTCACCAAATGCAAGTTTTAAACCTTCAATTTCAATTGGATCCCCTATTGGTGTAGCTGTCCCATGTGTTTCCACATAGCTAATTTCTGAAGGGTTAACAGCAGCATCTTGCAAGGCCATCATAATAGCTCCTGCCTGTCCTTCTACACTTGGTGCGGAAAAACTGCTTTTATTGGCACCATCATTATTGGTCCCTATCCCTTTAATAACTGCTAAAATTGGATCACCGTCTTGAATTGCCTGTTCATAATCTTTTAACAAGACAGCTCCTCCTCCATCACTAAATAAGGTTCCCGATGCGTCTGCATCAAAAGGCCTGCAATGCCCATCTTTACTTAAAATTGAGCCTTCTTCATAGATATGTCCGCTATTTACAGGATATGCAACAGAACTAGCTCCGGCTATGGCTGCAGTACATTCACCTGATCTGATACTTTTTACAGCATTAGCCACGGCCACAAGAGCAGTGGAGCAAGCTGTATTAACACTTACTGCTGGACCTTTTAAATCTAAAATATAGGCTACCCTAGTTGCGAGATAATCTTTTTCATTTACTGAATTGATCTGCAAATTACCAAGTGAGGCTGTTAAGTCTCTATCAAAAACCAGGTTTCTAGAAAAATAATAATTGGTGCTACATCCTGCAAAAACCCCTATATCAAAATCAGGTGTATTGGCGATGTACCCAACTGAATCCAAAGCTTCAAAAGCTACTTCTAAAAAAAGCCTTTGCTGAGGATCCATAGCAGAGGCTAGCTTCGGATTGAAACCAAAAAATTCATTATCAAAATCTTTTATATCATTTATTATCCCTCTTGCTTTTATATAATTCTTCTCTTCTTTTGCCTTTACTTGTTCACTTGGGTCTAATTCACTTATATCAAAAAAGTGGATTGTTTCTTTTCCATTTTTGATCATTTCCCAGAATTCATAGCTATTATTAGCACCTGGGAATCTACTAGCAGTGGCTATAACTGCTACATCCCTATTTCCATCATTAATTCCTTTCTTTTTGGGGGAAAGTACTTTTAGACTATTCTCACTTTCCTTTAAATAGGCAGCCTGAGCTTTAAGTTTAGGGTACTGATAAATTTTTGTTACTGTAAATTCTTTTCCAAATGTCTTTTTTATCTCAATCGCCATTCTTTGAGCTAAAAATGAAGATCCACCTAGTTCAAAAAAGTGATCATCCCTTCCAACTTGATCTAGATTCAAAATTCTTTTCCAAATATTAGCTAAATCAGATTCAGCTTTGCCTCTAGGCTTTACATAATTCTCTTTAAAAGGATTCGCAATTACTAAATTCTGAGAAAGTCCTTTTCTATCAATCTTACCATTTGAAGTTTTTGGAAAGCTATCTTTTCTAATACAGTTGGTAGGGATCATATAAACCGGAAGCCGATCTTTTAAATAAGACAACATTTCTGCTTCCTTTACTTGATTAGCCTCACTTACATAGAACAGGGACAAATACTTTTGACCATCCTCAAATTCATTGACGATAATAGCTGCTTGTTCAACTCCAGAAAGCTCAGTAGCCACTGCTTCAATCTCCCCTGTTTCAACCCTGAATCCACTGATTTTTACCTGGTCATCAATTCTCCCCAAAAAGAAAATCTCTTTGCTTTCAGTGTAATATCCCAAATCTCCGGTTTTGTAAACCATTTTGGTACTTCCATCTTTTAAAGAAAGCGGGAAAAATGATTTTTTTGTTAATTCAGGCTGATTAAGATATCCCCTAGCAAGGCAAACACCAGAGAAATATATTTCTCCTTCAACTCCAGTCTCGGTTATTATATTAAGCTCTTTATCTAATATCAAACTCTCGACCCCGTCTATTGCCTTTCCAATAGTCGGTAAATCATCCCATTTAGATGGATCATTGGACAATTCCAATTGAGTAACGATACATGTGCATTCAGTTGGCCCATATTGATTAAAAAGTTTTGCTTTTTTCACTTTAGAAAAAAGTGATTTGACTGCTCTAGTTGATTTTAATTGTTCACCACAGGTCATGACTTCCTCTAAATATTCTGGGTAAATAGAGGAATTCTCTGCTTCGTTCGCAATCCCTTGAAGTGCTACAAATGGTAGAAACAATCGTTGAACTTTCTGTTCATTTAAAACTCCAATGAGGGCACTATTATCTCTTAAGATTTCTGCATCAACTATTTGCAAAGTTCCACCAGAGCATAATGTGCTGAAAATCTCCTGAACTGAGATGTCAAATGTCAATCTTGTGAACTGAAGAGTTTTTATCCCAGGCTTGGAAAAGGAATTGTTCAGCTGCCATTGGATTAAATTAATTATACCTTCATGAGGTACACAGACACCTTTCGGCTTTCCTGTTGAACCTGAAGTGTACAAAATGTAAGCTAAGTCGTTGCATTTTAATTCCCCTATTTTGGAGCTATCGGGGTTCCTATTTAAATCAATAGAATTAAGATTGAGAACATCTTTGGGGTCGCTTTTTAGGTAATACTTTACTCCACAATCTTCTACAATCTGATTAATCCTACTTTCTGGGAAACTTGAATCAATTGGTAGATAAGTCTTCCCGGCATTTAAAATGGCTAATATGTTAACAATGAGTTGAGCTCCCCTTGTAGTGGTTAGAGCAATAATTTCTTGATCAGCAGCTTCAGATAAAATTGATCTACTCAAAAAGGTTACTTTTTCTTCCAGTTCTTGAAAGGTCATTTTATCTACTCCTGTATCAATAGCGATTTCTTTGGAGTATTTGTTCCACGAATCTTTGACTAAGTCAATAATAGAATTAAAAGAAAAGTTTTTACTCATTATAAATTAAAATTAACAACCTATTTAACCAAAACTGAATCTTCTTTATCCAATTTCTCAAAAATACCTTTAACATCCTGCGACGACTCTTTATCTAATACTAAAATAGCATCAGGAGTCTCCACCAAAATAACATTAGAAACACCAATAAAAGAAACAAATCTATTGCAACCAATAGTGAAATTTCCTTTTTCATCTAATTTAAGTTCTTTCTTTTCAGCAAGATGATCAGCCAAGGCATCAAATGATCCCATATCTGACCATCTTATATCTGAAGGAATAACTGCAATATTTTTAGATTTCTCCATTACTGCATAATCGACACTGATTGAGGAAATTAAGGAATTTGTTTCTTTTTGTAAAAAACCTTCTTTCATACCTTCCAAAGCAATATGAACAGATTTCATCATTTCAGGTTGAAATTTAGTTAACTCATTTAAAAAAGCTGATGCTTTAAAGCAAAACATCCCGCTATTCCATAAAAAATTACCTTTTGAAATAAACTCTTTTGCAAGCGCTTTTGTAGGTTTTTCACGAAACCCGATAACAGACTCTCCAAGACATTCAATATATCCATAAGCTGATTCAGCTCTTGAAGGTTTTATCCCAAAGGTGACCAATTTATTTTCTTTTGCCAGTTCAATAGCTCTATAAACACATTTCTGATATTCTTCTTCGTTTTCAATTAAATGATCGGATGGAGTAACCATCAGAATATCCTCTGGACATGCCAATAGAGCCGCGAATGCAATTGCAGGGGCAGTATTTTTTGGCAGAGCTTCTATTACTTCAGAATATTTTTCTATTCCCATATTGTCCAAAATATGACGAGAAAGCATATAATTATCCTCATTGCCTACAATGATCAATTCGGGGTTTAAAAATTCATTTCTTTCCACACATAGCTGGAAAAGCGATTTTCCGGAAAATAAATCCAAATATTGCTTAGGTTTTGTTTTCCTGGAGAGTGGCCAAAGCCGGCTTCCTACTCCGCCTGAAAGAACAACATGCTTAATTTTAGTAACACTTTCCATATTCAAGTTTTAAATGAATAAAGCCTAGAGAAAATTATCCAGACTTTTTAAATCTATTTTTTCGATGATGCAAGATAAGTATAAAATATTCAAAATTCATTTTTTATA
>NZ_JAHEBC010000257.1 GCF_024642405.1 Algoriphagus sp. | reverse complement strand
AGCTAATTTGGAGAATCCTCATTTTGTCTGGAGTTATTTTGATTTTGGCGCTCTTTACAGCTTGGAGTATGAGCAAAAGAAAAAGTGAAAAGGCTTCTCAAAAGTTCTGGACTAATGCCAGCAAGCGATTTTGGAAGGCTCTTTTTATCCCTGTTTTACTGGGTGGTTTGTTTTCTTTTGCATTGGTACATGAAAGTACTTTTGAATTGATCCCAGCTGCCATGTTGTGCTTCTACGGATTAGGTTTAATCAGTGCTTCGCATTTTACTTTAGGAGAAATAAAAAAACTAGGATATACTCAAATAGTGATAGGAGCTTTAGCAGCGTTTTTTCCTGCTTTTGG
This sequence comes from Algoriphagus sp., assembly GCF_024642405.1. Lineage (GTDB taxonomy): Bacteria > Bacteroidota > Bacteroidia > Cytophagales > Cyclobacteriaceae > Algoriphagus. The sequence continues at coordinate 5,104 of NZ_JAHEBC010000257.1, read as the reverse complement.
TTTATGGTTTTGGGCTGCTGGTTTTGGAATTACCCATGTCATCTACGGCAGTATGATGTATTATAAATACGACCGATAAAGTGAAGGGGAATTACGATAAAGCTTTTGAAAATGTGGTCCGGCTAAGGGTCATGTCCATTTTGATGGTGAATGAGGAATATGATTTTAATTCCTTCAAAGAACTGTTGGATGTGACAGATGGAAACCTGGCCTCTCACTTAAAAAATCTTGAGAAACAGGAATATATAGAAGTAAACAAATCCTTTATAGGTAGAAAACCATTAACCAATTACGCTGCAACAAAGAAGGGTAAAAAGGCCTTTCAAGACCATTTAGAGTTTCTGGAAAATTTGATCAAAGAAAATAAAATCTAAAAAAATTTATCAATCTACTTTGTAAAACAAAGTACTTTCAAAAAATAGAAATATGGACACCAATAACAAATTTCTGAATGACATCCATCCCAAATCCGCATTCATTTCCGCAATCATAGGCGCGAGTATTCCATTCTCATGGCTTATGTTTCTCATTCTTGTAAAAAGTGAATTCTTTGAAAATTGGATGTTTATCCCACTTACTTTCATTCCGCTGGGCGGGATTTTTGGAGGACTATTCTTCTATCTCATGGGGTTTGTTTGGTTCCCAAAAGGCAAGCCTAAGTTGATTGCAATAATCTTTAGCACTTTGGTTTATTTCATATCTATTTGGCTGAGTGCAGTTTTCGCCTTTAGCCTCACTGGTCATTGGAATTGATTTTAGCTCAATACATTCAATCTATCCGCTCCCATTGAAAATCGAAATTTAAATTACAATGACTACAACAAAACTCCTTCCGTCCTTTGATTCCTATTATTTCCAAATCAAGAAAAATAGATGGCATTGGATTTTTCAACTTGTTTGTAGAATCCTCCTAGCCTATGCTTTTTTAATTGCTGGAATGGTCAAGATTCTCGGCGAAAGATTCGCCAGCGGATTATCAGAGATTCATCCTATGGGAGCTTACCTCGAAGCACTTCATCACACAGGGTATTATTACACCTTTATCGGATACGCACAGGTAATTGCCGCCATCCTTCTTCTCATACCAAGAACTGTTTTATTAGGGGCCTTGCTTTATCTACCGATCATTGTAAACATTTGGGTATTGTCATTTGCGGTTCGCTTTGTAGGCTCCTTTGTTACTTCTCCATTAATGGTTTTGGCAAATCTCTACTTGCTCGCATGGCATTATGATAAATTGAGATACATCTTGCCGTTCAACCACTATTCAAAGGATGTCAGTGTACCTAAACCAACCAAGTACACCTTAAAATTCCCAATCTTCTTTTTTCTCGGGGTAATTTCTACCATGGCATTCATTGTTTGGTTTTCACTATTTGGCCATGACGTAATGCCTCAGAATACTTTAGATTCCTGTAAAAACCAGTTTATTGACACAAAAAATGAAGCAGAAGGATTTGAATTCTGTGAATGCATCCACACTGTAGGAAGTCCTCTAGATCAGTGTTTAGAACGATACGAACAGGCAATCGACAAAAAATCAATTGTGTAAAAACTTCAATGTAATATTAAAAATTGATCCCAAATTTAAACTCTTAGTAAAATGAAAAACGACATCCTAAACCATATAGATGATCCAGCATATCTGGAGCAACTGTATCGAAAGAACAAACCTAAGTTCAAAGAGTCCTTTGGGATAATATATCCTGATTTAAAAGGGAGTCAAGTTGGAGAATTTTGGCAAGAGAGGCTAAATTATGAATCCAGCTCTATCTCCTGGGGCGAAAAAAACGAACTCGTTTACGTTTTTATTGGCTGTCTCATTGCTGGACTCATCGCAAAATCTCCCGCATTCTTCTCCATCTCAGAAGACTTTTTCTATCCGAGAAATATTGGATTTATCGTTTTCCCGATATTGACAGCCTTTTTTGTCTGGAAAAACAAACTCTCATTATCCATCACTAGCACTCTTTTTGGCATCATGGGTATTTCTTTCGTCTACATAAATTCCCTGCCAGATGCCTCGGAAAGCGATACATTGATTTTGGCTTGCATTCATCTTCCTTTGGTTTTATGGGTTTTACTGGGTACTGCTTTTGAAGAAAAGAAAAAATTCAAAATCTCCATTCCATTGGAGTTCCTCCGCTTTAACGGAGATGCTGCCGTCATGATCGCTGTTTTAGGAATTGCGGGTGGAATTCTTACCGGAATTACTTTTGGGTTATTTTCTTTGATCGGAATAGAGCTTGAAACTTTCTTTGAAAAATATATTCTCGTTTTCGGACTACCGGCGATACCGATTTTGGCCACATTTCTAACAAATACTAATCCTCAATTAGTCAATAAGGTATCTCCAATCATCGCCAAATTATTTAGTCCGGTGGTTTTAATCATGCTCACTGTGTACCTGATTGCGATCCTTTATACCGGGAAAGATCCTTACAATGATCGAGAGTTCTTATTAACATTTAACATTATGCTTATCGGGGTAATGTCTTTGATCTTCTTCTCGGTGGCTGAAACAACTGTAAAAGAGAAGATAAACTTCAATATTTGGGTACTTCTTTTATTATCAGTTGTCACCATCATTGTTAATGGCATTGCACTATCAGCAATTATTTTCAGGATATCAGAATGGGGTATCACTCCAAATAGAATGACAGTATTAGGAGCCAATATTCTAATTTTAATTCACCTGCTTTGGGTAACTAACCGATTGTATCTCAGTATCTCCAAACGAGGTAAAATCACCGATGTAGGTAAAACCATTGTTTCATTTGTTCCAGTTTACTTTATCTGGGCTTTGATCGTTGTTTTCCTATTCCCATTGATATTTGGGTTTATTTAAATCTTTGATGCAGGTATCATTTTTAGGATTGGTACCTGCATTTTCTTTGGCATTCATGAAATGGTTGTAATTTGCTATTCCACCAATTTTCTATCAGAATCCAATGAGCATTTTTAGCATTATCACCATTTTAATTGTCCTATCAGCAGGCTTTGCTTTTATCAATACAAAGTTTCTGAAATTACCCTTCACGATCGGTCTGATGATCATTGCTATTGGTTTTGTTGCAATTATCACTTTGCTGGGCAGTTTTAACCACTTCATTTTGGATGAAGCAAAACTATTAATCCAGTCTATTGATTTTGAAACAGCGCTTTTGGATGTTATGCTGAGTTTTTTACTTTTTGCCGGTGCCCTCCACACCAAGCTTGACGCGCTCAAAAGCCAAAAGGCTCCGATTGCGCTTTTTGCTACCATGGGAGTAGTTCTTTCTACTTTTTTGGTAGGCACGATGATGTTTTATGTATTTATTCTATTTGATCATGAGGTCAATTACATTTACTGTCTTCTTTTCGGTGCATTAATTTCCCCTACAGATCCTATTGCTGTTTTGGGTATTCTAAAAGAAGCAAATGCTCCTAAAAAGCTGGAAATTAAAATTGTAGGCGAATCACTTTTCAATGACGGAGTAGGTGTAGTCGTTTTTTTGGTAATCTTCCAAATCGCAAAACAAGGAATCGGAGCTGTGGATGCCAGCGAAGTAGGAATTCTTTTTTTAGAAGAGGTAGTTGGAGGGATTGCTCTTGGATTAATTTCTGGTTGGTTGGCTTTCCAAGTAATGAAAGTAATAGATCACTACGAAACCGAGGTGATTATTACATTAGCCTTGGTGATGGGGCTTTCTGCCTTGGCACATATCCTTCATGTTTCCGGTCCATTAGCAGTGGTAGTTGCTGGAATTTTTATTGGAAACAAATCACCAAAAATAGCATGGTCTGAAACTACCCATAATTATGTAGATAAATTTTGGGAACTGATAGATGTGTTATTGAATGCCGTTCTTTTCGTGTTAATCGGGTTGGAAATATTTGTGATAACACTTACCAAAGAATACCTTCTTCTGGGCCTGATCGCTATTCCAGTAGCTCTTTTTGCAAGATATTTAGCATTAGCCGGCCCAATCGCAATCTTTGATAAACGTCTTGATTTTATCCCAAAAACGAATCTAATCATGACTTGGGGAGGAATCCGGGGAGGAATATCAATAGCCCTTGCATTGTCGCTTGAGCCTCAAATGGAACGTGAGCTCTTTCTGACCGTGACTTATGTGATCGTTGTGTTTTCAATTATAGGGCAAGGCTTGACCATAGGATCTTTGGTGAAAAAGGTTTTGGCAAGCTACTCTACTAAGGACTCAACTCACTCCAAAATTTGATTTACTATTACTTTTTGGCTTATGCCAAGGCTTCATTACCTTTTAGTCCCAAACAAATAAAGCCATGAACTATTCCTTTGCCAGTTTCATTTCTATCTGCCTTTTTATTTCAGCTTGCTCAACTCCAAAAGACAATACAAATAGCTCTGATAATACAATTAACCATACTTTTTCGACAGATTATCAAAAGCCAGAATTTACAACAGAACAAAACGTTGATAAAATAAAAAGTATAGCTGATGAGTTAAAATCTATTATGGAAGACTATGCGAAAGAAAAACACATTCCCGGGATAGCATATGGAATAGTGATGGAAGAAGAGTTGGTTTTATCGGATGCAGTTGGTTTCATGGATTTAGAAAAACAAATCCCAGCTGAGACAAGCACTGATTTCAGAATCGCCTCAATGACAAAAAGTTTCACAGCCATGGCCATCCTGAAGCTTAGAGACGAGGGAAAGATTAATCTAACAGATCCTGTTTCTGATTACATTCCTGAAATGGCCAATATCACTTATTTAACAAAAGATGCACCAATCATAGATATTGAAAATCTTCTAACAATGACTGCTGGATTTCCTGAGGACAACCCTTGGGGCGATCGGCAGTTAGACGAACCCAACCAGATGCTATTGGACATGATTTCTGAAGGAATTTCGTTTTCCAATGTCCCCTCTTTTGAGTACGAATATAGCAACACTGGCTATGCAATGTTGGGATATATTGTATCTCAGGTATCTGGGAAACCATTTCAGGAGTACATAAAGAAAGAAATTCTTACACCTCTCGGGATGAACAGCACCTACTGGGAAGTGGATAATGTGCCTACTGGGCAACTTGCAATTGGTTATCGATGGGAGGATGAAGAATGGAAATTGGAAC
>NZ_JAHEBC010000256.1 GCF_024642405.1 Algoriphagus sp. | reverse complement strand
TGCACTTTGTAAATCTTCAGATACTTGAATGACAGAGTTCAACGGCTCTAACTGGGCATGATAAACATAATCGTTCTTATAATCGGCAGTATAGATTTTGGAGCCATTTCTTAGAGCGGTATTTATATCGCCTTTTTCTGAAATAATAGTCCCTCTTACTCCTTCTGCGGCAATTTTTTCATATTCATCAAAAATCTTCTCCGAGTTAAATCCAGTGGCATCTGATTCACTCCAATCTATTTTCAAGAGCTTTTTTGCTTGTAATGCCTGCTCTAGTTTTTTGGCAATAATCCCGATGGCATAATCGAATTGCACAATTTTTAAAACGCCTTCCTGAGCCAAAATTTCAGGTTCGTTTAACAAGCGTGGAAATGAGCCATGAAGTTTTCCTCTTTCCAGTACTCCATAAACCATATTGGGTAGCCTAATATCGATAGCGAACTGGGCTGAACCATCCACTTTTGCCGGAATTTCAGTTCGCGGAACAGTCTTTCCAATTAATCGAAAGTCTTTTGGTTGCTTCAATTGATCTTCCGTAAAATCAGGTATTGATTCAGGGAGTACTAAAAATGAAACCAATTCACCATAGCTGATCTTCTTACCTGATTTTACATGAGTAACGTTACTTTCAGAAGTTGTGAGTTCTGAAATTGGGACATTCCAGTGTTTCGCAGCTGAGTTCAGTAAAATATACCTTGCCTGAGCTCCCGCTTTTCTCATGGTAGAATAATAGCTATTCGTAGTTCTACTACCTACTGTAAACATCAGTTTACTACCTGGCGACCAGCCTGGAGAACCATAAATATCACTTTCTTGGCGTGAGAATTCTACTTTGACTTTCGACCAATCAGCATCCATTTCTTCTGCAAAAATCAATGGTAAAGAGGTCATGGAACCTTGTCCCATTTCAGCTGCAGGGTTATAAATGGTTATTTCTCCATCTTCAGAAATTTGAACCCAGGCTGATACTTCAAATTTCTCAAATTGCTCTTTGATTTTTTTTGTGTCATTGCAAGCAACCAAAGCTGGAAAAATACCAGATGCCCCAATGAATAATGCAATCCCACTGGATGACTTTAAAAATTCTCTTCGATTGAGAGTCGATTGTGATTTTTGTTCTTTTTTCATAAGAAGAATTATTAAATCGAGGAGTTGGATTTAGCAGCTAATTCTATTGCTTCAATGATGCGTAAATAGGTTCCGCACCTACATAAGTTGCCATTCATATACGTCTTTATTTCATCTCGAGACGGAGTAGGATTATTATCCAACAAGGCCACCGCCTGCATGATCTGACCTGAATGACAATATCCACATTGTGGCGCTTGGGCTTTTACCCATGCTTGTTGCACTGGATGGTCTCCTTTTTCAGATAGGCCCTCTATTGTTTTAATTTTTTGTCCATCGGAAAAATTCTCGACAGGTAAAACACAGGCCTTCATCGGGTTACCATCAATATGGATTGTGCAAGCTCCGCACTGGGCGATCCCACAACCGTATTTGGTACCTGTTAACCCTAAATGTTCCCTGATAACCCATAAAAGAGAAGTTCCTTTTTCCACTTCTACTTTGTGAGTTTGATCGTTAATATTCAATGTATAAGATGCCATAGAAGGATGATGTTTAAAACTTTAAAATACTGAAAATAAGTCGCTTGGCAATAAATTTTGGGGCTAATCAGGCTAAAAAAATCTAAAAAATTAGAATAAATTTTCTCCAAGAAATCGAAATTGAAGGTATTAAGAACCATAAAAACTGGGTCAGTTAACATTATTTTGTCATCCAAAGCCATGTGATTTTATCATAATTAAACAGGTTATTATTTATAGAATTTGAGCTACCATACAATTGTCCATTCTCAGTTTTTTCAGCTTTTAGTTCTGTTTGTAAGAACATTCTTTATGCTATAAAAAAATTGATTCTCCATCCATTGGGATTTTTATTTTGGAATCTAAACCCTTAGCCTTTAATTCTTCAAATAGAATTTTGCGGGTTACAAAACAATGGTTAATTGTGTCCATATGCACGGCAATAATATTTGTGGCAGGAAGTTTTTTCTGCACTTTAATAATGTCCTCAGGGGTCATTGTTATCGGATCACCTGTTAAGAATTTTGCACCTCCGGCATTCAGGATAGTGACTTTGGGATTGTAGCTGATGAGTACATTTTCCACTTCCTCGCACCAAACCGTATCCCCTGCCACATAGATTGAATCTTCTTTATGCTGGAATACAAACCCTGAGACCTGACCCATGCTTTTTCCAATATCTCCTGTACCATGTTGACCACTCGTCTTATGAATGGTTATTCCTTTCCAGTTGAAGTTATGCTCAATACTTTGGAGGTTATTGAAGCCTTGGTTTACTAATGTTTCTTTAACATTTGGGGGACAAAAAATAAGTTTGTTTTTAGGGATTAAATCTTTTGCTGGATTATCCCAATGGTCTCGATGTAAGTGGGTAATAACGATCGCATCCATTTCAGAAAGCATGGTATTGATTTCTGATTTTGGAATCGGAAACTCTACCATTGGAATTCTAATTTCATTGCCACAATTCGGAATCGGATTCATTGCATCCTTTTCTGACAACATCGGGTCTATGAGCAGTTTTTTACCATTGATCTCAATGATTAGTGTAGCATGTCTTAGAAGTCTGACACTAGAGGATTTTTTCATATTTGCCGTTTTTGCACTTAGCAATGAGGGGATTGCCCCAAGAAATAGTAAGCTTTTAATGAAAGTTTTTCGCTTCATAATTGTTGCTCTTGATAAGAGATTTCAGTATTAATCCCCAATTATTTATCCAAGAAAAGGGGATTAAAATTATTGGTAGATGGAATATTAAAACCTTTGAAATTCTAATAAGTTAGCCTTTCCAGGTATTTTCTGACTATTTTATCGAGAAAGCGCCTTCAATATCTAATTGCTCTCCGATCAAATGAATCGTATAATCTCCTGCTTCAGGAAGGTTCACAAAATTGAAAAGATATGGATCATCCGTAAGATTTGGGCCAAGAATCAAATCCCATGAAAAGGTATTTAAACCTTTTTGGACATTTATTTCCTTTTCGAAAACTGAAGTTCCTTCCGAATTAGAAATGGTCAATGTCAATTTTTCCTCAGAAGGCGAGTAGAAGCTAAAATTTACATTTTCATAGTTTGAAAGATCAGGTTTTCCGGAAATATCTCTATTCGGAAGAATGGCTTCAGAGATATAAACTACAGATGCTTGTTCTGAATTATTTTTCAGATAATTATGCAAAGGTTCCAAATCAATTTTGAAAATTCCTCTTCCATGAGTGACGGCTATTAAGTCATTTTCCCGTTCTTGAATAGTCATGTCGGACACAAAACTATTTGGCATCTCTGAACCCAAAACGCGCCAGGAATTACCTCTATCGAGTGAAATAAATACCCCATTAAAAGTGCCTGCAAATAATACATTTTCGAATACAGGGTCTTCCAATATTACATTGACAGGTGCATTTGGTAAGTTAGAAGTAATGTTTTCCCAATAAGCTCCATAATCCTCCGAACGATAAACATAGGCATTCAAATCATCTTCACCCATGGCACTTTGAGTAATATAAACTCTGGATTCCTTGAATTTTGAAGGAGCAAAACTCTTGATGTATTTTGCTGGTAGGCCTTCAGATATTTCTTTCCAGTTACCTCCGTCGTCTTTAGAAATCCAAGCAGCTCCTTTCGAAGTGCCAGCATATAATAAGCCTTGACGGTTTGGAGATTCTTCCATTGCAATGATTCCATTCCCTTCTCGATTTGGATCGGACGAAAGACTCAGATCTGGACTTATCGCCTTCCAATTATCTCCACGATCCGTAGTTTTGAACATAAAATTTGCCCCGTAATACAAAGTTCCTGGCGTATAAGTCGAAGTAAAAAAAGGAGTTAGCCATTCATTAAATAGCTGATCAGGGGAGTCTTTAGGTAATCTAGGACGGATGCTTTTGGTTTCACCGCTTGACATTATTTTACGCCTGATGGCACCATTCTGTGATTCGTAATAAACGATGTCCGAGTTTTCAGTATCAGGAGTGACTACAATGCCATCTCCACCTCCCCAAGGGTCAATCCATACATACTCCCAACCATCATCACTCGTATTTTTCAAGGTTCTTGCCGGCCCCCTCACCGCTGAATCATCCTGGGTCCCTGAGTAGATATTATAAGGAGTATCATTATCTGTTCGGACAAAATAGAATTCTCCTACCGGTAAATTGTTGTAATGCATCCAAGTTGATCCGGTATCATAACTGATATATACGCCGCCATCGTTTCCGACAATAATATGATTTGGATTGTTGGGATTGATCCACATTTCATGATGGTCAAGATGGAAAAAATTTGCTGGGGAAGGTTGGATATGCTCAACCGTTCCATTTAGAGGGTTAAAATTTATTCCTCCATCTGTACTTCTTAAAACATTAATTCCTAATACATAGACTTCATGATCATCGATTGGGTTTACAAAACAATCAGTAAACACTTCGCCGAAAGTATTTAGAATCTTTAAGTTCTTTTGGTGCGTCTTTTCCCAGCTTTCTCCACCATCTAGAGTTAGATATAATTCTCCGGATCCATCTTCATATCCTGCATTTACATTGTCGGTAAAAGCATAAACTTTAGTACTGTTTTGATGGGAGACTGCGAGCCCTGTTCTACCGTTCATTTCTCCTGCCGGAAATCCATTGTTGATAACTTTCCAAGTATTTCCACCATCTGTACTTTTATGCAAGGTTCCTCCAGGTCCCGCTTTGTCTTCACTGCAATACCAAGTGGAGGCATATAGAACGGAAGGGTCAGTAGGGGCAAAGACAACATCATTACCTCCCACCCGGTCGTTGACATACACCACTTTTTCCCAAGTTTCTCCCCCATTTACGGTCTTGTAGATTCCCCTTTCTTCACTTGGAGAATAGAAACTCCCCAAAGCTGCCACGAAGACAATATTTGGATCAGTGGGATGCACAGCAATTCTTCCAATATGATGAGTACCTTCCAGTCCTATAGACTTCCATGTTTTACCTGCATCATCCGAACGATATACTCCGGCGCCTGGGATAGTATGAGCACGCTTGGCACGAAGACTTTCACCAGTCCCCACGTAGATTATATTACTATTACTTGGTGCGATACTGATATCTCCAATACTGTAACCTGCCTGGTTATCAAAGATTGCTACCCATGAAAGACCATGATTGGTAGTTTTCCAAAGGTTTCCAGAACCAAATCCGGCATAGATAGTACTGGGATTTTCAGGAAGTACAGCCATTGCCTCCACGCGTCCTGAGTTGATGGTAGGCCCAATTAAATCCCATTTCAATCCAGAAAAGATAGACTCACTTTTGTTTTTCGAAAAAGATTCCCAAGCGGCAGTGACTGGGCTCTCTGACTTTTGCCCTTTGACCTGGGAAATTGTGAATAA
>NZ_JAHEBC010000255.1 GCF_024642405.1 Algoriphagus sp. | reverse complement strand
CCTGAGTAACTATTATTCAGGCTTATTTTTGATGCTATTATTAATGACATCAATTCTTTTTACTTCCTGTGTGGAAGAACCTGAAGCTCCAAAAATCCAATCCACAGAAAATGGACAGCTGATGAAAGTCAAAGCTTGGTTTGAAGAGAATAAAACTAATTTGAGACTTCCAGAACGAGGCTTAAATTTCAGATTGGAATCTCAGGAATTGATTTTACCTTATTTTTGAAAAAGAACCCGATTGGGATAAATTTCATCATTATTATTTTCCGGATGGGAGAGAGATGTTTGAAGTAAGTTTGGAGGGAAACAGGTTATATTTTCCAAAAGAAAATTCCAAACCTAAAAAGAAAGACGAAATAAAATACTTTCAAAATATTCTATTTGTCAAACACCAAACTGAAGATCGATTTGATCCTTTGATAATTAGGTATTACCCTGAAGAGATTGAATCAAATAGAAAATTTGAGGAAGTTAATTATCAGATGATGGATGAAAAATGGAATGGCTGGATCGATTTATTTTCCTATGACGAACATTATCTGGTTGGGTATAAAATTGATAGAGGGCAGCTTACCCATACTCGAACGATGCAAAAAGGAATGGAAAACGGGAAAAAGTCTTTTGGCAATGAAAATAAAGATGTGATTTATCGATGTTATGATGTCGCTACAGATTGGTACGATGGAAATACTGGAGTGTATTTAGATACCACCCATAGTACTACTTGTGATTTTGTAGAGGGTGGTGGGACACCAGGAGGAGGAGCTCCTTCAGGTGGAACAATTTCAGGAGGTGGTTCTGATATAGGGTATTATACACCAAGTATCCCGGTACCCAATTTGGTGATTTATATAGATTCCTCTATCAAAAATAATTCAAATTTGAATTGCATTGTGGAGAAGCTTAGACTAAACTATTTTGTAAAAAGCATAGCTGAGTTTACAGAAAATGAGGAGATTGCTAGAAACACAGTTTTAAAAACTGAGCAACTTGATCCATCCGATAGACAAGGAACTACTGTCCACATTTCCGGTAATAATTCAGTAATAATTAATTCTGATGCTTTGGACAGGCCGGATCTCTTAATTGCAAAAACAATAATTCATGAGTTGCTCCATGCAGAGATGTTTGCAGCGTTAGAAGCGAATGGTGTAACCCCATTAGATAATGACTTTGCTTCAAATTATAATCAGCTGGTAGGAATTTATGCATCAAAAGAACCAAACAAGTGGAGTGGGGATCAGCAACATAAGTATATGGCGGAATTTCTTCTGGAAAAAATGGGATCAGTACTAATGAATTTCCATAAAACTCATATGCCGGAAGATTATAAAAAATTGGAGGATCTTATTAATATACCTGGATCAATTCTCCGAAAAGAAGTTCCGCTTGAATTTTATTCGAACTTATTTTGGGAAGGTCTTCAAGGTACTCATGCATATGATATTATGAAATCAACAACAGCGAATTACCCTATTTTATCTCCCTATCAAAAGTATGAAAGAGATAAAACAACTGCATTAGACTTAGGTAAACCATGTGGAAACTAATAGTTATAATAACTGCATTTTGGAGACTTCTTCCTATAAATCAAGAAGACCCTATAATTATCATTTTAGATGACTGTAGAGAATGGAGGATCGTCAAACATGGTTTAAGAGATAAAAGGGATTTTATTTACAGCAAAGAGTTTCCAGAAAATGCAACAGTGCATTTGGATCATACTAGATATTCAAAAGAGCCTGAAACAAAGGGTCTGACAATTTCAGAAATTGAAAAAGGCAAGTTTTTTTATGCCTCGGAGTTAGATTTTCATGATTGGTCCAAATGGGGCGAGTTTAATGGAAAGAAGAATGAAAAAGTGTTTGTTATGATGGCAGAGGACTTTTGTTCCCAGAAAAGGTTTGAATACAACTATTCATTTACGCTTTATGAAGTAAGGGTTGATCTATCTATGGCAGATATAGTGATAGATGGAATTTAAATTCTGAAACCGAAACCAAAATTTTGAATACCCTCTCGGAAGTGATTCTGGGAGGGTTTTTTATAGAAAGTTACACTAGTTAGATACTAATACATGGCCCAGAACAGCGAAACTATGTCGCCTATGGTCCTATGTGGTTAAAAACCTTTGGCATACTTTGCTATTACCCTTGAGTACTCTGCGGTAAAATCAAAATGGTAACTTGCCCAAATCTCCAAATTAGTCGAATACGCCGATGGGAGGTTTCTATAAACAGATTTGAAAATTTATTGTAGTATTTACAGAGTGAACTGTTTATTTTATTGTTAAATTAATGCTTTTTAAAACCAATAAAACACATCTTATATGTCAAAAAGTAATTTTAATTTCCTAGGAGCAGTTGGGTTTTTACTTGTGGTGATTTTTCTAACAAGCTGTCAAATGGAAAATAGTTCATTTGAATTACCCCAAGATGTTCAAGCTTTTAAATTGTACAAGCCAGAAGCAAATGAAATTGAAGGCAGGGCTTTAAAAATGGATCCAAATTCGAGAAAATGGAGTCCTGGTGAAGGATGGGTAAAAGCAGAAAATTTAGCAGTTGAAATAAAGTCTTCCACTGGCGAATTGCTTGCGACTGAATATCATACCTATGACGCGAAATTGAAAGGAGGAGACCTTGAAGGTACTTTTAAATTGCTGGCAGTAGAACCAAATGGTTTTGAATTGAGACTTGATGGAGAAATAACCTGCTTGGTTTTCGAGGAAGATTGTCAAACTGCAAGAATAACAGGGATCATTAATAATAGCACTATTCCTTTTTATAAAGGAAGGTATGTGAGATGGACTGTTATAGATAATGGAGATTCGGGAGATTTAACTACAGATATGCAGTTTTCAGTATCTCAAGAAATGGCTGAATTCCATTGTCAAACTGGTGCTGGGGTTGAAAATTTTTATAGTGGTGAGTTTTTATTACCTAAGGGAGATGTAAAAATCAAATCTATGGAATGCTTTGGAAATGCAGTGGGTAAATGAAAATTTTCAACTTTTTTTAAAAAGGCAACTTATCCAAGTCCTTTAGGTCTTCGGGATTTCAAATCCCGAAGATTTTTCCAAAGATTTATAATTATAGATTCGGTATCGGGTTTACTCTGAAGTGTATGTTAGCAATTCAAATTAGTGTTAACTAAATTAATCTAAAAAGTCGATCCTCCGGATTAGAAATCCTATGATTTAGGTTCAGGATTAAATCCTCGATATTCATCGGGACCTGAATAGCCAAAGCACACTGCGGTAAAATCAAAATGGTAACTTGCCCAAATCTACATTTCCACCAGAGGGGGCCATCCTATCATTTTTTAGTAGTAGGCTTATCCTAAAGTCTCCAAAAAACATCGCATATCAAGGGCTTAGAATATGATTTAAGTCATTAACCATTAAATGATTGGTCTCAAATTGGATTTCATTTTTCTTAAAATGGTAAATTAAGGAATGATCAAATCCGTATTTGATTTTTGAGGATTGAAAGATTGAAAAACCGGCTAAAACCGGACTTTCTAAAATTTTCAAATTTTAAGATCTGTTTATGAAAGAGCCCAATTTAACCGATTTCGAGAAGTTGTACCAGCATTTTGACTGGCAAAATGAGCGAAATCTATTAGCTGGCTTGCCTGGCAAAAAAGGACTGAATATCGCACATGAAGCTGTCGATAGGCATGCTTCTAGCCACTTGGAAAATACGGTTGCAATTCGCTTTATCGGTAAGGAGGAAAAGACAGATGATTACTCTTTTGGAGATTTAAAAATCCAGACTTCAAAGTTTGCCAATCTTCTGGATGGCTTGAAATTGAAAGAAGGAGATCGGGTATTTTCTTTATTGGGCCGAGTGCCGGACTTATATATAGCGGCTTTAGGGGCGCTGAAATACAAGGCCGTTTTTGCCCTTTGTTCTCAGTTTTTGGGCCAGAACCTATTTTTCAAAGATTGAGTAAGGGTGATGCAAAGGTGTTGGTCACCAATACTAGCTTTTATGAGAAAAAGATAAAGGGGCTTCTCGATCGGCTTCCTTCCTTAGAATTCATTTTACTGACGGACTCATCAGATCCTTTAGATAAGAAAACTCTTTCCATGACAAAACTTATGAGGGAAGCTTCTGAAGAATTCATTATTCCTCCCACAGACCCCGAAGACCCCGCTTTATTACATTTTACTAGTGGAACCACAGGGATGCCAAAAGGTGCTTTGCACGTTCACCAGGCCGTGCTTACCCATTATACCACCGGAAAATATGTGCTGGATTTTCATGAGGGGGATGTTTTTTGGTGTACTGCAGATCCGGGATGGGTCACAGGAACTTCCTATGGCATCATCGCTCCTTTGGTCAACGGTGTAACCAGCATCATAGATGAAGAGGAATTTGATGCGTTGCGCTGGTATTCTATTTTGGAAAAGCAGAAAGTCAATGTCTGGTATACCGCGCCAACGGCCATCCGAAGATTGATGCGAATGGAGTTCGTGCCCAAAGAAAAATATGATCTTTCTTATTTGAGATTGGTGCTGAGTGTAGGCGAGCCACTGAATCCAGGAGCTGTTACCTGGGGACAAAAGGCTTTTGGAGTTCCTGTCCTGGATAATTGGTGGCAAACAGAGACTGGTGGGATAATGATTGCCAATTACCGTTCCGTGGAGGTAAAACCAGGATCCATGGGCAAACCACTTCCCGGAATAATCGCAGCGATAGCTGATGTAGACGGTGAAAAAATCAAGATCTATGATCAACCAGAAAAACAAGGTCATTTGGTTCTTAAGAAAGGGTTTCCTTCTCTTTTTAGGGGCTATCTACACGAGGAAGAGCGCTACCAAAAATGCTTTGTGGGAGATTGGTATATCTCCGGAGATCTGGCAAAAATTGATAAGGATGGTTACTTCTGGTTTATTGGAAGGGCGGATGACATCATCAAAACCTCTGGACATATGGTCGGGCCATTCGAAGTGGAAAGTACCTTGATGAAGCACCCTGCAGTGGTGGAAGCTGCGGTAATCGGAAAACCTGAACCATCGATTGGAGAATTGGTCAAGGCATTCGTTGTTCTGAAAGAAGGCTTCGAGCCTACTGATGAAATGCGCCAAGAGTTGATTGGCTTTGCTAGAAAAACAATGGGGCCGGCAGTAGCGCCCAAAGAAATTTCCTTTATAGAAAGCCTTCCTAAAACCAAAAGTGGAAAGATCTTGAGAAGGCTGCTGAAAGCCCGTGAATTGGGATTGCCGGAAGGGGATTTGTCTACACTTGAAAAAGGCTAAAGATTATGGAAAGGAAGAAAAAGTTAGATTCAAAAGAAGGACAGCGGCTATTGCAGCAAATGATACTCATACGAAAGTTTGAAGAGAAATCTGCGGAGGAATACACAAAGTCCAAAATACGTGGATTCCTTCACCTCTATTCCGGGGAAGAGGCGGTAGCAGTTGGGGTTATTCAAGCTTTGACCAGGGAAGATAATATT
>NZ_JAHEBC010000254.1 GCF_024642405.1 Algoriphagus sp. | reverse complement strand
ATCCCGAAGTCCTTGTAAATACCCTGGTTTTGGTAAACATAATCCCATGTTTCCGGGAACTGGTTCAAGAATTAGTGCGGCAATCTCACCTTTATTCGCAGCCACTAAAGTTTCTATTGCCTCTAGATCATTATAGGGTGCAAGCAAGGTGTCTTTTGCTGTCCCTTTGGTCACACCAGGTGAATCTGGATCACCCATCGTCATTGCCCCAGAACCGGCAGCTATCAAAAAAGAATCACCATGTCCATGATAATGTCCTTCCATCTTGATGAATTTATCCCGACCAGTATACCCTCGCGCCACTCTTATAGCAGACATCGTTGCCTCTGTCCCTGAGTTTACCATTCTAACTTTTTCAACAGAAGGAACCATACTGACAATCAATTCAGCTATCTCGACTTCTTTAGCTGTAGGTGCGCCGAATGAAGTTCCATCTTCCATTGCTTTGATTACTGCCTCTTTGATCATGGGATGGTTATGACCCAAAATCATGGGCCCCCAACTATTGATCATTTCAATAAATCGATTTCCATCTTCATCGATAAGATAGGCTCCGTCTGCTTTTTTTATGAAAAGGGGGTCTCCTCCAACAGCTCTAAAGGCTCTTACCGGAGAATTAACTCCTCCAGGAATGAACTTTTGTGCATGGGCAAACAGTCTTTTACTTTCTGAAATTTGCATGGATTACTTTAGTGGTTTCATTTCTCCTGCTTCTATTTTGAATACAGGAACGTATTGATTGTTATTGCTATTTTGGAAATTGAATCCCCAGGAAACTTTCCCTTGCTGAAAAGCAGCCTGATCGAGGTTTCTTCTTAGCTCAAAACCTTTGGTAGGTCCCATATTGGAAGATAACCAATACACTAACTCTCTACCCAAAGTGGCATTGAGGCTAGGGTAACTCAAATTTTTGGAATAGAAGTTTTCCTTAAACTGTTCCATGGCATCAGCCTCAAAATTTGGAGTATTATTTGAAATGAAATGAAAGTTTGGGAATTCAAGCATTTCATAATTGGCAAAATTAAAGCCTATCCAAGAGTCCATCACCAAGAATGGAACGGAAGCATTCACTGATTCCATCAATCCAAAAGTTGGCTGAGCAATTGACGGATCATCTGTCAAAAGGATGATTTGATCAACCTCCAATTCAACGCTATCCATTCCGGTTCTAATGCCTTGTTTTTGCAAAAAATCAATCACATTTCTTTGATTTACTTGTTGCATATCGACAATCGAAAACCCAGCAGAAGTTAATTGATCTCTTAAGAGCATTCCTAACTTTTCGTCACGGGAACTGCCGCTATATCCCAACGCAACTTTACTTCCCCAATTCTGGTTTCGGAGAGCTGCAACAATTCCATTAGAAATAGAAGCTACAGAGGGTCTGAATAAATAACTGTACTGCGTATTCTCAAATCGCTCACCCAGATTCGATAAAGGGTGAATCAAAGGTATCTTTGATGTCTCAGCAAAAGAACTGACTAAGTCAACTTCATCGGGATAGATCGGACCAATAATCGCATCCGCATTTGCAATCACAGGATCTTTCAATAACTCAGCTAAGTGAGTCATATCTCTCTTAGAATCAAATGTATGAAGCGTGACTTGTTTGCCTTCTTCCTTCAGTCTATTTACAGCAAAATTAATTCCTTGATATAATTCAAAAATAAAGCTTGATTGGTCAATAGAAGAGGCAGAGGCAGAAGGAGAAGTTGTAAATGGAAGAATTACAACAAAATCCAAAACCATATCCTTTACCGCATTCATTCCTCCACCTGCGTTCCCTTGCAATTCATAATATGCTGCTCTTTCAGAAGCTGAAAGAATTGTTTGGCTCTCCAAAACAGTCTTTAAAGCTGCAGCGTATCCTTTATTTTCTTTAAACTCCTGAAGATTGGCAACCATAAAACTAGCACTAGTTTTTTTGAGGTTCTCAAAAGTTGCATTTTCTGCCATTTCCTTCATCGAATCCTTCTTGATTCCCTTGATAGCTCGCAATGCTTCCTGATTTTGTTGGTTTTGGAAGTATGCCAATGCTAATAAATACTTTGATTCGTCTGATTTGGTCCAAACTTTATTTGAAACCTGCAGAAGTGCTGGAATTGCCTGATCTGGTTGATTTGCGCCCAATGCAGCTTCTCCAAGATGAAATGCCGCATAATTAGAAAGGGCTCCATATCTTTCAGAATCCATAAACTCCCTAAAAAGAGGCATTGCCTCCCAATAATTTTTTGAATTGAGGAAAGTCTGTGCTTTTTGGTAATCCTCAGGAATATTCTGAGCAAAAGTTAAAGAGACTAAGAAAAACGCAGAAATAAGTAAGAAATAATTTCTCATGAATCTGAAGGTGAATCAAACATCAATACAAGGTTTGCAAATTTAACCCAATATTTTCAAACCCAAAGTTTAGGCCAAAAGCTTTGAAAAGTAAAACCCGAAGAAATTACCTCGGGTTTTGATTATATAACTGGTATTAATAAATCTTAAATCTTAAATCAGACTTCCTAAATCTGTCTATTCCCACTCAATTGTTGCTGGTGGCTTAGAAGAAATATCATAAACTACTCGATTGACTCCTTTCACTCGATTGATGATCTCGTTTGAGATTTTCCCCAAGAATTCATAAGGAAGATGAATCCAATCTGCCGTCATACCATCTACTGATCCTACCGCTCTTAATGCAACAACCTTCTCATACGTCCTCTCATCTCCCATCACGCCCACAGATTGTATTGGCAGCAACATGGCTCCTGCCTGCCAAACCTGATCATAAAGCCCGTGATCTTTCAAACCTTGGATAAAAATATGATCTACTTCCTGAAGCGTCTTTACTTTTTCTGCAGTGATATCTCCTAATATTCTAATTCCTAAACCAGGACCCGGAAACGGATGTCTTCCTATAATAGTCTCAACGATTTCCAATGCTCTTCCTACTTCACGAACCTCATCTTTAAAAAGAGTATTCAATGGCTCTACCACTGAAAGTTTCATAAAATCGGGTAATCCTCCCACATTGTGATGAGATTTGATGGTCGCAGATGGTCCTTTAACAGAAACAGATTCAATCACATCCGGATAGATGGTTCCTTGCCCCAACCATTTTACTCCTTCAATTTTATGGGCTTCATCGTCAAATACTTCAATAAATACCCGACCAATTGCTTTTCTTTTTGCTTCAGGATCAGTTAATCCAACTAGTGCATCATAAAAACGCTGTTTTGAATCTACACCAATCACATTCAATCCCATATGCTTATAGGAATCTAGTACCTCTTCAAATTCGTTTTTTCGAAGCAATCCATTATCCACAAAAACGCAAGTCAATTGATCTCCGATTGCTCTATGAATTAAAGTAGCTGCAACAGAAGAATCAACTCCTCCTGAAAGACCCATTACTACTTTATCTTTCCCGATTTTGGCTTTCAGTTCAGCGACGGTGGCATCAATAAACACATCTGATGTCCAGTCCTGTGCACAGCCACAAATATGAACCACAAAGTTTCGTAATAGATTTTTACCTTCTGTGGAATGGGTGACTTCCGGGTGAAACTGAATTCCGTATGTCTCTTCTTCCTTCACTTTGAATGCCGCAACTCTAACGGAAGAAGTACTTGCAATCACTTCAAAATTACCAGGTAAGTCTTTAATAGTGTCTCCATGAGACATCCATACCTGAGAGCCATGGCTCATTTCCTTCAATAAATCATAATGAGTATCGATATGGCTGAGATTAGCTCTTCCATATTCTCTGATCTCGGAAGGCAAAACTTCTCCTCCATATTTTTGAGCTAGTAATTGAGAACCGTAGCAAACGCCCAAAAGAGGTAGTTTTCCTCTTAAAGCATCCAAATCCAAATCGGGAGAACCCTCATCTCTTACAGAGCAAGGAGAACCTGAAAGAATCACTCCTTTGATGTCGGAAGTGATTTCTGGAACTTTGTTATAGGGGTGGATTTCACAATAAACATTCAGCTCTCTAACTCTTCGGGCGATGAGTTGTGTGTACTGAGAACCGAAATCAAGGATCAAGATTTGTTCTGCCATGCGCAAAGGTAAGCAGGTAAGGCAAATTGAGGAAATGTTCTGATAAATTTTACAGAATAATGTTTGGTAAATTTTATCCCTTCGGTAAATCTCAGGGTAGAATTATTTCAATTGGTAGGTTATAAACCCAAAAACATTAAAATTTAAGGTCAATTCCAATTTGAATTTCTCCTTATGAAAAAGTTATTGTTTCTATTATCAATTCTTACGCTTTGCTCTATTTCCGTTTTTTCACAAAGCACCGCTTTAAATAAAACCCTAAGTCCATACTTTGATCTAGTAAGACCTGAATTCAAAGGAGATTTAGCTTATGAAACCGTAGCTTTTGTAGAACAATACTGGAGAGTTGCTGGAAATACAGGGTTTAACAATTCAGTATATAAAATCGCAGAAGAGTTGGAGACCGCAGGTTTTGTTTTAGAGGAAAATGCCAAATCCACCGATCGACTTACCTATAGGATTGAAACTAGGAAAATGGAAAGACCTACTTGGGAACCTGTTTCAGCTTCATTAAAAATTGTCGGAGCCGATGGAGATTTACTTTCATCCGCAGGCAACAGGAACATGACGTATTTAAATTCAAGTTCTACCTCTCCCGAGGGAATAACTGCAGAAGTTATTTATGTTGAAAGCAAGGAAGCTCTTGAAGGAATGGAAGTAAAAGGGAAAATCCTTTTTTCAGATCAGATAGGTTATAGAACCCTACAATCATCCGTAAAAGAAAAAGGTGCCTTAGGTATATTGACTTATGATATGCCTTCTTATTTGCAACCGGAGAAAAACATTACCTCAATTCAATTTCGAAGTTTGAGATACGATGCTGAAAATCCTACTTGGGCAATAGCTCTTTCTTATGAAGCAAAGGAAAAGTTAAAAGCTGAACTGGAAAAAGGCCCAGTACTAGTCAACGCCAAAATCCAAACCAAGATTTATGATTCGGAGGAGTTAACGGTTGTAGCCAATGTAATGGGGTCTGAACTACCATTGGAAAGTTTAGTTTTCTCAGCACATATCCAGGAGCCTGGAGCAAATGACAATGCAACTGGGGTGGGCACGCAACTGGAAATGGCAAAAATTACCGCAAAATTAATTCGGGAGAATAAACTAGACCTAAAACGCACCTTGACTTTCCTATGGGGAGATGAAATCATTTCGACTCGTAGATATATTCAAGAAGAAGAGAAAAGAGAACCTGAAATCAACTGGGGAATTTCCTTGGATATGGTTGGCGAAAATACCGATGTTACTGGTGGAACATTCCTGATAGAAAAAATGCCTGATCCAAGTGCAATCTGGACAAGAGGAAATGACAAACACTCGGAATGGGGAGGTTCACCGATGACTGTAGAACAAATGAAACCTCATTATTTCAACGATTTTATATTGACTGTTTTCAAAGAGCAAGGAAGATTTGCTGACTGGGTGGTGGA
>NZ_JAHEBC010000042.1 GCF_024642405.1 Algoriphagus sp. | reverse complement strand
CACACGGGAATCATGCGACATCATCTCCCCAACTTTATAATCTCCAATAATTAGAGAACAAATACCTTCAGGCATTCCATGTTTTTCAAAAACTTTTGCAGCAATATGCTGACAAGCAATCCCTGACAAAGGCGCTTTTTCAGATGGTTTCCAAAGACAAACATCTCCACAAACCCAAGCCAAAGCTGCATTCCAAGACCATACAGCCACCGGAAAATTAAAAGCTGAAATAATACCCACAATCCCTAAGGGATGCCATTGCTCGTACATTCTATGTCCTGGGCGCTCAGAATGCATCGTGAGACCGTATAATTGGCGGGAAAGACCTACAGCAAAATCGCAGATATCGATCATTTCCTGTACTTCACCAAGGCCTTCTTGATAGGATTTCCCCATTTCATAAGAGACCAATTTTCCAAGATCTGCTTTTACTTCTCGTAATGCATTCCCAATTTCTCTTACTATCTCTCCTCTTTGAGGAGCAGGTACAATTCTCCAGTGATCGAAGGCAATTTGAGCTTGTGCAATTACCGCTTCATAACTCACTCTGTTTGCTATTTGTACTTCAGCAATAATTTCTCCATCTGCGGGGGACCATGACGGAATGTATGATTCTCCTGTATCTTGCCAATTTACTCCTGTGGAAACTCCAAGATTTTTTGTTTGAATCCCCAGTTTTTTAAGAGACTCCTGAATTCCAAAATGATCAGTCATGATTTGGGTTGTTTTTAATACTTTTCAAAGCTAAAAATAATTGGAAGATTGATTTCCAAATAAGTTTATTTATTCAAACCTAGAATAGTAAATGGATTTATTTTGTGAAATCCTCTTGCGAATTTTTCACTTACGTTGATTTTATAAATTAGGTTAATTCTATAATTCCCCGTATTAATCGAATTATTAAAGTCTTCGACTTTAACCAAATTTGAATGCTTATAGACGTAATTGGCATTTATAGAAAAGCGACGATTATTGTAGCCAAAAAATCCTCTCAAAAAATAAGTGGGAACCACTCCCCATTTTTTTGAAACTTCCTGATTTTCCCATTCTGAAAAACCTAGACTTAAATTTGCGGAAGCAACTCCTGTTAAGAAAAACCCTCCTCCGAATACCAGTGTGCCTGCGAGACCTGCATTGGGTCCAGCTTGAAAGTACCTTGACTTTGCAAAATTGATAGTTGCATCAATCAATTCAGTAGCCGGTAGCAACAATGAATCCCCTTTGACGGAGCCTCCATATGCCTCAAAACCTACAAAAGGTGAAAAGGCTGATTTTTTTTGAATCTCAGATTGATTAAAAGAAGCTTGTAACGATAACTTTTCGCCATAAAGCAAATAGTTCACATTCAGGCCTATTGTAGTTAATCTCAGGTCTTCCCTAGGATAGGCTTCATTAGAATTCTGAAGAAATTTAGGTTCAATAGAGTACCCTTTATAAAACTGTCCTAAAAAATCAATAATGAAATTTTTAGGGTAGGCATGGGCTTGTAAGTCAAAATATTTAGGCCAATCTGTATACCTATCCGGATTCATGAACGATAAAGGTGCTGCAATATTTAAAGTAAATGCTTGATATGTAAAACCTAACCCAAGGTTAAGTCCTGTATTGGGCATAAACCTATATCCTTTATCTACACCAGGTACATTAGATACTAAGTCAGTATATTTCTTCGATGTATATAGTCTTAGAAGTAATCTCTTTGAATTACTTTCCACATAATTTGTATCATATCCTGAAATTTTTTCCTGCGCATAGGAGGATATGGCAATAGAAAACAATACCAAGAGACAGAACGCGTATTTATAAAATCGCAGCATTGAAGTGAAATATGACTGAAAGTTCCACTAAATTTTGACAAAAAAAAATCCGGACTTTCATCCGGATTTTTGAAAACTGTTAGAGTTCGAAAAATGAATCCTCATCGAATTCAGCGTTTTAAAAAATCAAATAATAGAGAAAAGTTGTTTAATCACCTCTATAAATTTATTACTTCTATTTAATTAAACAAATTATTGTTTGGATTTTTTCATACTAAACACAATAAAAAAGTCTTAATTATTGAATAATTGAACAAAATAATTTAGTCAGAAACGAAATAGAAGCACTTAATTTGCATACATGAAACGTCCCGCATCTTTGGTAACCGTGATAATCCCTTGTTATAACCAAGCGCAATACCTGGAAGAAACTGTTTTATCTGCCCTGAATTCAGATTACGCTCCTTTGGAAATAATTATAATTAACGATGGTTCTACTGATGATAGCCCTGAAATTGGTCATGGACTAGCTAAAACATATGAGTCAGTTAACTACCTAAACCAAAAAAATCAAGGCGTTGGTATCGCAAGAAATACCGGGATTAAAGCAGCAAAAGGGAAATATATACTTCCCCTAGACGGTGATGATTTAATTTCAAAAGATTATATAAGCAAGGCAGTAGAGGTGTTGGAAGAAAATGAAGAAGTCAAAGTTGTGTATTGTCAGGGAATTAAATTCGATCAAAATGGAGAAAAATTCTGGAAACTTAAGCCTTTCAGCAGGAATGCTTTAGCAAGGGATAACATGATTTTCGTTTCAGGAATTTATCGAAGATCAGATTGGGAAAGAATTGGTGGATATGCCGAAGATTATAATTTAGGACGGGCTGATTGGGAATTTTGGATTAACATGTTAAAAGATGGAGGCGAAGTGGTGCAGCTTCCCTTTGTGGGTTTTTATTATAGATTAACAGGAAATTCAAATAGTCTTAGAAAAAGAACTGGAGGCGATGAAGCCAAAAGAAAAAGAATCGCATACCTCAACAAGAAGTATCCTGATTTTTTTGAACGTGAATTAAATGGACCTTTAAGGTTTCAGAGAACTTGGTCTAAACCTTATAATACACTGTTGAAATTTTTAGGAAAACTTTAAATTTTGTCCAACCCCTTCCAGAATTTCAAGAAATAATACTTTAAAGGATTTGTGTATTTCAGTTGTTTCCAAGGTCGGCTTGCATGAGGTCGGTGCCAAACGGGAGAACTCATCAAAACATAATTTTCAAAACCCATTTCAATAGCTTTCTTTGAAATAAAAGTATCAAACCAATCCTTTGCTTCATCCAATTCAGTAAAATTAAATGACTTCAAAAAAGGTAAAGAAAACATTGTACAACAAAAACTAAGGCTTCTTTGCGTAGTAATTACAGATTCTTTGACTCCTTTAAATTTCAGATAAGGAAAATTTACAAACCCATTTTCATCTACTGTTACTGAACCTACCAATCCGGCTTTAGAATGGGATTCTTGATATTTTAAAATCTCCGCAACAGTTGTAGGTTTTACAACCACATCAGATTCCACCACTAAAACTGGCAAATTTTCAGTTAACCCCATTTTTTGAGCCATTTGAAGGACAAGTTTATAATTAGGTGAAGGATTGTTTGTTAATTCTTCTATATGTATTAATTCATACCCAATGACAGTCTTGTTTTTTTCTAATTCTGTTTTTGTTTCTTCAGAACTAAAATCATTAAAAATAACATGCTTCACGGGTACAGTTGAAGAAGCAATTGCCCTTGCTGTATCCAAGGTTGTTACAATTGAATTTTTGACAGGGGTGATTACAATTACTTTAGCCATAAAGAAGATTTCTTTAAAATTAAGTGTTTCCGACAAGGCAAAAAAATAACCCTGAATTTCTCCAGGGTTATTCTGTCTATTTTTTAATCATCAGGCAAGTTCTCCTAATGCTTTTTTCAATCTAGCCATGGCCTCTTTTAGTTCTTCTTCAGAAGCTGCATAGGACAATCTTACACAAGATGGTGCTCCAAAAGCAGCTCCAGTAACTAAAGAAACATTTGCTACTTCCAATAAGTATAAACAAAGATCATCAGCATTTTGGATAGTATGCCCTTGAGCAGATTTTCCGAAAAATGCTGTTACGTCTGGAAAGAAGTAAAAAGCTCCTTCAGGAACATGGGTCTTAATTCCTGGGATTTCTTTCAATAATCCCATGACCAATTCTCTCCTTTTAAAATAAGCTTTTGCCATTTCTTTGGAAGGGGTTTGATCACCAGAAATACCAGCCAAGGCTGCTCTTTGAGCAATTCCTGTACCTCCAGATGTAAATTGCCCC
Source organism: Algoriphagus sp. (assembly GCF_024642405.1). Classification (GTDB taxonomy): domain Bacteria; phylum Bacteroidota; class Bacteroidia; order Cytophagales; family Cyclobacteriaceae; genus Algoriphagus. The sequence goes on along the minus strand of NZ_JAHEBC010000042.1, from coordinate 17,069 downwards.
TGGATTTTTTCCACTGCTTTGGCGATGAAAAGAGGTCCGCAAATATATCCCACTCTCCAACCTGTCATCGCGTATCCCTTAGAGAATCCATTGACAGTAATTGTTCTTTCAAACATCCCTGGGAAGGACGCAATACTGTAATTTCTTCCTACGAAATTAATCAATTCATAAATCTCATCAGCAATCACCATAATATTCTCATGTTTCAAAATCACCTCAGCAATTGCTTCTAATTCTTCCTTGCTGAATACCGAACCTGTTGGATTGCAAGGGGAAGAATAAATAACAGCTTTAGTCTTGGGAGTAATTGCAGCTTCTAATTGTGCGGCAGTTGCTTTGAAATTATTTTCCAATGTTCCCTCAATCAAAACCGGAACTCCTCCAGCCAATTTGATGATCTCAGCATAACTTACCCAATAAGGCGAAAAGATTACCACCTCATCTCCTTCATTAATCAAACACATGAAAACATTTGCAATTGAATGCTTAGCGCCTGTGGACACGACTATATTTTCAGCCTTTGCTTCAGAAATTTCATTTTCCTCTCTTAGCTTTTTTGCGATAGCCTCTCTCAAATCCTGGTATCCAGCCACAGGAGGATAAGAAAAGTATTTACCTTCATCAATCGCATCCTTTGCGGCTTCTTGGATATGCTTAGGTGTTTTAAAATCAGGTTCACCGAGACTCAACCCAATGATGTCAATACCTTTGGATTTCAGCTCTCTGGCTTTTTTTGCCATCGCCAGCGTCGCTGATTCTTCCATATTAATAATCCGCTCTGATAGAATAGAATTCATTTTTTCCTGTGGTTTATTCAAAATCTCCCAAAAATAGAGAGAAGATTATAAAATCTAAACAAATGTCAGCTTTTGATATTGAAATGTTATTTTTGGAATGAAATACCCGAGAAGAAATTCCGTTTAATACATACAATGAATAAGTTTTCTTTATTTCTTTTATTCATCCTATTATTTTCTAAAACAGCTTTTGGGCAAAAAGCTGAATCAAAATCAGATCCTGATTCTTCAGGAGTTGTAAACTCCAGTCTTTTGCCGACGACCATGCCCTTGTTACTGTTTGATGATAGCAATGAGAAGGAAGAAAAAAAAGAGAAAAAGAAAAAGGCAAAGAAAAACATTTGGTTTGGGGTCAAAACAAAGAGAGGTTTAGCTAAAAGGGACATCCGTGGACAAGAGATTTTCGAATTTTTTAACTATACCGAACAAGCTAGGGCCTTAGATCCATACATACGAGATGTGTATTGGTTTGATAATCAGGAGAGAAGTATTCGGACTTCCGGATATCAAGAAGGAAAAGGGTATTTACTTCATGGCCCATATGAACGGAAAATTAATGAGACTGTAGTAGAGAGTGGAATGTTTTATTTTGGAACAAAACACAAAACTTGGATGCTCTTTGATTCAAAAAATGTCCTTCAGGATAAAAATCATTTTAACGAGGGTTGGCCTAAGGAATCAAGGATTTCATATTATGAAAGAACTAACCAAACAGTAGAAGAAATTACTCCCATTCAATATGGTTTGGAGGAGGGGAATTATTTTTACTTCTATGATGACAAGCAAGTGGCTGTAACTGGTGAATATCAATACGGGGAAAAAGTAGGGCTTTGGACAGAATATTGGGATACTGGAAACACCAAAGCTATCAGAAAACGAGAAATCCAATACCAAGAGGAAGCTTATACAGAAAATTTCCGTCCCTACATTCGCGCGGAATGGGATAAGGACGGAAATTTAGTTTATAGAAAAGAAATGTAATTTTTATTTTTCCCTGTATTTGAACTGCTGACCTCCCACAGAAGCCTCATACATCAAACCTCCTTTGGTCCTAGTAAATACTGCTACCCCATCGACGTATTCTGCATTGAGTGAAGCTCCTGAAGCTGCAGCTACTGCAGAAACCTGTGCTGCCATTTCAATCTTATTTTCTTTAAAGCGATCGAATTCCTCTTCCGATTCAAAAAAAACAACTTCGCTGTAAGCTTGGCCTCCAGCTTGAAAACCAATTGTTACTTGGGTCATTCTTGCATATCCGATAAATTCTCCTTTTTCAAAGGCAACTCCGTTTCCAGCAGCTCCCCCGATTCCTAAACCGCCTTTTCCAACATTTGGCAAAATGATGTATGCATAGGAATTATCGAAAAAGCTTTGCATATCTGGATCATCTTCCAAAAAAGCAGCTTTGGCTTCTTGGCTATCCTCAACAATTTGTTGGTCTTTTTTTGAATCCTGTGCATTGGTCAATATTGCAAAAAAAGTAAGCAATAGCATTAAACTTAATCTTTTCATAGTGTTTTTTAATTGGGTGTTATCTGGTAGTTTTAATAAAAAGCATCCTCAAAATGTTTGAAATTGTAAGCGCCTGTCTTGTCTCTGTAAACGCCAACAATGTCAAAACGAATATCGAAATTCCAATTTTTCTCATAGATATACTGATCGGCTGCTTTGATGATAAGTTTTCTTTTAGTGTAATCAACAAACTCTTCTGCATATCCAAATCCGGTGCCAGATCGAAACTTGACTTCCACAAAAACCAAAAGCTTTTTATATTTTAAAATAAGATCGATTTCAGCATAACCATATCGATAATTTTTTTCTTGAAGTTCATAGCCTTTTTCGATTAGCCATTGTGAAGCTAATTCTTCAGCTAATCGTCCATTGTCATTATGTTCAGCCATCTTGAATAATTGCTTAATTTTGAAAAATAGTAGAACGGAAAGCCCAAAAAAGGAGTTGATTAAAAACCCCAAAGGCATCAGATGAACGAAATTATTAATAAAAAAGTTGAATTCCGAGATCTCGGGAAAATGGATTACCAAGAAGCTTGGGATTTTCAGGAATCTGTATTTGCTGAAACGGTATCAAAAAAAATCCTTAACCGGAACAAACCTAAGGAGGAGCAGAATTCGACGGACAATTTTGTTTTTTTTGTTGAACACCCGCATGTTTATACTTTGGGGAAAAGCGGTAAGGAGGAGAACCTCTTATTGGACAAATTCGGTCTTGAAAAACATGATGCGAAATATTACAAAATAAATCGTGGAGGAGATATTACCTATCATGGCCCTGGTCAGTTGGTGGGATACCCTATTTTAGATTTAGATAATTTTTTCACCGACATCCATAAATATTTAAGATTTCTGGAAGAAGGTATCATTCGCACGCTTTTGGATTACCAAATCGAATCAGGGAGAATTGAAGGATTGACTGGAGTATGGATTGATCATATTGAGCAGAAAAACCCAAGGAAAATTTGTGCAATGGGGGTGAAATCCAGTCGTTGGGTTACTATGCATGGTTTTGCCTTTAATATCAATACAGATTTAAATTACTTTAATCACATTATTCCCTGCGGGATTGATGATAAAGCAGTCACTTCCTTAAAACAGGAACTCGGAAGAGAGATTAATCTAAATGAGGTAAAAGAAAAAGTAAAAACCCATCTTGTAGATCTTTTTGAGATGGAAATAGTTAATTGATGAATGAAAAAGGATATTGATTTTCAACCAGTGACCGGTGTTAAACTGGCTATTGTAAAAGAGAGAAACAACACAGATTGGAATGTATATATTCTCAATCTAAACTTAATAGAATTGAAAACAGTGATGATCACCTCTAAAGGATATGGAATCCTAGAAGGAGAAAAGAGACTAACTTCAACTCTGCGGCATATTATAGAAGAATTGGGTCCACAATCCTTTGCCAAAATAGAACCGATTGATCCAGGAGTATTTTCATTAACAAATGAATTTTGGGTGAGTTACTATATCCTTGATCAGATTTTTGATAAAAAGTTTATATTTACTCCAGGTAGTTTCGATCCTACCAACTTCCAGAAAATCCCAGAATTGGGTTTGGAAGGGATACTTCATAGTTAACTCCACTGCTTATGGCTAACTTTTTTGATCAATTAGGAGACATTCTTTTTTTGGACATTGAAACTGCATCATTGACCGAAAAATTTGAGGACTTGAGTCCAAGGTTAAAGGATGAGTGGATCAAAAAAGAAAAACTGATTCAAACTGACCATGGTAAAGTTGAACCTGGAGCCTTATACTTTGATAAAGCAGGGATACATGCAGAATTTGGCCAGGTAATATGCGTTGGAGTGGGCTATTTTCAGTGGAAAAAAAAGGATAAAAAACTCGTTTTTAGATCAAAAGTTTTCTCTAATGATGATGAAAGGGAACTTCTTTTGTCACTAAATGGCTTATTAGAAAAGAAAAAATGGGTTCTTTGTGCACATAACGGGAAGGAATTTGATTTCCCCTTCCTTTGTCGAAGAATGCTTGTGCAGGGGGTCTCTTTACCAGAACCACTACAAATAGCAGGGAAAAAGCCTTGGGAAGTAAGGCATTTGGATACTCTTGAACTTTGGAAATTTGGAGATTATAAGCATTACACCCGGCTAGAACTTTTAGCTGCAGTTTTCGGAATTCCTACCTCCAAAGAAGACCTGGATGGCAGTCAGGTCAACACCACTTTTCACCTAGAAAAAGATATTAATCGAATCAAAACTTATTGCCGAAAAGACGTAGAAGTAACTGCCCGCGTTTATTTAGCTATGCATCCTCAGCTTGATGAAATGGAAATTGAGATGGTGCACCTGGAAGATTCACCAAAACATCATAAAGATTAATGTAAAAAGGCATAGAAATCTTTATACATTGGAATAACACAACAACCCCGACAAATGGGAAGAAAATCAGACAGAAAAAAATCAAAAAACAGTAAAAGAGGACCTAGCAACGATACGGCAAATTTGACCAGACGTATCCTCCAATTTTTAGATGCAAACTATGGAGACGAATTCAACTCCAAGCAAATTATCAAGAAGTTAGAAATTCGTGATTCACTAAGCAAGGGCGCAGTTGAACCAGTTTTATCAAAGCTCGTAGAGAGTGGTCACGTTTCTAAAAACCCTAGGAATTATTATTCCTCTACAAAAGATCCAAATTTCATCATCGGTACAGTAGACTATGTAAATCCAAGATTTGCATTCATTATTCCAGATGATCCTACCCAAAATGATGGCGATATTCTCGTAAAAGAGGCTGATATGAAACAGGCTCTAGATGGAGATAAGGTTAGGATCATGGTTAATCCATTAAAAGGAAAGTTTGGGAAATCGGAAGGCAAAGTTTTAGAGGTGCTTGAAAGAGATAGGGATGAGTTTGTAGGAAGAGTTGAAATTTCGCCTCGATTCGCATTTGTAGTCCCCGATTTTAAGAAAATGCACAAAGACATCTTTGTTCATAGAGGTGATTTAATGGGAGCACAGCATAACGAAAAAGTTATTGTTAAGATTTCAGAATGGAGAGATGGAGATAAAAACCCCACAGGAAAAGTCATTCGCGTCTTAGGCCAAGCTGGATTACATGAGGTGGAAATTCACTCAATTATGGCTGAGTTTGGACTTCCTTTTGAATACCCAAAGGAGCCTGATGCAGAAGCTAATGCCATTTCTGATAAGATTACGGCAAAGGAAATTAAATCAAGGAAAGACTATAGAGGAATCTCAACTTTTACCATTGATCCTGCCGATGCAAAGGATTTTGATGATGCCATTTCTTATCAAGTACTTCCAAATGGAAATCTTGAAGTGGGAGTACATATTGCAGATGTAACGTATTATGTACAACCAAAAACAGCATTAGAAAAAGAGGCATATAACAGAGCTACTTCTGTTTATTTAGTTGACAGAACTATTCCAATGCTTCCAGAGAGATTAAGTAACGGCCTGTGTTCATTAAGACCGAATGAAGATAAACTCACTTTCTCCTGCGTTTTTGAAATGGATAGAGAGGCCAATGTGATAAAACATTGGATAGGAAGAACCATTATCCATTCAGACCGAAGGTTTGCATATGAAGAAGCCCAAGAAAACATAGACACCCAATCAGGGGATTTCTATAGTGAATTGACTTTACTGAACAATCTTGCTAAAAAAGTAAGAAAGCGAAGATTTGATCATGGAGCTGTCAATTTCGAAACAGTTGAAGTTAAATTTAAACTGGATGAAAAAGGAACACCGCTTGGATTGATGGTCAAAGAGAGGAAAGATATTCATAAACTCATTGAGGAGTTCATGCTTTTAGCGAATAAATATGTTGCAGAATTCGTGTTCAAAAAAGGAAAAGGAAATGACACTTTTGTCTATAGAACACACGATTCTCCCGACATGGAAAGACTGGAAACTTTTTCGGGTTTTGCGAAGCGATTCGGACATGAATTTGATATCGAAAATGAAAGGAAAATTTCAGGAGCATTGAATAAATTGATGGATGAAATTCAAGGTAAGCCTGAACAAAATGTTTTGGAACAGCTTTCTATTAGGAGTATGGCAAAAGCAAAATATACCACAGAGCCAAAAGGACACTTTGGATTAGCCTTTGCACATTATACTCATTTCACTTCCCCTATTCGAAGATATCCAGACATGATGGTGCATAGGTTGTTGGATCATTATCTTCAAGGCGGAAAATCTCCCGATGCGGAAGATTGGGAACCAAAATGTGTTCATTCTTCAGAACGGGAAAAAAGAGCAGCTGATGCTGAAAGAGCATCGATCAAATACAAGCAAGTGGAGTTTATGTCTCTTGCCGAACAAAAAGATTATGATGGTTTAGTAAGTGGGATTACTGAATGGGGAGTATTTGTAGAAATCACTGAAACGAAATGTGAAGGAATGATTCGTGTTCAGGATATGAGTGATGATTATTATGAATTCGACCAGAAAAATATGAGACTGGTGGGATCTAAAACAAAAAAAATGATCACTTTGGGCGACAAAGTGAAGGTCAGAGTAGTTAATACTGATATTGACCGTAGAACAATAGATTTGGAATTTGCAGACAATGATGGGAAAAAGCCACGCGGCCGAGCTATTAGATAAACTCGAGACTTTTTTAAAGTCTCAAAATTTCGGAGAATCACCAAAAGAATTATACGAGCCTATTGAATATATCTTAAGCTTAGGAGGCAAAAGGATTAGGCCTTTGTTGAGCCTATTAACTTATGGAATGTATCAGAGCAATCCTGAAAGAATCCTAAAGCAAGCCTCAGCAATCGAAGTTTTTCACAACTTCACTTTGATGCATGATGATATTATGGATCAGGCTCCCCTGAGAAGAGGAAAAGATACTGTTCATGAAAAATGGGATGCAAACATTGCTATTTTGTCAGGCGATGTAATGCTTGTAAGAGCATATGATCTACTGGTTGAAACTGATCCAAGTCTTTTACCTGAAATAATAAAACTTTTCAATAAAACTGCTGCCGAGGTCTGTGAAGGTCAACAATTTGATATGAATTTCGAAAGTCTTCCAGAAGTTACAGAGGAAGAATATATTAATATGATCCGACTTAAAACTGCAGTTTTATTAGGTTGCGCTTTAAAGATGGGAGCCGTATTAGGAGGAGCAGGAGAAATCGAGTCAAGTAAACTTTATGATTTCGGGGTAAATATTGGGATTGGATTTCAGTTAAAAGATGATTTATTAGACGTCTACGCAGACCAAGCTAAATTCGGAAAGCAAGTAGGTGGTGATATCATTTCGAATAAAAAAACATTTTTGCTGATCAAAGCATTGGAACTTGCAAAAGAAAAGGAATCTGAGGAATTGAAACATTGGTTGTCTCAGACCGAATTTGATAAAGAAGAAAAGGTACGTTCGGTCAAAGCTATTTATGAAAAGCTTGGAATCAAAAATCTTACAGAGGCAAAGATGAACAGTTATTTTGATGCAGGTTTCCATCAATTGGATAACATCGAATTTAAAAACAACTCCTATTTTGATGAACTCAAGCAAATAACTGAGGACTTGATCCATCGAGAAAAATAAGTATGAATTTATCAATTACTGCTGTTCTGATTATCATTACAGCGATCACGAGTATCATAGGATTTAATAACCCAGCCTTTATTAATCGGTGGATGTTTGTGCCATATATTATAAAGAGAAGAAGCCAATGGGATCGATTTATCACCTCTGGATTAATTCATAAAGATTACATGCATTTATTGTTCAATATGTTCACTTTCTATTTTTTCGGAGGGTTTGTTGAACAGTTTCTGGGGTATAAGTTTGGAGTACTCATAGGAGGCATCGTTTATGTACTTTTCTATTTCTTAGGTATTGTACTTTCGGATATTCCTACCTTTTTAAAAAACCAAGACAATAGCCATTACCGTGCTTTAGGAGCATCTGGTGGAACAGCCGCAACAGTATTTGCAAGTATAATCATTATGCCCTTATCAGACATTTGCCTATTTGGAATCCTCTGTTTGCCAGGCTTTATTTTAGGTGGTCTTTTTTTAATCTATTCTTATTTCAAAGGAAAAAATGGGGAGGATGCAATTAATCATGATGCTCATTTGTATGGGGCAATTTTTGGAATCGTGTTTATTTTGGTTGTCTCTCCAGAAAGTGCATTACAATTTTTTGAACAAATAAAATCTTACAGACCGTTTTAAAAAAAAGCTCCCGATAAATCGGGAGCTTTCAAACTATTTTTTCTTATCCAATTTTGTCCGCATCTCTTCAATATTGAAAATCTGGGATATTTGGGTTTGTTCCAGCTGCTTGAATCTTGCCAACTGAACATCAATTTTCTCGGTAAGTTCGGCTTTGACTTCGTAAGATTGGTCGGTTGGAGCCCAGTCTCCATTTCCAACTACTGAGCTGAGATGAGCCAATTTATTATTCAATCTGATCGGAAAATTCAAAGGATCCTGACGGCTTTGGTTTTGAGTTTGATATAGTGTTTTTTCAATCTCAGCCATTTCCTCCTTAATCATTTCCAAATTGTTTGGCTTAGTCTCCAGACTATCCATTTCTGATCTGTATTGACGAATAAGTTTGATTACTTGATGTGTCTCGGTCAGTTTATCCCTAACATCAATCAAATAATTATATTGAGCTACCAAGTCTTCTTGAGTTGCTTCATACCTAGGATCAGCCAATACCTTAAATGACTTTTCTTGGGATTCTCCATCAAGTGTCACTTTTACTTTATAAGTCCCAGGTACTATCTTCGGACCTGTTAGGTTGCCAGACCACATGATTAGACCTTCAAAATCTTCAGCATCTTCGACCCGGAGATTCCAGTTGAATTCATTACTTCCTTCTTTAACTTTTAGAGTATCCCCGTTTATTCCTTTTGTAGAAAATTTCCTTAATGGTTGATCCTTTGAATCAAAGAATTCAATTCTCAACTCATCTTGAGGTTTTTCCTTTATGTAATAATACACAAGTACCCCACCAGGCCTATTTGTTCCTGATGTCAAACTCTTTCTTTTGGAACCATCCATTCTATAGGAATCTTGTGGTTTAAATAGTGTTAAAGAACTATTCTCCATTCCTGGCTCTGCCTGATGCAAAACTGTTAAATCATCAATAATCCAAAATGATCTACCTTGCGTGGCCGCAATCAAATTATTTTCTTTAATCGCTAAGTCTGTGATCGAAACTATTGGCAGATTTAACTGTAATGAATACCAAGAAGCACCATCATCTTTGGAATAGTACATTCCAGTTTCTGTTCCGGCATAAAGCATCCCTCTTTTCACAGGATCTGCTCTCACTACACGAGTAAAATGTTCTTCATTTATACCTGAAGTGATTTTAGTCCATGTCTTTCCATAATCCTTTGTAGTATATAAATAAGGTTCATAGTTCCCACTTTTATATCCCGTTGCAGCAAAATACGCTTCCGCAGGATCAAAAGGACTTGCTTCTATGCTGTTGATCTGTAACCATTCCGGCATATCCGCTGGAGTTACATTTTGCCAAGTAGCTCCATTATCTTGGGTGACATGAACTAAACCATCATCTGACCCAGCCCAGAGAACTCCAGCTTTAACTGGCGACTCTGCAGCAGTGAAGATGGTTGCATAATACTCAACCGAGGTATTATCCTTGGTGATAGGACCACCCGAAGGACCTAATTTACTTTTATCATTTCTAGTCAAATCAGGGGAAATGACCTCCCAGCTTTGACCTTCATTTGTAGACCGGTGGAATTGGTTACTGGTAGTGTAAAGAAGTTTTGGATTATGAGGAGAAAAGAAAATAGGAAAATTCCATTGGAATCTATACTTCATATCTTCAGCCCCGTGCCCCATTGGATTGTTTGGGTAAACATTCACTGATCTTGAAGTACCATTATCATGGTTCTCCCTCGTTAAATACCCACCATATGATCCTCCATAAACAATATCATTATTGAGTGGGTCTGGGGCAATCCATCCACTTTCGCCTCCAGCGGTTGGCTCCCAATCTGATTCAGAAATTGATCTTCCGTCATTTCTATGTCGGATTCTTACAGTCGAATTATCTTGCTGAGCACCATAAATTCTGTAGGGAAAGCTATTGTCTGTGGTAACTCTATAAAATTGAGAAGTCGGCTGGTTCATTAATGTAGACCAATTATTTCCCCCATCGTCAGTTATCTGAGCGCCTCCATCATCAGCAATAATCATCCTCTGATTATTCTCTGGGTCAATCCAAAGATCATGATGATCCCCATGAGGAGCATTCGCACTCTTAAAAGTCTTGCCCCCGTCTGTTGATTTATGGTAACTTACATTCAACACATAAACCGTTTCCTCATCTTGAGAATCAGCAAAAATTCTGGTATAATACCAAGCTCTTTGCCTTAGGTTTCTGTCTTCATTGGTTTTTTCCCATGACTCGCCACCATCTTTCGATACAAAAACTCCACCGTTTTCATTTTCTATTATGGCATATACTCTTTGTGAATTTACAGGGGAAACTGATACTCCCATAATTCCTAGGATACCTTCAGGGAAACCTTCTTTTTTGGTCAAATCCTCCCATGTTTTTCCACCATCGATGGATTTAAACATTTTGGAACCTGGCCCGCCACTTTCCAAACTATAGGGAGTTCTTTTGATGTCCCATGTAGTTGCGAAAAGGATATCCGGGTTGTTTGGATCCATAACCAAATCTACAGCTCCAGCTACATCGCTTGAAAAAAGAATTTTTTCCCAAGTTTTACCTCCATCAATCGTCTTATAAATACCCCTTGTTTCATCTGGCTTAAAAATATCACCCATCACAGCAGCGTAGACTACATCTGGATTTTCCGGATGAATTCTCATTCGGGATATAAATCGACTTTTTTCCAACCCGGCTTGTTCCCAAGTTTTACCAGCATCGATACTTTTCCATACCCCGTATCCAAAAGAGACATTTCCTCTTACGGTTTTTTCGCCACCACCTGCATAAACTACACTTGTATCGCTTTTTGAAACTGCCACTGCACCGATTGAACCTCCAAAAAATCCATCAGATACGGGGTTCCAAGTATTCCCTGAATCAACGGTTTTCCAAACTCCTCCTCCAGTCGACGCGAAATAATAGGAATGATCACTACCTGCGACTCCAGTTACTCCATCAGATCGTCCACCTCTATGTGGACCTACTAAACGCCATTCAAGGGCATTATAAATTTCAGGATTGGGAATATCTTGTGCAAAAGAAATTCCTGTTAGCCCAATAAGAATACAAAGTATTCCGTATCGTATCAACTTGCTCATATTAATTAATTTGGTGGTTTTCCAAGATAATAATTTAGGCAAAGTCTTTGGAACTTAAATTGAAAAAATTACAGAAGGTTGAAGGAAAAAATAAAGACAAAAAAAAGCCCCTTCAAATGAAGAGGCTTTCGAATGCTATCATTAAAAGATTAAGCTTCTGCTGGTAACACACTTACGTATGACTTACCATCGAATTTCTTTTTGAATGTCACAACTCCATCAGAAAGAGCAAATAATGTATGGTCTTTGCCTACGCCAACATTTTCTCCAGCATGATGCTTTGTACCTCTTTGTCTAATGATGATATTTCCTGCAATTACTTGCTCACCACCAAATTTCTTCACACCCAATCTTTTGGAATGTGACTCTCTTCCGTTTTTGGAACTACCGACGCCTTTTTTGTGTGCCATGGTTTTATTCTTTTATGTTTTCAGAGAGAAAACTTATAGTACAATATTTTCGATCAAAACTTTGGTGAAATCTTGTCTGTGACCGTTCTTCTTTTTGTAGCCTTTACGACGCTTCTTTTTGAAGACGATGACTTTATCACCTTTTACATGATCTAGGATTTTCCCAGATACCTTTGCTCCTGCTAATAGAGGAGCTCCTACAGACACAGAGCCATCAGCCTCGGCTAATAAAACTTGGTCAAATTCCACGGAAGCGCCAGTTTCACCTTCAAGCTTTGGAGCGAAGACGAACTGATCTTTTGTTACTTTGAACTGCTTTCCTGCGATGTTTACAATTGCGTACATGAGTATTTTGAATTCTTAGTCGAAATCGGAGTGCAAATATAAGGAAGATGATTGGAAGAAAAAAACAGCCGAATAAAATATATAACGCCTATTACCGCCAGATTTAAGAATTATGTAAGTCTATAGAAGATTTACATTCTGAAAAATTAAATAACTCTACAATTTTTTCTTCCAAATTTGTATTTGAAATCCTAAAAAAACGTCTTTAAATATTGATATTCAATTAATTGAGTAATAATTCAATTTTCTAATTTTTATTGACTATAGTTCAAAGTAGTAATTGAATTTTGGTAAACATTTTTTTTTTAAAGTTTATAAAAAAAATTTCAAGCGTCGATATTGGCCTATTTAGCTAATCTTTTACTTTCTCTTATGATATTTATTATATTGAATTATAGCTAATTAAATAGTTTTTGACCTTTGTTCAATTACTTGCTTTAAGTACACCTTTAGGTATTTTATTTCTCCGAATTGGTTCACATATTTGTTCAAAGGCTGTTCTGAAAAGGCAGCCTTTCTCTTCCCCGCACCATGAGATACCAAAAATAGGAAACCAATTAATTTTAATACGATTTAATTATTTAGAGAGAAAGATGCAGCAAGAACCAATTTTATCAGAGAACAAAAACAGATTTGTATTATTTCCTATCCAACACACAGACATTTGGCAATTTTATAAAAAAGCTGAGGCAAGCTTTTGGACAGCAGAAGAAATTGACCTAGGTCAGGACATGGTTGACTGGAAAAGTTTAAACGATGGGGAAAGACATTTTATATCTCATGTCTTAGCTTTTTTTGCGGCGAGTGATGGAATTGTAAATGAAAACCTCGCAGAACATTTTGTAGCAGAAGTTCAATATACAGAAGCAAAGTTTTTCTATGGCTTTCAAATAGCTATGGAAAATATTCATTCAGAAACCTACAGCCTTTTAATTGACACCTATATTAAAGATGCGGCTGAGCGAGATAAATTACTAAATGCGATAGAACATATAGACTGTGTTAAAAAGAAAGCTGATTGGGCTCTTAGATGGATCGACAACGGCTCCTTCCAGGAAAGGTTGATTGCTTTTGCTGCAGTAGAAGGAATTTTCTTCTCTGGTTCATTTTGTTCTATTTTTTGGTTAAAGAAAAGAGGATTGATGCCAGGCCTTACTTTCTCAAATGAGTTGATTTCAAGGGATGAAGGCTTGCATTGTGATTTTGCCTGTCACTTGTATACCAAACATGTGGTTAATCAATTACCAAAAGAAACAGTTAGAGAAATTATTATTGATGCAGTGACAATTGAAAAGGAATTTGTTACCGATGCACTACCAGTGAGGCTAATCGGGATGAATGCCGATTTAATGTGTCAATATATTGAATTTGTTGCAGATAGATTATTAATGGAATTAGGTTGTGAAAAGGTATGGAACAGCTCCAATCCGTTTGATTTCATGGACATGATTTCACTTCAAGGTAAAACCAACTTCTTTGAAAAAAGAGTGGGTGACTATCAAAAAGCGGGAGTAATGAAATCAACTGAAGCACCAGATTCATCCCCAAGATTCTCCATAGGAGAGGACTTTTAAATTTATCCTATAACCCACTTACCCTAAATCTCCAAAGTATATGTTAGTAATAAAAAGAGACGGAAGAAGAGAGTCAGTAAGATTTGACAAAATCACTGCTCGTATTGAAAATCTTTGCTATGGATTGGATCCCAAATTCATCCAACCAATTGAGGTAGCTAAAAAAGTTATTGATGGATTATATGATGGTGTCACTACCACTGAGCTAGACAATCTTGCTGCAGAGGTTTGTGCATCATTGACAGTTAAACATCCTGATTATGCAGTTTTAGCGGCCAGAATTGCCATCTCAAACCTTCATAAAACCACCAGTCAGTCCTTCTCAAATACGATGAAGAGACTTTATACTTATATCAACCCTAAAACAGGTGCAAATGCTTCTTTGATAGACCCGGAGGTATATGGTGTGATTAAGAAAAATGCAGCAAAATTTGATGCTGCGATAGACTATAAAAGAGATTTCGACTACGATTACTTTGGGTATAAAACTTTGGAGAGAAGTTACCTAATCCGTCTTGATGGTAAAGTAGTAGAGAGACCTCAACATATGCTAATGAGAGTGGCAGTTGGAATCCATAAAGGAGATATAGATTCAGTTCTGGAGACTTATAACTTGCTTTCTGAAAAGTGGTTTACTCATGCTACTCCAACACTCTTTAATGCAGGGACACCTAAACCTCAGCTTTCTTCTTGTTTCTTATTGACGATGAAGGATGATAGTATTGACGGAATTTATGATACATTAAAGCAATGCGCTAAAATCTCTCAATCTGCAGGTGGTATAGGTCTTTCTATTCACCATGTTAGGGCTAAAGGATCCTATATAAAAGGAACAAATGGTGTATCCAATGGTATTGTCCCAATGCTAAGGAACTTTGACATGACAGCTCGTTATGTAGATCAAGGTGGAGGGAAGAGAAAAGGAAGTTTTGCTATTTATCTTGAGCCTTGGCACGCAGATGTAAAAGACTTCTTGGAGCTGAAAAGAAACCATGGTAAAGAGGAAATGAGAGCTAGAGACTTGTTTTATGCTCTTTGGATCCCGGATTTATTCATGAAGCGTGTTGAACAAAATGAAAGTTGGTCACTCTTTTGCCCAAATGAAGCTCCGGGATTGTCCGAATGTCATGGTGAAGAATTCGAAAGATTATACGAAAAGTATGAGAAAGAAGGAAGAGCTAGAGAAACTATAAAAGCTCAGGAACTCTGGTTTGAGATTTTAGAATCCCAGATCGAAACAGGTACTCCATACATGCTTTATAAAGATGCTGCTAATGGAAAGTCAAATCAAAAGAATCTGGGTACCATTAAATCTTCAAACCTCTGTACTGAGATTATTGAATACACCTCGCCTGATGAAGTTGCCGTTTGTAATCTGGCCTCCTTGGCCCTTCCAAAATTTGTAAGAATGGGTCCTGATGGCAAATTATTCTTTGATCACCAAAAGTTATATGAGATAACAAAAGTTGCTACTCGAAACTTGAATAAAGTTATTGATGTAAACTATTATCCCGTTGAAGAGGCAAGAAGGTCAAACTTCAGACATAGGCCTATTGGATTAGGTGTTCAAGGATTAGCTGATGCTTTCATCATGTTAAGAATGCCATTTGAGTCAGCTGAAGCAAAAGGATTGAACGAAGATATCTTCGAAACTATCTATTATGCTGCTGCTGAAACTTCTATGGAGCTAGCAATGATTGAAGGTACTTATGAAACCTATGAGGGGTCTCCTGCTTCTAAGGGCATATTACAATTTGATATGTGGGGCGTAACACCAAAATCCGAAAGATGGGATTGGAGTGCTCTTAAAGAAAAAATCAAGAGGAACGGTATGAGGAACTCACTTTTAGTTGCTCCTATGCCAACAGCTTCAACCTCTCAAATTTTAGGAAACAACGAAT
The DNA here is from genome assembly GCF_024642405.1 of Algoriphagus sp. GTDB lineage: Bacteria > Bacteroidota > Bacteroidia > Cytophagales > Cyclobacteriaceae > Algoriphagus. The sequence continues at coordinate 1,256 of NZ_JAHEBC010000042.1, read as the reverse complement.
GCTTTGAGCCTTACACCACAAATATCTATACGAGAAGGACTCTCTCTGGCGAATTCATTGTGGTGAATAAGCATTTAATGAAAGATTTGATCCGATTAGGTCTTTGGGATGATACCATGAGAAATAGATTAATTTCAACAAATGGTTCAGTACAAAGTCTACCGGGTGTACCACAAAATATCAAGGATATTTATAAAACAGTGTGGGAAATTTCTCAAAAAGTAGTGATTGATATGGCAGCTGACAGAGGTGCATATATTTGTCAATCACAAAGTATGAATGTCTTTTTACAAGATCCTAACTTCGGCAAGCTTACCTCAATGCATTTTTACGCATGGAAAAAGGGATTAAAAACAGGAATGTATTATTTAAGATCTCAAGCTGCCACAAGTGCTATCAAGTTCACATTAGATAAGAGTAATTTTGAGACAAAAGTGGACAAAGCTATGCAAGAAGAGATAAACGCTAAATCACAGAAACAAGATGCTATATCTTGTTCTTTGGATGATCCTGAAGGCTGTGAAATGTGCGGAAGTTAAAAATTTAGAGTTCGTTAAATGGCAAAAGGCGTTTGATTATATCAAACGCTTTTTTTTATATTAACCTGTTAAAGGGATGCCCTATGAAAATTGAAGAGATAAAAAGCAAGTTGAGTAACCTTACCTTAGATTCTAAAAGAAACTTTGGGATAATGCCAGTTCAACACATGGTAGAACATTTGACAATTACAGTTAAAATTTCTAGTAATAGGATTTCATATCCAAAGTTTGAACCGACTGAAAAACAGCTCGCACAAAAGGAAGCATTATTAAATACAAATCTTGAATTCCCAAAAGGGGTGAAAGCACCTGGAATCGGAGATAATTTAATGCCTTTAAAGCATCCGAACCTTTCAGTTGCAAAAGAAAATTTGATCAAAAGTCTAGAAGAATATCAAGACTATTTTAAAGAAAATCAAAATGCAAAAACGATACATCCCAGGTTCGGACCCATGACATTTTTAGAGTGGGAACTTTTCCACCCAAAGCATTTCCAACATCACTTTGAGCAATTTAATATATGGTGATAATTAGGCTAAATCTAAAAAACCAATTTTTCTAGCATCACTTCATTATTTAAAAATCAGTTTTTCTCTTAAATACAAAAAAAGCCCTTTGGAGTTAACCAAAGGGCTTAAATAATGTGGCGGCGACCTACTCTCCCGGGTGTAACCCCAGTACCATCGGCGCTGCAGGGCTTAACTTCTCTGTTCGGGA
>NZ_JAHEBC010000253.1 GCF_024642405.1 Algoriphagus sp. | reverse complement strand
GTATCCCAACTCAGTAATTACCTCTCCATTCACAGAAACTAGGCCTTGAGCTATTAATTGATCTGCTTCTCTTCGACCGCAAATTCCAGAATTTGCGATGAATTTATTCAATCGAAGCAAACCATCTTCAGATTTGCTTTTTGCCTTTTTGGCGGGTAGTTGTTCGAAGTTATAATCTGGTCTAGAATTCTGGGCTTCAGAATCCACTTTAAATCTTTTCCTACCAAATCCAGCCTTATCAATTTTTCCTTCAAATTTCTTTGGTTTCCCTGGTGCAAAAACCGGTTGTTGATCTCTTCCTCTTCCTTTGTAGACTAGCCCTTCATTACTATCCTTAGTCCCAAATCCTGATGTTTTACTATCTTTTTTGAAGGGTTTATCAAATTTAGAACCCGGCTTTTTATCAAATTTCTTCGGGCCAAATTCATCTTTTTTGAATTTATCAGATGAAGGGAATTTATCGCTTTTACCTTTGAATCCAGGCTTCTTGGAAAATCCAGAATCCTCTCTCTTTTCAAATTTATTTCCTGAACCTTCTTTCTTTGCTCCGAAAGATGGTTTTTTTCCAAACGAACCTTCTTCTGATTTTTGGAATTTGGCTCCGGATTTCTTCTCTCCAAACGATTTTGGGGAATCTGACTTGAAGTTTTTCTTTTTGTCAAAAGAAGGCTTTTCACCTTTATTCCCTTTTGATCCAAATGATCTTTTTCCTAGATCAAATTCATTTGCTCCTGAATCTGATTTTCTTCCTCTACCTCTAGATTCACCTCTTCCGGTATTTCCTTTAGGTTGAGACTCGGCGCTATCACCTTTAAAAAACTGTTTTTTTGGATTATTTCCTTTCATAAGTATGCAGCATCACTGCTGGATTTTGTTTTAAATAAGCCTTTGACTATCAATTGCTTAATTGGGCTGCAAAGGTACGTACATTCTTGAAATTAATAACTATTAACTCGAAAAATAAAACTGGGATACTTATGGCTACTTATTGTTGTAGTAAAATTCTGTCGCCAATCTTACCGAACCCTGGGTAAGCAATAAGTCTTTTGCGGTAGCTTCATCCACACCAGTTGCCTCCATAATCATTTTTGTACCACGTTGTACCAATTTGGCATTCGAAAGCTGCATATCCACCATTTTATTTCCTTTCACCTTTCCCAACTTTATCATCACCGTTGTGGAAATCATATTTAAAACAAGTTTCTGCGCAGTTCCTGATTTCATACGAGTACTTCCGGTAACAAACTCAGGGCCTACCACTACTTCTATTGGGCACTCTACTTCATTCGAAAGTGGAGAATCTTGATTACAAGTAATACACCCTGTCAATAATCCTTTTTCCTTGGCAATTTTCACTCCACCAATTACATAGGGAGTTGTCCCAGAGGCTGCAATACCAATCACTGTATCATCTTGATTGAATCCATATTTTAAAATATCTTCCCAAGCCTGATTTGGATCATCCTCAGCATTTTCTACAGCTTTTCTAATTGCGGTGTCTCCCCCTGCAATAATTCCAATAACCAAATCATGAGATACTCCATAAGTAGGAGGACATTCGGAAGCATCTAAAATTCCCAATCTTCCACTTGTACCAGCACCTATATAAATCAATCTCCCTCCTGCTTCCATCCTCGGTACTATCTTTTCAACCAAACTACTAATCTCAGGTAAAACCTTTTTTACAGCGTCTGGAACGACATGGTCTTCCTTGTTGATGTTTTGGAGGAGTTCCAAAACTGTCATTTTCTCAAGATTATCGTAATGGGAAGAACTCTCGGTTACTTTCATAATTTCTCCTGATGGTAAAGTGTCAGTCCTGATATGGGACTTTCGATAATTAGGTTTGTTGTTATTTGCGAATCTAAGGCTGCTTTGCGAAGAATATCACTATTGTAATAGGCAATAGAACCTACGAAATTTACAGGCTTATCCCTGTAATTCTTGTATTTCATTACGTGAACTTTAAAAAACTCAATGAATGAGCTATAATAAAGCATGTAGCAATAAGGATTTGACTTATGTTCCGTTATAAAGCGACAAAAGCTAGCCATGTATCGATTTGGGAAAGGTTGTCTATAGACATGTTCTTGGATTGATGTTGGAGTAAGTTTAAGTTTATCTTCTAGCTCTTCTTTAATTTCAACTGGCATTTCATTATTAATAAAGTCCATTAAAAATTTTCTCCCAACATATCCACCTCCTCCCTGATCTCCTAGGATATACCCTGGTGCTGGTCTAGTATCGACAATATTTTCTCCATCATAATCACAGCTATTTGACCCAGTTCCCAAAATACAGGCAATCCCTTCTTTGTGTCCACAAGTTGCTTTGGCAGCTGCTGCCAAGTCGTGATCTACATGTATCTCTGCTTTTTTAAAAATCGTTCTTAAAGCTGTTTCTACTTCTGCTTTTCTGGAATCAACCGAACATCCTGCACCGTAGTAAAAAATCTCTTCAATTTCAGATTCTAAATTCATAAGAAATTCATGACGCATATTAGTCGCCATTTCCTCTGATGTCTGGTAATATGGGTTGAAGCCAACACCTCTATACTGACTTATTTTCCCATCCCGGTGAATTACTCTCCAATCCGTTTTGGAAGAGCCACTATCTGCTATTAAAATCATATTATTCCAGTTGGCCTATCGCCATGAATTTTTCAAAAACTCTATTATTATGGGGAGCATCTGGGAGTTCATCAGTTAGATCCTGACCTGCCCAATGCTCATAGTGTTTTCCATTTCTCCACATTTTAGAGTTCGAAACGTCATAAATAACACCTTTATAGGCAACCCAAATTTCAGGTTTATCCTGCCCATTTCGTAACGCAAGCTGTTGCTTTGTGTATACTTTCATTTACAAAAGCTTGATCTGAGCATTTACCCATCGCTCTGGAATTTCTCCCTTTTGAGCCATTTGATAATCTGCATAACTACAGGGTACTGTACTTCCTCTCTCAAACTTTTCAGTCTCATTTTGAGGGACCTCCATCCACCACTTACCGCTTTTTTTACTTTTATAGAAAACTATCGTATTGGGTTTAGAATCTAAAGAAACTGTGTATTTAATGTAATCATTGCTTTTAAAAGAAAGGCTGTCTTTACGTGAGTAAAAGCCTTCTATGAAGTACCAAATCATAACTGCTACCACTTTAGCAGTTTTGTTATGTGCATCATCATAGTAGGGTTCATATCCATAAATCCCAATTGAGCTTAGCTTTTCATTGGTTCCCGCAAACCAACAAATCTGACAAGCTTCCTCCGCTGTCAAACCAAATGGTTGTGCATCAACGGCTCCCGGAGCATCAGTGGATTGTATTGCAGCCAGATCAAAACTCATAAAATCAGCATTTCTAATTATCGGCTCAATTTCCTTAAAAGCTGACCTCAATTGTCCTAATCGAACATGATCAAAGTAAAGTTTTTCCATCACATTGATCAAAGTGGTATCTACTAGAAAACTTTGGTATGCCAGATGAGAATATGAAAACAAGAAATTGGGTTGATGAAGAATAATTTCCTGGGTGTGTCTATCCGCCATTGGGCCTGTTTCCTCCATATCAACTTTTGAATCGACAGTAAGTAGACTGACCAACTTCTTCATGTTTTGATAAGACAAATATTGTCCAAAATCCAAATCATGAGTCCCTCCAATATAAACTGGCAGGATTTGTTGTTTCATCAGGTATTCCCCTACTTTCTGGATCCTTTGGTAGGTTTCTTCCAAGGTTTCTCCTGAAATTAGATCTCCCAGATCGGCTACTCTTATGGCACCAAAACCTCTTTTCAACTCATACAGTTTTTCCCTGATTTCTGAGCTAGAGCGATCAAGACTTTCATATTTTTTTATTCCTTTGGTTTCTTTCAATCCAATAATAGCGATTTGGATTCCTTTTAAATTAGGAAAGTTCTCTCCATAAAAATGGATTTGATGAAAGAAAGTATTTTCTGCGTACTTCTTCTGCCAAAGGAAGTCAGCGACAGGTTCAAAAAAAGATTGAATATTCATAAGGGTGTAGTCTACAGTAAAAATAATCAAAATTTGACATGGAGCTTAAGAGATTCCCATTCGAATTAAGATCAATTGTAAAAAACTGATTGAAACAAAACCCTTTCCATTCTTTATCTGATAGCATTAAACCTTTTCCAAACAGCTCAAAGTCACGAGTATATGGACAAAAAAAATCCCGCAGAAGCGGGATTATATTTTTATCCTCCGAAATCATCAAATCTGATGTTTTCTTCTGGAATTCCTAAATCATCTAGCAATTTTAGAACTGCGGCGTTCATCAACGGAGGCCCACAAAGGTAATACTCTACCTCGTCTGGCTCAGGGTGATTTTTCAAGTAGTTATCATACAATACTTGGTGGATAAACCCTACATAACCATCTCCTTCTTTGTCAACCAAAGATTTTTTTATTTTCCAATTATCTTCTGGAAGAGGCTCGGATAAACCTATATGAAATTGGAAGTTTGGAAAATCTTCCTCGATTGCTCTGAAATGAGGAACATAGAACAATTCTTTCTTTGATCTACCACCATACCAATAAGAAACTTTTCTGCTTGTCTTTTCTGTATGGAAAAGGTGGAAAATCTGAGCTCTTAAAGGAGCCATACCAGCACCACCACCAATGTAAACCATTTCTCTCTGAGTAGGATTGATATGGAATTCTCCATAAGGACCTGAGATGGTTACTTTATCGCCTGGTTTTCTAGAGAATACATAAGAAGAACAAACCCCAGGATTTACATCCATCCATTTGTTATTAGCTCTATCCCAAGGTGGAGTAGCTATACGTATAGTCAACATGACAATATTACCTTCAGCTGGATGGTTAGCCATGGAGTAAGCCCTGAAAAGCTCCTCGTCATTTTTCATGACTAAATCCCATAGACCAAACTTATCCCAATCGCTTTGGTAAACATCAGCTGGGTGACCTAATTCAGGATGCGGAAGGATATCCATATCCTTGAAATTGACAGTTACCACAGGAACGTCAATCTGAATGTAACCACCTGCTTCAAAATCCAAAGTCTCTCCTTCAGGAAGTTTAACTTTAAATTCCTTGATGAATGTGGAAACGTTGTAGTTCGAAATAACTTCACAATCCCACTTCTTGATCCCGAAGATTTCTTCTGGAACACGGATCTTCATGTCATTCTTCACTTTTACCTGACAAGCTAGGCGAACATTCCCTTGCTGCTCTGCTCTGCTCAAGTGGCCTACTTCTGTAGGAAGAACTTCTCCTCCTCCTTCTTCGACCACACATTTGCACATAGCACAAGTTCCCCCTCCACCACAGGCAGAAGGAAGAAAGATTTTTTGTCCACCCAATGTAGATAGCAAGGTAGTGCCAGCTGAAGTTACGATTGGAGAACTTTCATCGCCATTTATGACAATGTTTACATCTCCTGAATTTACCAGTTTAGACTGAGCAAAAAGGAGAATGAATACCAGCAGCAATATGATTACTGTAAATGCTACTATAGATGTAATAA
>NZ_JAHEBC010000252.1 GCF_024642405.1 Algoriphagus sp. | reverse complement strand
CGGATGAAAATGGAAATGATACCCGTTATTCCAATCCAGTTCTGGAAATCAATGGAGTTCCCAAGCATTTTAATGATGGGCAATTCTCAACGGATATCACCAGTGATTTCTTGATTGATTTTATGGAAAGGAATCAGGACCAGCCTTTTTTCGCTTATTATCCGATGATCATCACCCATTGCCCTTTTGTCCCGACACCCGATTCCAATGATTGGGATCCTACAAGTCCTGGTTCTCCCACCTATAAAGGCGATCCTCAATATTTTGGGGATATGGTGGAATACATGGATAAAATAGTCGGGAAGATCATTGCCAAAGTAGATGAATTGGGATTGAGTGAGGAGACAATTATTATTTTCACAGGGGATAATGGAACCGATCAACCTATTGTTTCTATGTACCGGGGAAAGGAATATCCGGGAGGAAAAAAGTTCACCACAGACAATGGAATTCACGTTCCTTTGGTGGTGAAATGGGATAACAATATCGCTCCAGGCACTGTCAGTGATGACCTGATTGATTTTACCGATTTTCTTCCTACCCTTTTGGAAGTTGCAGGAGTCGAAGCTCCAAAAAATACACCTTTAGATGGTGTAAGTTTCCTTCCACAGTTGATAGGTAAAAAAGGAAAACCCAGAGATTGGATTTATTCTTGGTATAGCCGAAATGGCGATCTGGAAAGTTTGCAGGAATTTGCCAGAGACAAGAAATACAAACTTTACAAAACAGGCGAATTCTACAATGTTAAAGAGGATTGGCTTGAAAAGAATCCCCTGATTTATGAAGATCTGGATAAGACTGATAAAAAGGCTTTCAAAAACCTCAATAAGGCTTTGAATAAGTTCGATGGGATTAGATAATTAGAAACTTATTAGCGTACAAATCCTAATAATCAGCAATTCAATATCAAGTATTCTCCGCTTTATCAAGCCAGTACAGGATAGAATTATGGATTGAAAAGGATAACTAGTATCCTATACTTAATATTTCTATGAATAGATCGTTTTTTCTGATTCTAATCTTATTTTCTTCATCTGTTTACTCCCAAACGATTGATTCCAAAAGACCCAGAATTCTGATCAGTACCGATATCGGAGGAACCGATCCTGATGACAATCAGAGCTTGGCGCACCTGCTGATGTACAGCGATCTCTTTGATATTGAAGGTTTGGTTTCTTCTCCTTCTTATGGCAAAGGAAGTACCTCGGAGATTTTCAGAATGATCAGCCTTTATGAATTAGATCTCCCAAAACTTCAAAAGCATAAAGATGGATTTCCAAGCCCAGACTATTTGCGTTCAGTGACCAAACAAGGAAGAAAAGGAAGTGCTCCTTTCGCAGGAATTACCAGACCTACGGAAGGCTCTGATTGGATCATTCAAGCAGCAAAAAAAGAAGACAGCAGACCGCTATGGGTTTTGGTTTGGGGAGGATTGGATGATTTGGCTCAGGCGCTTCATGATGCTCCAGAAATTCAGGAAAAAATCAGGGTTTATTGGATCGGTGGTCCCAACAAAAAGTGGAGCGCCAACAGCTACGCTTTTATAGCAAAAAATTTTCCGGATCTCTGGATGATCGAGGTTAATTCAAGTTATTATGGTTTCTTCTCCAACAATGAAAATCCTGATGTAGTCAAAACTTCTGATTATTACCCGAAACATATTCAAGGAGCTGGGAATTTAGGAGTGGATTTCAAAAGCTATTATAAGGGTGAGATAAAAATGGGAGACACACCTTCTCTCCTTTACCTGATGAATGGAGATCCAAATGATCCCACTGGAGAAAGTTGGGGTGGAAGTTTCGAGAAAATCTCCCGAAGTGCTAGAGTGATATACGACAGAACAAGCAATCTTCAGGATTCTGTGGCTTTTTGTACTACCGTTGAATTTCGATTCAGTGGCCCTGAAATAGAAGTACCGGCTGATTCTGCTGTATTTTGGATGGAGGTGCCTTATCAAAACAATTCCCAAATTTGGTCTGGCTATTATATAGGTCAAGGAAAATATAGTATTCGATACGCACCTAAACAGGCTGAAACATTGAATTTCCTGATTACTTCAAAGATCCAAGGTTTCCCAAAGGATGAAGGTCAACTGGTGGTTACCAATCTTTGGCCAGGCAAAGCAAATGAACAAGACTTCTTACTTGGAGATAATTGGTACAGCGATTCATCCAATCCTGAAAATTATGATGGAAAGCTTCAGGGAGGAAAAACAATTTTGAAGTGGAGAAATGATATACTTATGGATTGGGCAGAACGCTGGAGTTGGTTGAAGTAAGAATTCTAAATCATCTAAAAACTGAGACTTATTTTACTTTTTCGGATACCAACTCAGCGGCTTGTCGTTCAAAAACTTCGCGCATTTCTAATAATACAGAAGCATATCTAGGATTACCTGCAAGATTTTTGGTTTCCATCGGATCCTTTTTCAAATCATAAAGTTCCTCATGTGCCAGATCATCCTGATATCTAAAATATTTCCATTCTTCTGTTCGTAGCCCTTCACTGGCAGGAATGATATTTACTTTCCAAAGGTGTTCTACAATAAAATCTTTACGCTCGCTTGCCGGATTTTTTCCGATTACATAATCTGCCAGACTTAATCCCTGATAAGAGTCTGGGATCAAACTATTTGCAAACTCAAGAATTGTGGGGGCAACGTCAATATTCAGCGTAAAATCATTGATCGTTCTATGTCCTGGATTCCTTGGATCGTAAATTATCAAAGGTACCCGGATCGAATTATCATACATCAACCATTTGCCAGCGAGTTGACGCTCTCCCTGAAAGTATCCATTATCACCCATCAGGATAATGACTGTGTTTTTATCAAGTCCTTTCTCTTCCAGTGTTTTTCTGATTTTCCCTATTTCCAGATCCACTTCAGAAATCATTCGATAATAGCCTTTCATGCTATGCTGGAATTTTTCCGGCGTATCATACCGCCAATACCAGCGAGTCCGGTTTTCACCTTTTTGAACATACTCTGGCTGGGCTTCGAAATATTTATCCTGACTTAATTTGGCCTTCGGGAATTTAAAATCCTCATACAAATGATCCACATCCTCAGACCAGAAATATTGATCCTCTGCCGGATCATGGGCATGAGGAGCACTGAAACTCAGAGATAGCATAAATGGCTTATCTGAAGAAGAATTTTTAATAAACTCCTGAGCTTGATATGACGTGTACTTGGTCAAATGAACAGAATCCCCATTGATGGTTTTATAAAAGTATCCTCTTCTATCTGGAAATTGCCCATTACGATCATAGTTGTCTCCTTGATCGAATAGGTTTTCGAACCCTGAATATCTTACTCCAAATTTTCCAAAAAACCCTGTTTGATACCCTGCTTTTCTCAACTGATTTGGGTAAGAATTTGCAGCATATGCTTCTTGAAGTTCATTCGGACCAAAAGTATAACCGTGAGTTCGCTCATAAAGCCCCGTCAATAAACTAGCCCGACTCGCAGCACAAATTGGAGTAGTCACAAAGGCATTTTTGAAGTAGATTCCTTCGCCAGCCAACTTATCCATTTCAGGTGTTTGAATGATTTCATTTCCTGAAAAACCTAATGCATCCCATCGTTGATCATCTGTGAGGATAAAGATGATATTGGGTTTTTCAGTTTGAGAAAAAGCAATTGGTCTGGATAAAAAGGCAAGTATTAGGAAAGCTAGAGTATGTTTCATTGCAAGATTCAAAGTATTTAAACGCAAGAAAATGACTTTTTATAATTAACTATCCTGCTCTAAATTCCATGATTTTAAAGTTTAGCTTTTTGCATGCGTTCTTGTTTCGATTACTTATATTCATTCAAGTAGAATTGACAATCCGCTTTTTAAACTCAAAATATGAAAGACTTCTTCATAAGCTATACCGCCGCAGATGTAGATTGGGCTATTTGGATCAGTAAAATCTTGGAAGAGGCAAAATACACCACTGTTTTGCAAGCCAAAGACTTTCGCCCAGGTAATAATTTTGTTTACGAAATGTTAATGGCGTCAGAAGCAAAGAAAACCATTGCAATTTATTCAGCCGATTATTTTGCTTCCATTTTTACCATGCCAGAATGGGGTGCTGCATTTCAAGATGATCCAACGGGAGTTAAGCGGTCAATGATCCCCATTAAAGTAAAAGCATGTGAAGTCCCAAAAATGCTAAAGTCAATTGTCTATGTGGACATCGTAGAAAAAGATCAAAAAACGTCTACCGCATTGATCCTAAAAGGTGTTGCAAAAGAAAATCCATTTGATTTGAGTAAAGCTGAGTTTCCAGGTGGACCTTCTTCCCAAAAGGAATCACATCCTGCAAGTCTTTCCAATAAAGATACCGCTAATAGGTTGTTTGAAATTCTGGATACAGCTTGGACTACTTTTCAGGCACAGGCAAAACTCCGAAACAAACTAGCCCAAAAAATGAAAGATAGAATCCCAAACACCAAACGGCTTCAATATGAGGAATTCTTTCATGAATATTTTGATCAGATGTCGAAAGACGAACTAATTCTTCACCAAACTATTCGTTCCTACACCGAAAAAATATTAATGGAATACAACCAATCGGCTTTGAACCTGATAAAAGAGCATCGTGAACTTATGATAGAAATTCCACGGATCAAAGAATTGAAATCCCACTTAGAAATATGGTTGGCTAAGTTTAAGGGAATCTTTGAAAACACACCATCGAGTTGCCTGATCTATGTTGGTGTGGAAGAAAAGAAAGGATTTCCCGTCGGGATTGAAGATGAATTGAGGGAATATATTGATGGAAGTGGGAAGTAGGAAGTATGAAATCTTGGAGCGAGTTGATACGTTGTTACAAATAAGAAACCTTGAAGTAAGTACGATTTACGAAGGACGAATTACGGGAACTGACAACCGACAACCAATACAACATTTTCAATTTTTTAATTCAGGACCACGATGAATAAAATACGAAGTACGAAATGCGAACTACGAGATGGAACTATAAAAGTATTTTTTAATGTGTATATCCGCAATTCTACCAGTAAGGAGACTAATGCAATATAAAATAAGCTCAACTGTAAATTTTAGGCTGCTTCGGTCTTCGGTCATCGGTCTTCCGACCAGATAAGCAAAGAATTTAAGGTGACTGGCATCATTGCGGATAATCATATTTTTTAATATCGAATGATGAATGATGAATGTCAAATAATGAAAATAGTCAAAGAATTTAAATCAGTTTTTTTTAAGATAACTAGTTGAATTTGACTGCGCGGTGGGCCGTCGCAATAGCGGGCCAGGTGGCTGGAATGTGCGGAGGAAGCTTTATTGCGACTTGGATTTTTGGTCCTTTTGGGCCAAGCCAAAAGGACGTAGAAGAAAAAGGAAATTTAAAATTGAATAAAGAAATCAATGATAAAAGTTCGGGATTTAAAATCCCAACTGAACCATTTGAATAGGATGGAGGAAATGTTTTTTAATTTCGAATGGTGAATGATGAATAGCTAATTGGTGGAACAATTACAACCTCGACAACATTTCCTACCTCACCT
>NZ_JAHEBC010000041.1 GCF_024642405.1 Algoriphagus sp. | reverse complement strand
ATCTTACAGTGCAAAACCTCTAGAGGATGTTGTAGGAGGAGAATGGAGAGTTGCTAATGCTGAGAACATGCCTGATTTTTCTGCTGTTGCTTGGTTTTTTGCTAAAAGAAATCATTTAGAGAAAAATGTGCCAGTTGGGATCATTGAGTCCAACTGGGGTGGAACTCCGGCTGAAGGATGGACTGAAGCTTCGGTACTCGCCGGGATGAGCGCGTCTTATTCAAAAGAGGCATTAGATATTATGGAGAATGCTGATAAATGGCAAAATGAGGTGGAGGAGAATGAAAAGAGAAAAGAATTAAGAAATAAACTTATTTCAAAACCAGATTCTTTAGCAGCCCTAAAAGTCTCAAGTTTAGGTTATGATGATAGCCAATGGAGAAAGATTAATTTACCAAATTCAAATCCTCTCCAACATATTGCTTGGGTCAGGAAAGTGTTTAAAGCTACTTCCGCAGAAGATGCCACTTTACATTTACCTTTAATTGATCAAATGGGGTATGTTTACCTGAATGGTAAGTTACTTCACTATAAGGATTGGGGAACAACTACTCCTGAGCTGGAAATACCCGCATCATTGTTACTTTCTGGAAATAATATACTTACTATTAGAGCCATAAATACTTGGGATAATCAGCCAAGAATTGGAGAACCTGGAGAAATGTATATCCTTCAGGGCAGCAATAAAATTTCTTTGGAAGGAGTTTGGAGCTACTCTACTGATATTGTAGAACCTATGCTTCCAAAAGTGGAATGGATTAATTGGAAGCCAGGAATGATGTTTAATGCCATGATTAGTCCTATTGCCGATTACCCTATTAAAGGTGCTATCTGGTACCAAGGTGAAAGCAATGCAGGCAGAGCAGGGGAATACAAAGAGTTGTTTTCAGCTATGATTACTAATTGGAGGCAACATTGGAAAATTGGAGAGTTTCCTTTTCTCTTTGTACAGTTGGCTAATTTTATGGAAAGAAAATCTCCTCAGCCTGATAGTAATTGGGCATTTTTAAGAGATGCTCAAGCCCAGACGCTTTCTGTTCCTAATACAGGGATGGCCGTTATAATTGATATTGGAGAGGAAGGAGATATTCATCCTAAAAACAAAAAGGATGTAGGGGAAAGACTTTGGCTTCAAGCTAGGAAAGTGGCCTATAAAGAAAATATTTTGGCTTCGGGGCCAGTTTTTGAAAGTGCAATTGCTGAAGAAGGAAAAATTACAATTAGTTTTAAAGCTGTCGGTGAAGGGCTTAAACTTTCAGATGATTCGGACTCAGTAAAGGGTTTTATTATCGCTGATTCTAAGGGTAAATTTCAAGAAGTTGTTGGTGAAATTTCCGGTAATAATGAAGTGATATTTGAAACCACAATTATTAATCCAAGCGAAATCAGATATGCTTGGGCTGATAACCCAGAAGTAAATCTTTACAATAGTATAAACCTTCCAGCCGAGCCATTTAAGTATTCTTTTTCTCTTGAATAAAAAATATCCTCTGAATGAATTTCAGAGGATATTTTGTTTAGTTCTCATTCATTAAATTGAGCTCTTTGTCCAGCTCGTTTAATTCATTCACTTTTTGTTGAAAGTCAGCTCGGGAAGGTATTTTAGCTACATTCTCCAGAAAATCAATTGTCCTAAAAAGAACCCCTTCCCAATCTTTGGAAGTAATTGAACTACCAATGACATGGTCACCAGCATCGGGAAATGCCTCTTTTCTTTTCAGTCTTTCAGGAGTTCCTAGGTCTTCATACATTTTTAACATTTGGGGTACAGATACCACGAAATCTTGTTCTTCCTCATTTTTATAATAGTAGCCCAAAAATAAAGGCTGCTTAATTTTGGAGAAGGTTTCTTTATTCATCATACTGTACATCAAAACCGCTAAACTTTGGTATCCATTAATATGATATTTATCAGACCAGTACTTTTCCTTTTCACCTTTTCTCTCTTGGGTTCTAACTTTATCTTCCATCCAAGTCCACTCCATTATTTTTTTCATCCAAGGAACAAATAAGACTGCAAGCTTTTCTCCATTGTCCCGAATTGCAGGAGAATAAACTACTACGGCTTTGATCTCAGGTTGCTGACTTGCGAGTAATAATGTCAATGCACCGCCCATAGAAGTTCCTACTACAATAACTGAATCTCCTAGATTTTTGCCAATTTGATAGGCTTCACCAGCTGCATCAGCAAGTGCTTGAGCGGATAAATATTCCATACCATTGGCTCTCTTTATCCCATGTTCAGGAAGTCTTGTGACAAATAAATTGGCACCAAAATGTGCTGCTAGGAATCTGTGAACAGGATCACCTTCCATTGGACTAGCTCCAAAACCGTGAATATAGACAATGGAGTAAGGAGTTTTTCTTTTATTGGAACTATCTGCCCATACAATGTAGGCCTCATTATCTGGTTTTAATCCTAAAACGGTATCCTCCCTTTGATTAACGTAATTTTCGATTTCCTGCATCCTTGTTGGAATATCAGGAAATTGTATTACTAATTCTTCTTTTTCAACTTTTGGACCTAGCATATAAACCACTACCAATATCATGGCAATAGCGAAAATCCAAAGGAATGATTTGCGTAACATTTGGTTCAATTAATTTTAATACGGGGAGAGGTAGAATCTACAATGATTTTACTGCCATCTTTTAAGAATAAAAACGTCCTTGTTTTAAGTTGCTCGTAATTTTCAGGTACAATAGTAAGGTTTGCGCCCAAATAATTTGATATGTTATCAAACTCCCTAAATCTGTTTAAGGTTGTCTCTGGATCTACTTGAAGCAAGTACGATATATCTGTTCCAACTGGTAATCCATTAAATGGGGAGAGTAAGGTTACCGCTATATTTGAAATGTTTTTAAACCGGTAGGTTTTTATGCAGGACAACGCAAATGCCTTTCCAGGCATGTATCCTAGGTTACTTTCTGTATTTGATTCAGCAACAACCTCAAAATTTATGGAAAAATCTTTTAGTGCAACAGTATCTTGATCTGTCGAATATCTATTATCCTGATAAGGACTATAAGCTACTTTTAAACCTATGGCATTTGAAGTTTCCGGAGCAGGGCATGAGCCAAATGGATCCGAATCTAATTGATCCACGCAAGAACCCAGTATCATTAAGAATAAATAGGAACTAAATGCAAGGATGGTCAAAAATAACCTATTTCGAAAATTGAAATTTTTGGGATTTATATTTTTCACGGGTTAAAAATAACAATCTTCAATGAAGTTCTATTTAAAACCTCGATACATAAATTTTTGAAAGACTTTGTGTAGCATTGTATAAAATCTGTACGTTACGGGAATAATCGATTAATATTAGCTGACTATGAAAAAAATTCTTTTTGGATTCCTTCTATTTTTTATTGCGGGTAATTTATACTCTCAAGAAAAATTGCCGACAAAGTCAGTTTATCTGGAATTAGGCGGCCCTGGGCTTCCCTACAGTTTCAATTACGATTTTAGATTTGATAAGGAAAAAGTTGATTCCTGGGGAATGAGACTTGGATTCGGAGGTTTTGCAGCTGAAGGAGAATCATTTTTTTCAATTCCAATCATGGCAAATAGGTTGATGGGAAAAGGACCCCACTATTTTGAGATTGGGATAGGAGCTACCTTTTTTACCTTTTCTCAACAAGAATATGGTTATGCCGGCTGTGTTAATTGTGTCACTAGTTCAGATTATAATTTTATATTGGATGTAGACGGTTCGCCAAGTGTAATGGGGACTTTGAATTTTGGATATAGAAAAGTGCCCGTAGATGGAGGTTTTATGTGGAAAATCAATATCAATCCAATTTTTAATAACAATGGGTTTTGGCCCTTATTCGCAGGGGTCGGCTTTGGTTATTCTTTTTAGAGTTTAGATTTATAATTTGAAATCATAGTCTCTTTCCACAAGGCAAATTCTGATTTTGTAGGCTGAATACCATTTTTCTCTTCCGTTTTTTTGGGCCAATAGATGATCGGATTGTTTTTTCCAATTTTTGATAGATTCTAGATCTTTCCAATAGCTCACGGTAATTCCTATGCTTTCCCGTGCACTTTCATGCCCCAAATACCCAGGTTGAAGAATTGCCAGTTCTTCCATCTGAGTTGCAGTTTTTAAATAATCTTCATCAATTTCAGTTCTGATGCTAGTGAAGATAACGGCATAGTAAGGGGCTTTTGAAGTTTGGGCTATCATTTTTTAAGAAATTAAATAGGGGTGAAATCAATTTGAATTGTCATAAGGGAAGTAAGGTAAAACTAAACCAAAAATCTATTCTATATGACTATCAAAATTGATATTACTTACCAAAGTATTAATTCTAAAATCTTTGGTGACCTATCTCCACCCAATTTTAAATTAAGAGATAAAACCAATTTGATTTGACATAAATCAATAAATCAAATCATTGATAACCAGCACTGTGAAAAGTCGTACATTTGTATGCATGCAGTGCTTTTAAAAATAAAAAACAAATTAAAATTTTAAAATCTGCATAAAATGAAATTCAAAAGGAATTTATTAAAAGTATTTACTGGGTTTACAGTATTATCTATTCAAGTTTTGTTTAGCTCTTGTGATTCAGAATTAGAAATAGTTCAATCTATTAATGAAGAGTTTTCCGGAATAAATAAAGTTGAAATAGAGTCTGGTTTTCTAGAGGTTATATATCAAGGGGATCCATCTATGACTACTATTCAACTTGATGCTGTATTGGAATCTAATAGATCTGGAAGGTATCAAATTGAATACAGGGAAGACCAAGATAAATTGATAATAGAGCTCGATCAAAAAAATATTGGAAGTTCTGGAAGGAGTAGGGGACATATTTATCTGAGGGGACCCGTTGAGATGGAATTAGATGTTGAAGTTGGATCTGGAAAAGCAACCATATCTAATGTGATAGGAGACTTAATGGAAATATCAGCCGGTTCAGGAAAATTGATTGTCCAGGATTTAAATGCGAATAAAATTGATTTAAGAGCTGGTTCTGGGGATTTAAGTCTTATAAACTTAGAAGGAAATACTAAAATTGAAATAGGGTCGGGAAGCGTAACCATGAGAAATATTCTTGGAAATGTTTCATTAAATGGATCTTCGGGAAGTTATAAAGCAGAAAATGTGGAAGGAATGCTTCATGCGAAATTGAACTCCGGAAATATGGACTTGATTGGGATAAATGAAATTGGAAAACTTGAAGTTTCCTCAGGCAGAATAAATGCAATCAATTCTGGACTAAGTTCTGAATCTAAGTTTAATGCTTCCTCAGGTAATATTAGGATTCAAACATTTTCAGATCTAAATGGCTTTAATTTTAGTCTTAGTGCAGGAAGTGGTAAAGTTTCAGTTGGAGATAGTTCTTCGAGCGGAAATTTAAATATAGATAATGGTTCTCCTTATACCGTTTCTGGTGTTGTCTCTAGTGGCAATATTGAAATAAGGAATTAGTGAAAAGTTGTTCACGATCACCTGAAGCCCCGATAATTTTCGGGGCTTTTTTTATTGATTTTTTGTTTTACCTAGTTTCAATTTTTTGTCGATGTTTAAATAAGGCTTCAAATACAGGAAAATTTCAAATATTAATTTTATACTAAAGACATATAAATTTGCCAGTTAATTATCCAATTCACATAAATAGGATAGTTTATATGTAAAATCAGTAATAAAAATAATTATCTCTTGTGTAATTGGAAAAAGTTGTATATTTCGCACTGTTTATTATCTAAATGCCAATAATTCTTAGTCTCTTAATTTTTTCCATTCGGATTGCTTTTTCTTTAGGAAATGCGACTGTTGAGACATTGCCAAATTTTCTAATTGAAAATAAAGAATGTATTGAGTATGTACCAATTAATGATCGTATTGCCACTTTAATCATATGTGAGCATAGTCATTCTGATGCGGTCTTAGAAGAGAGCTCTGAGGAGGAATCGGAAAATGAACAATTGGTATCAATAATTGAAAAACTTGTTTCCAATTCCTTCAAAAAATTATATAAAACAACCTTTTTAGCAGGTTTTAATAGTAGAGCCAAGCAGGGAAACCTACATTTTTACGATCTTTTCCATTCTTGGAAAGTATACCTTAGTTAATTTTTTGCCCAAAGGGCTATGATAAACCACCTCCTGTGGTAGTCCATTTTGCATTTGCAATCTGGTCTTATATATCATTCACTCATATTTAATTTTAATGAATTTATCAAAGCAAACTCATGCATTTGACGCTGAGGAGATTCTGCATGAATTGATGCATTTCCTTCCGAGTCAAGCACCACTGAAGGACTTTGTCCATCATAATACGTTGCATGCTTTTCAGAATTTGCCATTTCATCAGGCATTAAAGCAAGCAGGCTCCCAATTTGGTTTTAAAGGATATCTTCCTTTAGAGGACTACAGGGAATTATACAAAAGAGGCAAAATCAATCCAAAAGTTCTTACTAATACCATTTCTGAACAATTTGGATCTGAAAATTTAGAAAATTGGATGGAGAAGCTACTTCATTCAAATCCTGCCAAAAATAAAAGCCAAAAAGTAGGTTCTTTCAGATCTCACTGGAAATCAGATTATCATTTCAATTTGGATAAAAATATTCATCCATTTCTATTTCGTTTGATTTCATCTTATTTGGATCAAGGGATTTCTATGTGGGCATTTCCCGTGGAGACAACAGGATTTTTGGATGCTATAAAACTCATTCAGAAGGAAAGCTACTCATCGATATTAAAAAGCAGAAGAGCCAAATCTCTTTTATTTGATTCGGCATTAAGCTTAGAAATGCTATTGGAAATTTTAGTAGGCAGAGAAGAATCTTATGGTTGGTATTTGTTTGATCAACAATTTGCCCATCCGGGATGGTCAGGTATGGTTTCTGTTTTGGAAAACCAACCTGGATCATTATTGGATTCTAAAACCATCGCTTTAAAAGATTTAATCTTATTTGAATGTCTTTTGGAGATTGATGCTTTAGATCAAAAGTTTGGAGAAAACTGGAGTCCTATAGGAATTCGTTTCCCATTTGATACTACAGATTTATTTGTAAACAGTCCATTCGAAGAATTGGATCTGATTCTTCAATGTTGGCAAGAAGCTTATGAATGGAGCTTCCATGATGAGGTTTTGTCTGGTATCAAAGCAGTAACTCCAAGTCCTGGATCTCCAAATTTGCCAAGTTTTCAGGCGATGTTCTGTATTGATGACAGAGAATGCTCGCTTCGTCGACATTTGGAATTTGTAGAACCTGAGTGTGCGACTTTTGGAACTCCTGGGTTTTTCAATGTGGAATTCTATTTTCAACCAGAGTTTGGAAAATTTCATACGAAGGTTTGCCCAGCACCTATGTTTCCAAAATATTTAATCAAGGAAACAGCAAATCATAAAAAGCTCTCAAAAGACGTACATTTTCATCAAAACAATCATTCCTTGTTAAGGGGGTGGGTCAGTGCACAAACTGTTGGTTTTTGGTCTGCTTTGAATTTGGTGAAAAATATTCTTAGACCATCCTCTTCTGCTTTAGAAGTTTCTTCTTTTAGCCATATGGATCCTAAAGGTTCTTTGACCATAGAGTATAAAGGTGGGGTAGAAGGCGACTTGCAAGTTGGTTTCAGAATCGAAGAAATGGCGGATAGGGTCGAAGGATTATTGAAGAGTATAGGTCTTTTGGAGAAATTTTCTTCTTTGATTTACCTGGTTGGGCATGGGGCATCAAGTATTAACAATACGCATTATGCAGGGTATGACTGTGGTGCATGTTGTGGTAGACCAGGCTCGGTGAATGCTCGTGTGGCAGCATTTATGGGAAATGATGCAAGAGTCAGAAAAATCCTTGCTGAAAGAGGAATTTCCCTTCCGGACTCTACTCAATTTGTTGGAGGGCTTCACGACACTACTAAAGATGAAGTCGAATTTTATGATCTGGATGTATTATCAGTAGAAAACAAGGTAAAGCATCAAAAAAATATTAAGGTTTTTCAAGAAGCTTTGGATATCAATGCGATGGAAAGAGCAAGAAGATTTGCAACACAGGATAAATCTAAATCACTTTCAAAGCTACATGAGGCAGTAAAAAAGAGAGCTGTATCTCTTTTTGAACCAAGGCCAGAGTACAATCATGCGACGAATAGTCTTTGTATTGTTTCAAGAAAATCAACTATTGAAGATTTGTTTTTGGATAGGAGAGCATTTTTGAATTCCTATGATTACAGGACAGATCCTGAAGGTGTTGCTTTAACTAAAATTCTTGGAGCGGCAGCGCCCGTTTGTGGCGGTATCAATCTCGAATATTATTTCTCAAGAATGGATAACGAGAGACTTGGTGCAGGCACAAAACTACCCCATAATGTGATGGGTCTTATTGGAGTTGCCAATGGAGCAGATGGCGATCTTAGAACAGGCTTACCTTATCAGATGGTAGAAATACATGATCCTATCCGATTGATGTTAGTGGTAGAGCATGAACCTGAAGTTGTGATGAATGTACTTCTGAATAATCCAGGCACTTATGAATGGGTCAAAAATTACTGGGTGATTTTCGTGGTTTTGGATCCCAGAACAAGAACGTTTCATCGATTTAAAGATGGGGCTTTTGTACTCTATGAGCCAGGTACTACAATTTCACATGTTGACCATTTGAAATCAAAGCTTCTTAATTCAGATCAGAATTTGCCAATCTATTTAATCGACTCATTGTAATGGAATTGTCTTCTTGGATTCAACTGATGATAGGGATACCTCTTATCGGTTTTATAATCAGCTTACTAGTTCCGGAAAAAGAAGAAAGTATACTTTCAAAAGTAGCTTTCTATACAGCTGGATTGAATTTGATTAGCATTTTGGTTTTCCTTGTTTTCTGGGGATTGGAGGACTTTCAGACTTTAAACCTGAAAGAGTTTGTCCTTTACAAAACATCCGATTTTGAGTTTCTAGTTGATTTCTTCTTTGATAGAATTGGAGCTGTCTACGTAGTCATGGGTGCTATGCTGACCTTCCTTATCACCTATTATAGCAGATATTACCTGCACAGAGAGCCTGGATATAAGCGCTTTTTCAATACCGTTTTGTTTTTCTATCTCGGTTACAACGTAACGGTTTTAGCTGGAAATATGGAGACCTTGTTTGTTGGTTGGGAAATGCTTGGTTTATCCTCCTTTTTGTTGGTTGCTTTTTACAGAGAGCACTATTTACCGACAAGAAATGCAATCAAAGTCTTTTCTATCTACAGAATAGGTGATGTAGGAGTCATTTTGGCAATGTGGGCTAGCCATCATTTATGGCACGAAAACGTGACTTTCTTGAAACTTACAAATTCGGAAATTGTCTCGGAACATTTAATGGGGCATTCAGGAATTGGCTTATTTATCTCAGTTATGTTGCTTTTGGCTGCTGCTGCAAAATCTGCACAGTTCCCATTTTCTTCCTGGCTTCCAAGAGCAATGGAAGGTCCAACACCCTCCTCAGCAATTTTCTATGGGTCTCTATCTGTTCATTTAGGAGTTTTTCTATTGCTCAGAACTTTTCCTTTCTGGGAAAATCAAGTGGTAGTAAGAATAATAATAGTATTGGTGGGATTGATTACTGCTATCCTATCAACTATGATTGCAAGGGTTCAAACTTCAGTAAAGACACAGATAGGCTATTCTTCACTGACCCAAATCGGCATTATGTTTATCGAAGTTGCTGCGGGATTTGAGGTTTTAGCTTTATTCCATTTTGCTGGAAATGCTTTCTTAAGAACCTATCAATTATTGGTATCTCCGTCTATCGTGAGCTACTTGATTCGTGAGCAGTTTTATGGCTATGTGCCAAAATTGAAAAAACAACGTTCGGGTTTTTCTCAACGATTAGTTCTTTCCTGCTACTTATGGAGTTTGAAGGAATGGAATCTAGATAAATTGATCAATCAAATCATCTTCAGGCCCTTTAAAAACCTAGGTCACAAACTTGATTTCTTAAGTTACAGAAGCGTTTTATTGTACTTCTTACCAAGCTATTTAATTGGTTTGGGCTTGTTGATGGCTGGTTATAAAATCCCGGAATCTATTAGAGTAGTATTACCTGCATTATTTGCGTTTATCGGGCTTCTGATGGTTTTTAAAGCATTTTCAGAACGAAGATCTGCAAGATTAAGCTGGACTATGCTTTTGATAAATCACTTGTGGCTGGTATTGGCAATATCTGAAAATGAAGTGTTTGGAATAGAAGAAGTAGTGATCTATTTCAGTGGCGTGCTCGTGTTTGGATTGTCTGGTTTACTGATAATTACCTGGCTTAAAAAAGAAACAAGCCAATCTGGAATGCACGAATATCATGGTTATGTAAAAAAATATCCTGTCCAAGCCTTTCTTTTTTTATTGAGTGCTTTGGGTTTAATGGGATTTCCGCTTTCACCTACATTCATCGGGGAGGATCTCCTTTTTACACATATTCATGAGGATCAATTTCTATTAGCATTCTTTGCGGCTTTGGCTTTTGTCATGGAAGGAATTGTTGCTATAAGAATATTCGCAAGACTCTTTATGGGCAGCGGAAGCAAAATTGATTCCTATGTAGATTCCAAAAAAAGGCGCATCAATCTTTTCTCTAAAAGGCAAGTTTTATCGAGCTAAGCCTTCAATAAAAATATATCCTAAAATCAAAAAAATATCATTTGAGCTGAGAAATCATGCTCACCAAATCAAACTATCAAATGGAAAAAAAATCAAAACTTGCTCTTCCTAAAGATGGCTGGGAAGGCTTAAAAGAAAACTTTGGAGCAGATGCTAGCTCAGGTTTCGTTGTGTTTCTATTAGCGATGCCACTCAGTTTGGGTATTGCAAAAGCATCAGAATTTCCTCCAATTATGGGATTGCTTACGGCAATCATTGGGGGTATTATCGTCAGCTTTTTTATGGGCTCAAGATTAACCATTAAAGGTCCTGCAGCTGGATTAATCGTAGTAGTTGCCGGAGCTGTAGGAGAATTTGGAGGAGGAGAAATAGGCTGGAGACTGGCGCTAGGAGCGATGGCTGTAGCTGGATTAGTACAGGTTTTATTCGGTGTTTTCAAACTTGGAAAACTTGCTGACATCTTCCCACTATCTGCTATTCATGGAATGCTTGCTGCGATTGGTATTATTATCATTGTCAAGCAAATTCCTATTCTTTTGGATGTTGATCCTTCATTGTCAAAAGGATTAAGCGTTTTTGGCTTATTGGGGGCTGTGCCAAATTTCTTAATGAATCTAGACCCAAAAGCGACAGTAGTTGGGGTGGTTTCATTGATCATAATGATGGCATGGCCAAGTATCAAAAACACCAAGATCAAGAAAATACCTGCTCCATTGGTTGTTTTGTTATTTGCAATTCCAGCAGAACTAATCATGGATTTTGAACATACCGAACCAGCTTATGCGCTCTTACACATTGGAAATTTTGTAGAAAATGTAAAGTACAATGCGGATTTCGGTGGTTTTGCTCAAACAGGAGTTTTTATCAAATATGTGATCATGTTTGCATTAGTGGGCACCTTGGAGTCTTTGCTTACGGTTAAGGCTATTGATTTAACAGATCCATATAAAAGAAAATCTAACAATGATAAGGATCTGATTGCCGTAGGTATAGGAAATACTTTTGCTGCATTGTTAGGAGGACTTCCAATGATTTCAGAAGTTGCTCGTAGCTCTGCCAATGTCAGCTCTGGAGCAAAAACCCGTTGGGCAAATTTTTTTCATGGTTTCTTCATGTTGATTTTCGTTTTGGTAGCCACTCCTGTTATTGAAATGATTCCCAATGCAGCTTTGGCGGCTATGCTTATTACCGTAGGTATCAAACTAGCGCATCCAAAAGAGTTTATCAATACATTCAAAATCGGTAAAGAGCAACTTGCGATTTTCTTGGTGACTATCTTCTTTACCATCTTCGAAGATTTATTGATTGGTATTGGTGCAGGTATTTTGTTGAAAGTGGTTATTCACTTAATTAATGGAACACCAATTTCTTCTTTCTTTAAAGCCCCTACGATTGTTTCTTTTGAAGGCGACAACTATCTGATTGAAATTAATAAATCAGCGATTTTTTCAAATTTCCTTGGTATCAAAAGAAAATTGGAAGAAATCCCAGCAGGATTTAATGTTACAATAGATCTAAAAGGTACCAAATTAGTAGATCACTCCGTAATGGAGAATCTTCATTTATTCCAACATGAATATGAGGATAATGGTGGAACGGTGAAGATCATTGGGCTTGAAAAACATAAACCTGCTTCTGATCATCACTTGGCGGCAAGAAAACTGGCAAAAATCTAATTAAAAAAGAGATAAAATTCTTATGAAAACATGGTTTGCCGGGCATTGAGTCTTCAATCCTTAGGCAGGCTTTGGATTTATCAAAAGAAGAATTATTGTGAAAAAGCTCAATAGAATTATCCTTTTGTCTGCAATGGCTTTAATTGTTATTGTAGTTCAGTCCCTTGCTCAAAGTTCCGAAAAAGACTTAAAAATCTCCTTAAATGATGATGGGAGTCATTATGTTCGAGGAACAGGCTTAGCCCAGATTTGGATGCGATATGTAGATTATAACCCAGGTTCTACTGTTTTCGGGACAGCAAAAAATGGCGGTTTTGATGTAGGGTTAAGAAGAGTTCGCTATCAGGTATTTGGTCAGATAACAGATCAGATCTTTATTTATACACAGTTTGGTATAAATAGTTGGGGGTCAACTTCAGCAAGAAAGCCAGGAATGTTCCTGCATGATGTTACAGCAGAATATGCTGTAATTAAAACCAAATTATCTCTTGGAGCAGGATTAAATGGCTGGAATGGAACATCTAGATATTCATCCTCTTCTGTAGGAAGTATTTTAGGTATGGATTTACCGTATTTTCAGGAAACCACAAATGATCTGACAGATCAGTTTGTAAGAAGGC
Organism: Algoriphagus sp.; assembly: GCF_024642405.1. Classification (GTDB taxonomy): domain Bacteria; phylum Bacteroidota; class Bacteroidia; order Cytophagales; family Cyclobacteriaceae; genus Algoriphagus. Next base: position 8,428 of record NZ_JAHEBC010000041.1, on the reverse strand, counting down.
TTGGGGTATATGCCAAAGGTAAATTGGGATCATTTGATTACCGAATTTCAGCATCTAATCCAATGCCAATTCAGACAGCAGCTGGACCAGTTCCGACTCTTCCAGAAGATGTAACAAAGGTGGCTTATTATAGCGCGGAAGCTCCAGCCATGCAATTTCAAGGATATTTTATGTGGCAGTTTTGGGATAAAGAAAGCAATCAATTCCCTTATATGACGGGATCTTATTTAGGGACAAAAAAAGTACTTTCTTTAGGTTCTGGTTTTGCTGTTCAGGATCATGCAGTAGAATATAGAGATGTTTCTACAGGTCCTGTTCTTCAACAGGCTAGCAAGCAATTTGGAATTGATGTTTTTCTTGAAAACCCTTTAAATAAAGAAAAAGGAAACTCAATAACTGCTTACGTTGCTTTTTTGAAATATGATTTTGGCCCAAATCATCTCCATAACACAGGTCCCATGAATCCTGCAAATGGTGTAAATGATCAAGGTACCTTCAATGGACCGGGAAATAACGCACCATTAATTGGAACTGGAACAGTTTATTATGGTCAAGCTGGCTATTTAATGAGAAAAGACCTCCTAGGAAAACTAGGGACTCTTCAGCCTTATCTTGAGTTAAACATTTCTGATTTCCAAAGAGTAGAAAATTCAATTACCACCTATAATATCGGTGTTAATTGGATTCAAATGGGACATAGATCTAAATTATCTCTAGACTATCAAAGTCGACCAATCCTAGTCCAAGGAACAAATGAGTTGCTAGTAATTAATGAGTCAGCTAAAAGGAAAGGGCAGTTTGTACTACAATACCAGTTTGCTTTTTGATAAAGGGTTAGCTCCGGGGGAGTCTCCCGGAGTTAATTATTTCTTTTGTTTTTAAAAAGATTACTCAATTATAACTTCAGGGGACTTTTGTAAAAACCCTAAAGACTGAAGGAAATTATCCGTTGCCTGAACCGTCTTCCTATAGTTTTCAAAATTCGGATAATTGAAAAAACCGTGTGGCTGATCTTCATATAGAATTAAATCACACCTACTTCCAACTTTCTCCATCACCATTTTATAATATTGAGCAGTTATCACTGGAACTAGATTGTCTTTTGTGCCCAGTAAAAACAGAGTAGGTGGTGCTCCAGCTTTAATAGAATGAAGAGGAGAAAAACTGGTGTATGCTTCTCCAATTCTTTCGTATCCATAACCACCTGGACCGTTGTCAATAACTGGATTAAAAAGAATTAATGCATTTGGAACGGGGCTGATATCCAAAGGATCTGTTTCTTCATTATAACCTTGACTCAAAGCAGTAGCAGCTGCTAAATGACCTCCAGCAGAACCTCCAGAAGCGATGATTTTATAAGGATCAATGTGGAATTTGTGAGCGTTTTTTCTCAAATAACGAATTGCTGATTTAGCATCTTTTAAAGATTCAAATGGTGTTGTTTGATGTTGATTTCTGGTTCGATAATCGACAAGAAAACAGATCAATCCACGTTTTGCAAAGTATTCGGCTTGATGCTCAAAATGGGCACGTGTTCCACCATTCCATCCGCCACCAAAGAAGAAAACCAGAGCTGGGTAGGTTTGGGAAGAGTCCATTTGATTTGGATATAAAACCTCCATGTATAGCTTGGTAGTATCGATTTCTTTATAGAGAAATACCTCTTGGGCAAAGACGATTTGGATAGAAAATAAATACAGAATGAAACTGAATAGTGATTTGAAATTCATAGTTTTATTTTGAGTTTAGCCTACTCTTTTTTAAAGGTTCTTATTTAATTGATGCCTGTGGTTCTTTTTTTAGCAAAAAAACCTCCTAAGGCTCCTCCACCTATTTTGGCAAGGTGCTCCATCCAAAATTGGAGACCAGTAGAAACATCCTCACCATCTGCCAAAAGAATAGAAACTATCAAATAAAAAATAACACCAACAACTCCAACTAGTGCTCCTTGAAGAATCTTATTTGAGAGGGTTTTTTTAGCTACCCAATAACCTCCAATAAACATAAGTATAGCTAGAGCTATAAAACTTGTCATGAGACTTTCTTCATACCAGCGAATAAAACTGATGTAGATGCCATAAATAATTTCCATCCCAAGACCAGTAAGTATAATTCGAATCCATAGAATGTTTTTCATGGGAATTAATTTAGGAGAAACTATTAATCTCTATTTTATCAATTATGGTGATCAGAATTCATATAATGCTCCTTGATTAAATCCTTCCCAAAATCTCCATCGAAATCTCGCCAAACCGTGTGAATATGGTTTGCGTTGGTTTGGGTATTATCAAATTCTATTAAAAATGATTTGCCTTGAACTCTATAGTAATGGCCTTCTCCTATCTGAGTAGCTCCAGCCCATCCAAATCTGATTTCACCCAATTCTTCATTTTGGATATTTTTCAATCTTGCACTCGCTAGTTCCTTAGGCATAGTGTTTAAATATTCATCCAAAAGATTTAAGAAAACTTTTTGTTGATTTGAGTTTAGCTCATCGAATCTGATTCCTACAGGTGACAAAGGGTTCACATCAATAGAGTTTCTGGTTACAATTTCATTTATGGAAGATTCCTGAAAAATAGCTTTTGCCTTTTGTTCTTGATTAAGTGAATTAATTAATTGAAAACCGAATTCTTCTTCATTTTCTAAAGTTCTTTCGCCTTTTCTAGGACCGGAAGGTATGATAGCGGGGTTTGCCCCAAAAAATCTTGGCGCGATAGATTGGACATTATTAAGTATTGTAAAATTCAATGAAATATGATGACCTTCGAAAGACCATGCCCATAGGCTGTCTTTTTTAGGGTTTCCATAAAAGGCAATAAAATATTTACCGGGATCTCTCATGACGGTATCTCCAGATATTTCTCGAAGTACATTTTCTAAATCTATGATTCTATTGGCTTTCTCAAAGCCCGTTTCAGAAAGAGAAGATTGTAATAGCTTTTGAAAAAGATTATGCTGTGAATCATTAAGTTCAGCTAAGGAGATGCCTGCTCTTGGAAACATACTGCTTGGCACATAATGCCATTTAGTTTTGGTTAGATCATCAAAAGGAAACATCGTTTTATCTTTCTGATCCTGACTCATTGAATCCAGAAAACTGATTGCGGAATTATTTTCAAAAAATGAAAAGGACAGAAAAATAATAGTAAAAATCACAAGGCTTGCCAAAATCAACTTTTTCATAACGCCCCATTTAGAGTTGAAAATTGAATTATTATTCCAACAAATTAGGATTTTTTGGGAGATTAAAACCCTAATTCACAGAGTTATAATTGAAATCGATTAAAAAATAGCAGGGATTTAATATTCAAAAAGTAGATTTGAATTCGATTGAAGATTCAAATTTTTACCATTCTAACTCAATATATTCTGTTTCATGAGGTTTCCCCGGAGCAATGATAAACTTTGGGTTTTCTGATAATTCATAAATTACACTGGAGTAAGTGGTTCTGTTACTGACTACATCAGAACCTTCATTATCCCTTGAACTCAAGACATTTTTTATTTCATCTAAGCTGATACTTTTAGTATTTTCAGTAAATCTTCTTTGGAATGATTTGATTCGTTGGCACTCATAAAGTCCTTCTTCCGGAGATTTATTATTTGCCTTTAAAGCTTCTAGGTAATTAGCGCTATAATCCGTATTGCTCATCGGATGATTCGTATGATAAGTGAATAGAGAGTTTTCAAATGGTCTGAACTCAACTATTTTATGGGAAGAGCACTCCATGCTTACTACTTTTTCCGGGCCTCCGATAATATAGTTTTGGCCAGAGGCATGATTTATTTCATCTAGGAAAGCCAGTGCTTCTTCTTGAGTTTCTTTGCTTAAGACTCCGCGTACGATAAATGTCACAGGGAGTCCGGTTTTTCCATAATCCAACTGCATCAGGGTATTACAATTGATGGAAAGAGATCTATCGTTCATTCCCGTAATTCCCAAGTGACCAGGAATCGTTAAATACATCAGTTTCTTGTCTGAATCAGGACTGGAGGATTCAATGACTGTTTGAAATCCATGGTAAAATTCAGGTATATCCATATTCTGGGCTGCGATACTTGGTTCGGAGGAGGTTTTATTTACACCAAAAGAACTACAGCTGTGGGCTAGGATATCCTTAGTATTAAACCAGTATTCGTCTCCTAACTGATGCATAAAAATTGTTTCAAAATCCACTCCAGATCCTTCTGAGATTCCTTTCAACTCCTCCATTAATTCGGGTGTCCATTTTTCCACTGAATATTTGTAATCAGTTTGAGACAAAAAGCTTTTTATAAAATCATCGGGGTCTTGACCTGTGCTGGATTTGATATCTTCTTTAAACAATTGAATGACCTCTTGAATATCAGATTTTAAAAGCCTTCCGTGGGCAAGTCCTTTTTCATAAGCTGTACCATTCAGTTTTAAAAATCGTAATTTCCCATTAGCCAATAATTCTAATTCAGCATTATTATTTTCTGATTCTATTTGTTTCCTTTCATCTTTTGTTGAGCAAGAAAAAAGAAATGCAAATAGGGCAAATGCTAAGATTGGGAAACGCTTCATATTCAGATTTTATAAGGATTCATTATTTCTAAAAGTATAAATTAATTTTACAGGCTTTTTGTAAGTAGCTTGAAATCAATTTATTTTATTCAATTTTCTATTGAAATAAAAGTAATTAATTTCATCCGAGTTAGATTCAATAATGTCTAATCTATTATCATTATTTAAATCGGAAATAATTATGTCATAAGTATCTAAGTCCCCACTATTCAAAGTGATTTCTTTCCATACTTCACCTTTTTCGAAATTCAAAAAAACCATGTTGGCACTCTCAGAATTTGCAATGACAATATCAATGCTGCCATTTCCATCTAAATCACCAGTATCAAGGGAATAGGAATCATTTGAATTGATGTCGAAAATAATTTTCCGACCAAAAGACAATTCCTTGTTACCGAAGTAAATAACATTTGGCTCTCCTATATTGGCTGATATTATATCCAAGAAACCGTCTTGGTCAATATCTTTTACACTTACAGACCTTGTCTCGTCTGTTCCGGTTCCAAAGGGGATTCTTTCATTAAAATTTAATTTTCCGTCATTTAGATAAATGAAGTTTTGTTGTCCATCTCTATTTGCTAAAACTAAATCCATATCTCCATCTTGGTCCATATCTGCTACATCCACATCTATGGTGGAATCATCAGTAGAACCAAATTCTACTAGTTGATTAAATTCACCTTTGCCATTATTTAGACAAATTTCATTTACACGTCCTCTATTTGTGATCAGAATATCAATATCTCCATCTGAATCAATATCCACAGTTTTTAGATTTCTTGTAGGGGAATAGTCATTTCCAAAATTTCCTGATCTAATAAAATTTCCTTTTCCATCATTGATGTATATCGAGTTTGGAGCCATATCATTTCCTACTGCAACATCCAAATCCCCGTCTCCGTCGAAATCAGCCAATTCTGTCGCATAACTGGTTTCAGAAATATTATCTAGAAACTTCGAAACTGTAAAAATCCCCAAGCCATTATTATAAAATATCTTATTTGGTTGAGGCCAATGCCTGCCATCTGCCACTAAAACATCAATGTCTCCATCCGAGTCAATGTCCCCTGCACTGATTGATGCAGATTTGTCCTTTGCTGGACCCAAAATCAGTCTTGAATTAGTTACAAATTCTATTTCTTGAGCCTCCGACCAAAGTTGAAAGAGTAGAATTACAGGGATAAAAATAAGTTTTTTCATAGTTTCAGAGTTCCAATAATTTGAAATTTACTATTTCAAATTGGTATTAGTAAAATTAATTCTGATAAATCTATAAGTTGAAAAAAATCCAGATAATAATAAGTGATAAAAATAAACTATAATTTTATTAGAGGTTTGTACAAAATAAAATAGAATCTAAAATCTTAATGAACTAAATGACAAGAAATTTATTTCCTTGAAATTAACTGTTTAAAGGAGAAACTGAAGAAATATTGTTTCAAAATAAAAGTGAAAGAAGAAGTTCTTAAAAGAGTTTATACCCCTTTAAAAATAACTACTTTTGATTTTTTACTTTCTCTTAAAAAAATTAATTGATTATATAATTCAATATCTAAAGAATTCTTTTCACAAATTAAATCATAGGTAGCCTGATCTAGTTCTTTTGATTTTGATTTTTTTTTCCTGCCATTTAAAATTTGATTTTGGAATTTGTTTTTTAAATTGGCTAAATGGGCTAATTCATTAACGAATGAAGTTATATCATCTTGAAAACCAATAATATGATACTTGTCCTTAATGTTTTTTAAGGCTAGTTTAATTGCTTTATCTGGATCTCTATTTATTTGGGAGATACTCATTTTTGAGAAATGACTTACATACCAATTTTCAAGTTCTGAACTTAAATTTTGGTAACAATAGTTGTCGAGTCGGATTTTTCCCTCCTTTATTTTATGATGCAGATAATGATTTTTGTTTGCCTTTACATAATGGTAATGGGAAACGATTCTAGATACAGGATCTCTAAGTACAGTGACAACCAATGATTCAGGATTGGCGTAATCGATCAGTTCATTTGCTAAATGACCATATATTACTTTAGATTTTAACCTAATTCCTTTGGGCAAATCTTTGAATTTTTCTACAGCTTCAAGTGGGTTTTCTCCAGAAATTTCATAAACAAATCTTCTAGGAAATACACTTTCGAGGTACCAATTTATTGTAGTACCCCCACATTTTGGCAGGTGGTCAAATAAAATAGGTTTAGGATTTGTTATTAAATACCTCAGCTCTTTTTTGGTCTCTCTAATTAAGCCGTTTACAATTCTTTTCATACTATGACCTTACATTAAAACAAACATGCAAGTAGAATTCTGAACTAAATAAAAAGTAGTCAAATATTATATTTAATTTACAATTATAATATTATCCCCGATTTATCCAAAATAAATATTATTAATATAGAATGTTTTAAATTGAGAATTTTGTATTGTTAAAATAATCCTTTTTTAATTCTAAAATAAAGTAATGCGCTTTAGATTATTTGAAACTATTAAAATATTGTTTGTCAGGTTATTAGATATTTATTTAATCAGTTTTAAAAAATGATTAATGGATTATTTCTCTACTTAAAGAATTATCTAAAAATTGGATTTACTTCCAGATTTTAAAATTCAATATTAGTTTTTTTGAATGAATTAAGGTTCGCCAGTCTATAACGAAAAGGCAAAAAATTAAAATTAAACCGAATACAAGGCTTAAAGCAGATTTCCAAGAAAAGGTATTATCAATTATAGTTTGGGTATTTTCCACCGCATATGCACCTGCAAATAAAGCGATTGTGTCGCTGGTAAACTTACCGATAATAAATGCCGGGATGATATATTTCGCCTTGATTTTTGAAATGCCTGCTCCTAAAAATAGTGGGGTGGTAGGAAGGGGTAAAAGGGAATAAGCTAATATAATCATTTGCCCTTTCCAGACATTCTCCCTCATTTTTTCTCTAAGAATTTGTATATCATTGTTTTTAGATTCTTTTAAATACATTTTGGCTAGTATCGGTGCATATAATAATAGAATATATCTACCTAATACTGAACCAGCCACTCCTATCACGATGACTAACCATATATTCAACTGAAAAATGATTTGAAAAAACATCATTATTGTAAATGCAGGAGGGAAGGGGAATGGTACAATATCAAAAAATAACGCACCTAAAAATACTAAAACATATTGCCACCACATTTTGTCGAGCTACATTTAAACTTTTGAAAATCAACTAGATTTTGCATTAAAATCCTATTTCAGTATTATTTTTTTATTCTGAAAATCCATTAATAGTAATCGCCTCAATTTATCAAACTATCAGAAAGTTAATTGGCAAAACCTTTTTTCAAATTGATCCATTGAATGAAATTTTTTTTATAAATAGATTATACTTACCCCTAAGCACAATTTAGATTGATTTTTGGAACTGTTAGGCATATATCGATTAAGAATCTTTCAATTGACATTTAATTATTCTCGATTTTCACATCCTTAAACATAAAAAGGTTATCACTGACCCTTAATTTTTCACCGGTAGAAACTGTTACGTTTTTTAGTGTCACCTTTTTCGATTTAATGTAAGGGTATTTTTCCACATAGGAATCACTATTCATCTGAGGATTGAAATTTCCAAAAATAGCTGGTCCTTTATAATCTTGTGGATGATTAGTATCATCAATATGAAGGTTTTCAATTAGGATCTGTTCCGGCATATAGCAAGTATATCCGAAATCATGTTGTCCATTGTTAGATCCGCTAATCAAGTTTGGAACAGCAGTTTTTCCTCCTTGGGGTATAAATGTACAGTCTCGTATAATTAGATTCCCTTGCCAAGTACTTCCATAATCTGAGCGCAAATTGATTATACTTCTGCCACGGATTGTAGAGTTT
>NZ_JAHEBC010000040.1 GCF_024642405.1 Algoriphagus sp. | reverse complement strand
CAAGAAATTTGGAAAGTTGAGACTGAATACAAGAAACATTATGATCTAGGGTTTCCTTGTTCAACAGGTTTCTTTCAGCCGATTTAAACGAAGGATCTCCTATCATTCCTGTGGCTCCTCCAACCAATGCAAACGGTTTATGTCCTGCTCTTTGAAAATGCAAAAGAGTCATCACACCAACTAGGTGGCCAATATGTAGGGAATCTGCTGTAGGATCAAAACCAAGGTAAGCTGAAGCCATTCCTTTTGTCAAATGTTCTTCGATTTCGGGAGTCATATCCTGAAGCATCCCTCTCCACCTCAATTCTTCTATAAATGAATTCATTTAGATCTTATGATTTTTTAGAGTCGCAAATATAGTGCTCCTGATTTAAGCATGGAAAAAAAGGCTGGTTGTTTCCTCATTTTTTAGAAAATAGCCAGACAGCAGTCAAATAAATGTTTATCCATTCAAAATATCCTTCGAAATAGAGCAGTTTTTTTTATTTACTTTCAGGCAAACAATTCATTATTTATGAAATCAATAATTTATTCTTTAGCAACATTTCTTTGCATTGTAATTGGGAATCTTTCTTTAGCCCAAAACTCTCCGAATTGGATGCGCTATCCTGCAATCTCTCCTGATGGCTCCCAAATAGCATTTACCTTTAAAGGTGACTTGTATTTGGTTTCTAGCTCAGGAGGAAAAGCTCAACAGATTACTTTTCATGAAGCACATGATTACAAGCCTGTTTGGAGCAAAGATGGAAAGCAAATAGCGTTTGCATCGGATCGATATGGAAATTTCGATGTTTTTCTAATGGATGCTGCGGGAGGTCCAGCAACGAGATTGACTTATCATTCCAATGATGAACAACCTTTCGATTTTAGTGCGGATGATCAATATATAATATTCGGAGCCACAAGAATGGATATTGCGGAGCATCGACAGTATCCCACAGGCTCACAGCCTGAACTTTACAAAGTACCAAGAGAAACGGGTAGGGTAGATCAACTGTGGACAATTCCAGCTGAATATGTCCAAACCAGCAAGGATGGGAGTAAGTTAATATACCATGATAAAAAAGGAGGGGAGAATGAATGGAGAAAACATCATCAATCAGGGATTGCAAGAGATATCTGGATGTATGATGGAATTACAAATAAACACACCATGCTTACTTCGTTTTATGGAGAGGATAGGAACCCTGTTTTTTCCCCTGACGAGAGTGAAATTTACTATCTGAGCGAGAAAAATGGAAGCTTTAATGTCTTCTCGATGCCAGTTTCTAATCCATCTCAATCTTCAGCACTTACCAATTTTGAAGGGTTTCCAGTTCGTTTTTTGACAATTGCTAGTTCAGGCCTTATGAGTTTTGGATTTGATGGTGAGTTGTATACGATGAAAAAGGGAGAATCTCCTAAAAAGCTCGATGTTAGCATTCAAACACAGGCAATCAGTAATCCGGATAATTTTATTTCCATCAATGGAGGTGTAAGGGAAATGGTTATATCTCCAAATGGAAAAGAAATTGCATTTATAGCCAGAGGAGAAGTTTTTGTGACTTCGGTAGATGGGGCTTTAACAAAAAGAATAACAAATACACCTGAGCAAGAAAGTTTTCTAGAATTTTCACCAGATGGTAAGTCGGTAGTTTATTCGAGTGAACGAAATGGAAAATGGAGTATTTATCAAACAAAAAAACTAAGAGATGAAGAACCATTTTTCTTTGCATCAACATTATTAGAAGAAAGCCCTTTAATCACTTTAGATCAAGATGCGTATGTTGGAAAATTTTCTCCTGACGGGAAAAAAATCGCCTACATCGAAGGTAGAAGAACATTGAAAGTAAAAGATCTATCAAGCCAGGAAACTGTGACTTTGATGACTCCTGAGCAGCTTTTTCATATGAGAGATGGGGATCAATATTTTACATGGTCTCCTGATAGTAAGTGGCTTTTGGCAACTTATAGACCAACGATGGTGAATTCTGAGGTTGTTCTTCTTGATGCAACTGGTAAGGAAGCCATGAGGAATCTTACCAATAGTGGATATGGAGATAATCAGGCTATATGGGTAAATGATGGGAAGCAAATGCTATGGTTTTCCAATAAGGAAGGAATGAGAAGTTATGCGACCAGCGGTCGGACCCAAGATGATGTTTACTCTTTGTTTTTTGATAAAGAGGCTTGGGATAAATTTAGAATGTCGAAAGAGGATTTTGATCTAATGAAAGAAATTGAGAAAACTCAAAAGAAAGAGGTAGAAGAAGAAAAAGCAAAAACTGACAAAAAAGAAGAAAAATCAGTTGAAAATATTGAATTTGATTGGGAGGGTATTGAAGATAGAAAAGCTAGATTAACTATACATTCTTCCAACCTTGGTGATGCGGTCCTTTCTAAAGATGGTGAGAAGCTTTTTTATCTGACGAGTTTTGAAAAGGGAATGAATCTTTGGAGCACGAATCTAAGAACTAAGGAGACGAAACAAGAAATAGCCCTGGATGCAAATTACGGAAGCCTGATGTGGGATAAGGATCAGAAAAACCTGTTTTTGCTGTCTAATGGAAGTATCTCCAAGATAAATCCAGAGTCTATGAAAAAAGAAAATGTGAAAATTTCGGGGGAAATGACCTTTGATTCAAATGCTGAAAGGGACTACATGTTTGAGCATATCTGGTTACGTACTAAGGGGATTTTCTATACTCCGGACATGCATGGAGTGGATTGGCAAGCAGCTAAGGTGGCCTATGAGAAATACCTTCCTAGTATTGGGAATAGCTATGAATTCGCAGAAATGATTTCAGAAATGATTGGTGAGTTAAATGTTTCTCATGCTGGGGCTAGATATTCAAGAAGTATCCCTATGTCGGATGAGACAGCATCTTTAGGAATTTTCTGGGATTATGGCCATGAAGGTGATGGTATTAAAATTGATGAAATAATTGCTGGTGGGCCTCTTGACAAAGCAGACTTTGAAATTGAACCTGGAATGATCATCAGTAAAATAGACGGAGTGACTATATCAGCTGATCAGGACATCGCCAAGTTTCTAAATAGAAAGGTTGATGAGTTTACTTTATTAGAAATTATGGATCCAAGTTCAGGCACTAGTAAGCAAATAACGATGAAACCAATTTCTCTTAGAGAGGAGAATCAATTGTTATATAAACGATGGGTTAGAATTAATCAGGAAGAAGTTGAAAGTTTAAGCCAAGGAAAATTAGGATATGTTCATATACCTGGAATGAGCGATGGCCCTTATCGTAATGTCTATGAGGAAATGATGGGCAAATACCATGATAAAGAAGGTGTTATTGTTGATACTCGCTTTAATGGAGGAGGGGATTTGGTAGCGGATTTGGCTATGTTTTTTACTGGAGAAAAATTCATAACATATGCAACAGCTGCTAAAGAGGTAGGCTATGAACCCACTGCTAGATGGACGAAGCCTACTTTGGCTATGTTTAATGAAGCTAATTATTCAGATGGCCATTGTTTTGCTTCCGGTTATACAGATTTGGAGATAGGAAAGACAGTAGGTATGCCTACTCCTGGAACTTGCTCATTTGCTGGATGGGAAGGTTTACCTGACGGAGGAAGATGGGGAGCTGTGCCTATATCGGCCAAAAATAAAGCTGGGGAATGGATGGAAAATAATGAGACAAGGCCTCAGTTTGAAATAAAGAATATGCCAGGTAAAATAGTTCAAGGAATTGATGAACAATTGTTAAAAGCTGTAGAGGAACTACTGAAAGATGTAAATTAAAAAGGATTTATCTCTGTGACTAAGACAAGTCAAAAAAAAACCTAGCAAAAAAATTGCTAGGTTTTTTTTAATCCATCTCTAAATTATTGATAATCTTTAGTATTTAAAGTCTCATCATTTTTAAAGAATGCAGTAAGTTTTCCAAAGGAGTTTTCAAAGTACCCGTCAAGTAATTTCTTGATCGTGAAGGTTCTATATTCGTCTTTTGAAACAATAGGAAAATATTCGTGACTTTTCCCATAAGATTTGTGACTCACAAATCCCTTTCTTTCCAAAATTCTTACAATCGTAGAAACGGTATTGTATGCAGGTTTCGGTTCTGACATCGCGGAAAGAATATCTTTAACAAATCCTCTTTCGATTTCCCAGAGGATTTGCATTATCTCCTCCTCGGCTCTAGTTAATGGTTTCATAATAATTTAGGCGTTAAGTTTTAAATCGAAGGAAAATTATTCGTTTAGTTTCACAAAAACAAAGAATGTTTAGTTAAATTCTCATTTTTCTCCAAAAAAAATTTATTAAGTACAAAAAAACCTCTCTAAATAATACAAAAAAGCCTCAATTTTGAGGCTTTTCGTATTTATGAAGTTTTTAATTTTATGACTTTAGTAGCGTGGAGTAGTTTCACTATAGGATAGGTAGGATCAAATTCATACCACTTGACTGCGAAATTTGGCCGATTTGGCAGTTTGTGATGATTATTCTGGAATAACTCACCCAGCATTAAAACATCTAAAAGCAAGCTGTTTTTCGACTTATCATTGTTGTCAAAGTTAGAATATCCATATTTATGACCACTCCAGTTCACAATTGCTCCGTGGACAGGGCCCATTAAAAAATGAATGGGGAGTAAGAAATACATCCACCAGTGAGTACCTGGCATTTCAAATACAGAAATACAAAGCACGTATATCAATACATATAAAAGCCCCCAAGCCACACGGATATACATGGTGTCCGCAAACTTGTCAAACCTGTTCCAATCTGGAATGTCCTTTGAAAATCTCTCTTCGGGAGTTAATCTAAAACTGAAATACTCATTATAAATATTTTTAGTCTTCCACATCATCGTAAATAAATTTTCTGTGTGGTGTGGACTATGAGGGTCTTTAGGCGTATCAGAATAGGCATGGTGCATTCTATGCAAAATTGCATAAGCCCTTGGAGATAAATAGGAACTACCTTGCCACATCCAGGTAAAAACATAAAAGAATCGTTCCCAATATTTGCTCATCACAAACATTTGATGAGCTGCATATCTATGAAGGAAGAAACTCTGGCAAAACAATGAGAAATACCAATGTAAAAGAAAGAAGATAATTATTATCACTGATTGTAGGTTTAAATTGACTGCACAAATATAAGTCACTCTAGTGTAAAAAAGTTTATTTTTAAACCTAGACTTTTATACTATGATATGATAAAAATCAGTTTATGATATTTTTAAATAGAATTCATTAAAATTTGTGAAATGGAAAGTTCATCTAAAGCAGGAAATATTTTAACCAAAATTCTTATAGGAGGAATTTCAGTTCTTATAGCGGAGTTCTTATTATCAGGAATTCATATAGATTCTTTTATGACAGGATTTTTACTGGCAGCAGTGATTATTTTAATAAACCTTACGATTAAACCGATTCTTATTCTGCTGACTCTTCCTATTACGATCCTTACTTTAGGGTTGTTTTTATTGGTAATCAATGCAGCCGTATTGCTTTTGGCTGCTGAAATTATCCCTGGTTTTCAAGTTGACGGATTTTGGTGGGCTCTTTTATTTGCAATTGTGTTAAGTATAATAAACTCACTTTTTGGAAATAGCCTTGATTCTAGTAATTGAGAAAATTACAGCATGTACTTTTGAATTTATTTTTAGCACTAATTTATCTATAGATATTATTTCGCTTTTCTAGGATATTTATCAGTCCATTTCCTCAGATTATTAAAAATAGAATTCTACTTTTTTGAAAGGAGAAAACAAACTCCAGAATCAATTAATCTCAACTTTTTGAATTAATGTTTCTTAATAATTCTTCTAGTTTTTTCATAAAAACTTGTGCAAAGTTGTGGATTTCATTTTATTCGGTTAGATTTTGAATGTATATTAATAATCTATTTATTATTAGAGGGTTAAATCAATGACAAAACAAACGAGGCTTTAAAATTTTTACCAATGTCGATTACAAATGTAGGATTCAATCCTGAAAATATTGAGAAACTCAGGTCTGAGTTGAAAAAATCAGGAAAACCTTTCAAAATTATTCCTGACGAAGAGAATTCAGATGAATTTGTAAACTTTTATTTCATAGGTATGTATGAAGGAAAAGAGGTTATTTATGATGCTGCCTTATACACATTAAGGTTGCACCATGCGAGTGAAGTTTATGAAATTGCTGAACATGAGGCTGCTAAAAAATTTCCAAACTTCAATGGAATCTCTTATGAAGAGGATGAAAATGGAAATATGTTACCCTTAACCAGTGAACAAGAAGAGGTTGGATGGTTTATTACTGAAATGATCATGGAGATGGAAGAAGAGGAAACCGTTAAAGTTCAAGAGTTTGTTGATATAGATACTTTTCATGATTATGGAATTGGATTGGATGCTGCATTGAATGTAGAATTCATTGATGATCAAGTTATCTCCAAATTTATAATGGAATTTAATGATGATACTTTGGAACTTGATGAAACTATGTATGCCTTCCAGTCTGAAGAGGAAGATGTCGGTGGGGGAGAATAATTTATTTTTCAAAAACATTTATAATTGGCGCTTGTTAAAATTCAAGCGCTTTTTTTATGCTTAAAATTGCTTGGTCACCTTTATATCCTCATCCTTTGCCTCATGGTCACAGGTTTCCTATGGATAAATATTTGCTTTTACCTGAACAATTAAAATATGAAGGAACAGCTTCGGAGGAAAATTTTTTTGAGCCAGTCAATCTTGATGAAATTTATATTTTAAATACCCATAATTCTAGCTATTGGGAAAAGCTTAAGAAATTGAATCTTTCAAAATCAGAAATAAGGAAAACCGGATTCCCACTTAGCAAAAGCTTAATTGATAGAGAGGTAAATATTCTTTCCGGATCGGTGCAAGCTGCTATATATGCAAAAGAATTTGGAATTGGAATGAACATAGCTGGTGGTACGCACCATGCATTTACAAATAGAGGTGAAGGATTCTGTCTGCTAAACGATCTTGGTGTGACTGCTAATTATTTATTGGAGAAAAAACTAGCATCCAACGTTTTGGTAGTGGATCTTGATGTACATCAAGGAAATGGAACAGCAGAAATTTTCCACAACAAAAAAGAAGTATTCACTTTTAGTATGCATGGTCAATCAAATTACCCTATGCATAAAGAAAAATCAGATTTAGATGTTGGACTTCCTGACAAGATTGAGGACCAAGAATATTTGAGACTTCTTAATGTTCATTTAAATGAGATCGTTAAAAATTTTACAGCTGATTTCATATTATATCAATCTGGTGTAGATGTTTTAAAAACAGATAAGTTGGGAAGGTTAGGCTTGAGTCTTGAAGGCATCAAGCAAAGAGATAAAATAGTTTTGGATTTTGCTAAATCTAGCAACATTCCAATTATGTGCTGCATGGGAGGCGGGTATTCTCCTCAGTTAAAGGAAATTATTGATGCGCACTCTCAGGTTTTCCGCTTAGCGCAGGAAATCTTTTTTTAGTTTCTTTAACTGATTTTAACCCTTCATAATACAAGTGCCCCTTGCAAAATCAATACTTTCTTTATATTTGCGCCCTTGTAAACCATAATGAAAACAAAGTGAAAAAAGGATTAAAACTGTTCGGTCTGCTAGGATTGGCAACAATGCTATTTTATGGATGTAATCAACCTGCGACCACATCTACAGAAGGTGAAACTACTTCAACAATTGGGTCAACTGGTGAATTGAAAGTAGCTTTTGTTTACACTGATTCTGTGATTAACAAATACGATTATTTTGTAAAAAAGTCAGAAGAGATTACTGAAAAAGGCAAAAAGTTTGAAGGCGAGCTTCAAAGCAGAGCTCAAGGTTTTGAAAGAGAAGTTGCGAATTTTCAGCAGTCTGCAAATACTATGACGCAGAATCAAGCTTTAGCCAAGCAAGATGAATTAGGGAAAAAGCAGCAGAACTTAATGACTTACAGAGATAATTTAATGCAGGAGCTTTCTGTGGATGAAGCAAATCTTTATAATGAAGTCTATACAGAAGTTCAGGATTTTCTTAAAACTTATGCTCAAGAAAATTCTTTGGATGTGATATTGTCTTATACTCGTGGGGGGGCAGTTTGGTATGCATCCGATGCTATGGATCTGACCAAAGAAGTTATTGAAGGATTAAATAAAAAATATAATACTAACTCTACTGATTCAGTAAAATAAATATTTGCTGTTGGGAATATAGAAACCCGGTATTAGCCGGGTTTTTTTGTGCTGAAATTTTGGGTAATTTTGGAGAATATTGAAATAATGATCGAATGACAATTACTGAATTTTTAAAACACAACTACCGTCATTTTAATGCAGCCGCTTTGATTGATGCTGCAGATGGATATAAATCCCATCTTGATAATGGAGGTAAAATGATGATAACACTTGCAGGCGCAATGTCTACTGCTGAATTAGGGATTTCACTAGCAGAAATGATTCGTCAAGATAAGGTTCACATAATCACATGCACCGGTGCCAATCTTGAAGAAGATGTATTCAACCTCGTAGCGCACGATTATTATGAGCGAATCCCTAATTATCGTGAGTTAACTCCAGCTCAGGAGCAGGACTTGGTGGAGCGGCACATGAATAGAGTGACAGATACTTGTATTCCTGAAATGGAAGCAATGAGAAGGATTGAAAATGTCATTTTAGAAGAATGGGTTAAAGCCGATCAGGCTGGAGAATCCTATTTCCCTCATGAGTTTTTTTATAAAATCCTGCTATCGGGAAAATTAGAACCATTTTATCAAATTGATCCTAAAGACAGTTGGTTGCTTGAGGCGGCTAAGAAAAATTTACCTATCATAGTACCTGGATGGGAAGATTCTACTCTAGGGAATATGTTTGCAGGACACGTGATTACCCAAGATGTAAAAAATGTTCATACCGTTAAAACTGGAATTCAATACATGATTTTCTTGGCTGACTGGTATACAACGAATGCTACAGATGAAAGTACAATAGGTTTTTTCCAAATTGGCGGGGGAATTGCGGGAGATTTTCCAATCTGCGTGGTTCCTATGCTTCATCAAGATTTACAAAGGGATAATGTTCCACTTTGGGGCTATTTCTGCCAAATTTCTGACTCCACAACCTCCTATGGATCATATTCAGGAGCTGTTCCCAATGAAAAAATCACTTGGGGGAAATTGGGGATTGATACTCCTAAATATATTATTGAATCTGATGCAACAATTGTGGCCCCGCTGGTATTTGCCATCGTTTTGGGTCAGTAAAAATGAATATTGAATTATCAACATATCTAAAAGCAAGTGGCATAATGTTGCTTGCTTTTTGCTTTTCTGTTAATCTTGAAGCTCAAGAGTTAAAATCTCTTTCTGGAGCAAATAGTCCCCAAGATGATCAAAACCCTGTTTGGGTAGGAGATAATGTATTACTTTTTAGCAGGGCATTCCACCCAAATAATTTGGGTGGAATAACAGATCCTGGGGATATCTGGATGACAAAGAAGAATGATTCTGGAGTTTGGGAAGAGGCTATCCACCGGGCAGATCTAAGTACAGACGGCTATGATTTTGCCTTGGGATTAGAGGATGTATTAACCTTATTAGTATATCATAAGGGTTCAGGAAGGAATGGAATGTACCAATATTCGAAATTCGGAAAAGATTGGAATTTTTTACGGCAGGTAAATTTTTCAGGTTTGGAGAACATTCAAGGTCAGATTTTGGGAAGGGTAGCAAATGGAGGTAAACTAATTTTTTTATCTGGTAAAGGGCCTGAGTCATATGGAAATGAAGATCTATATATCAGCCAAAAGACTGGAATAATCGATTGGTCAGAACCGGTCAATTTAGGTTCAGCTATAAATACCAAAGGACAGGAAATGAGTCCATATTACAATCCGTCTACTCAATTGCTTTATTTCTCCTCAAATATGCATGAAGGGGCTGAGGGAAAGGATATTTTCATTGCAAAGAAAACAGGGGAGGCTTGGAAGGATTGGAGTAAACCTGTGAAATGGGAGCAGATTAGTTCAAGAGGATCTGAAGTTTCAGTCACCTTTATCAATGAAAATGAAATAGTTTGGTCTAGTACAATGAACAGTGATGGCTTTGCAGATTTGATGACTTTTGAAACTATTGTTCCACTAGAAGTACCTACTAATTTCTCTCCACCTCCGCCTGCTATATTACCTCCAAAGAAAAATATTGTGGATGCTATGCAAATAGATAGTAATAAATCCATAAACCCTATTTATCCGAATACGGCGATTGGTAAAGCAGAAATTCAATTAAGCCAATTGGAAAATCAAACTTCCAATGAAGTTAAAGAGGTTTTAGAACCTATTCTTACATGGTTAGTAATCGACACAAAGAATAAAAAGCAATTGGATTTCGAACTTGAGTTTTACAAAGGTTCAGAAGCTATTAATTTCCCAAAGGATGATTCATTATTAGTTTCAAATTTGAAAGCACTTGGGGTAAATGAAATAAAAGTAAGTTCTGAAGGATTCTTCCCTAAAGACTTGAATATAAGTGAGTTAAAAACAGGAGACAAGAATGTTGTTTTATTGACAAAGTTAGAACCTGGAAGTATTCTGCTTTTAGAAAATGTCAATTTTAAAAGAGGCACTTCAGAGCTAGAAGGCTTAGAAACGGAGAAATCGCTAACTGAACTTGCAAATTTTCTTGTAAATAATCCAAATGTAAAAATAAGGATTAATGGCCACACCGATAATGTTGGTGACCCAGGTTTAAACAAAGGACTTTCTATAGAAAGGGCAGGTAGTGTCAGAGATTTTTTAGTAAGTAAAGGAGTAGAATTTGAAAACTTAAGAATATCAGGCTGGGGAGGATCAAGACCAATAGCCTCAAATGCCACTGAAGTGGGTAGGTCAAAAAATAGAAGAGTGGAATTGGAAGTAATTCAATAAAAAAAGATTAGAAAATCATTTAATAGCCCCCATAAAATCTTTGAATTTATGGGGGCTATTTTCAATTTTAAAGTCTGATTTTACAAAGAAAATCCTTCTCTATATTCTCGTTTCACGAATAAATTGGCTGGTTCAAAGTTTGTTATCTTCATGTTTTCACCATCCCAAAGCAATTTAATTCCTCTTCCAGGATAATCAAATTGACTTTCTTCACCTTCTCTGGCTATTCGATAATCATAGCTTCTTATCGCTAAATTTCCCATTAAAACAGATTCAGTAAGAGGCCCTGCAACGGAGAATGGGGAACTTAATTGATCAAATTCTTTTGATCCATGACCTGCGATACAAGCTTCAACCCAATTTGCGTAATGGCCACGATCTCCACCAGGAACTCGATACAAAGTCTCTGGAACATTTATTTCTTTAGTTTTTGATGTAGGAAGTAATTGAGGATTTATGCCATAAGTCGAGCACATCATTTTTCCTTCTGTGCCTTCTATAATGACACCATTACCACCATCACCCATTTGTTCATTGGCTTCAAGCTCCTCTGGCCGGGTTGGTTGGATTCCACCATCCATCCAATGAAATTCCAAATCTTTATTTCCTGGCCTGTCGAATCTAAGTGTAATATGGGATGATGGAGGACAACTTTCGGGAAAATAACCTCTTTCAAACTCTCCAACATATACTGATCCAACTGATGCTTCGGCTGACTTTGGGTATCCAAGCCCAAGAACTCGAAATGGTGGCTCCATAATATGGCAAGCCATGTCACCTAATGCACCCGTGCCATAATCCCACCAACCTCTCCAGTTAAAAGGAACTAAATTCCCGACATAATCTTTAAAAGGGGCAGTACCTAGCCAAAGATCCCAATCAAGATCAGCTGGAGGCATAATTGGTTCTTTGGGCCATTGAATTCCTTGAGGCCAAACGGGCCTATTTGTCCAAGAGTAAACTTTTGTTGCCTCTCCTATAAGTCCTGCATTGTACCATTCTACCATTTTTCTCACTCCGTCTCCGGAAGAGCCTTGATTCCCCATTTGGGTTACAACTTTATATTTCTCGGCAGCTTCTGTTAGCATTCTTGCCTCATAAATATCATGGGATAATGGTTTTTGAACGTAAACATGTTTTCCCATTTTCATTGCCATCATCGCAATTACTGCATGCATATGATCAGGAGTAGAAACAGAAACAGCATCTATATTCCCTTCTTCCTTTTCGAGCATTTCCCGATAGTCTTTATAATAAGTTGCTTTTGGATGAGCATCTCGGCTTTGCTTTGCTCTTGTATCATCCACATCACAAAGTGCAATCATGTCTACTTTTCCAGTAGAAAAAATACCTCTGACGTCTCCACCTCCCATTCCACCTACTCCGACACTAGCCACTCTTAATTTATCACTTGGCGGAATAAAACCTGTACCTCCTAAAACATGCCTCGGTACAATATAAAATCCGGCTAATGCTGTAGTAGAAGTTTTTATAAAGTCTCTCCTTGAATTGGAAGATTTGGGATCTGTTTTTTTCATTTTATTTGAGGTTATTTATTAGGAACTTTTAAAATAGATAATGCTTTTCGATTTTAATAAAAGTTTTTGCTATTAGGTTCTTCTAACTAAAGAAGTATGGAGAAATCAATTCCAAATTTAATTGCCAAGTCTAGAATATCGCAATCCTTTTTCGAATAAATTTGCTTTTTCACTTTAAGATATTTAAAATTTTAGAGTAAGTTTAAACAAAATATTAACACATGAAAAAATCTATTTTAGGCTTCTTTCTAATATTCTCGGCAATAGTATTTAGTTGCCAAGAACCAATAAATGGTTTAGAGGAAGCTGCAATTATTCCTTTACCTTCCTCTATTCAAGCAGGAAGTGGGGCTTTTGAATTAAGTTCATCATCAAGAATCCAATTGATAGGAAGTTCTAAAAACCTTTCGGATTTAGGAGAATTTTTAGTTTCTAAATTAAAGCCTGCTACAGGCTATGATCTAAAAGTGGGGACTGAAGAAGGAGATATTCAGCTTGTAATTAATGGAAATGATGATTCAGAAACATATTCTTTAGATGTGGAAAAGTCTAAAGTAACAATCTCTGCGAGTTCCGAAGCTGGTATTTTTTATGGAATTCAGACTTTGGTTCAAATTTTACCTGTACAAATAGAAAGTTCAACTGTTGTTGAAGAATCTTGGAGAATTCCTGTTGGGAAAATTGAAGATAAACCAGATTATTCTTACAGAGGATCCATGCTTGATGTTGCTAGACATTTCTTCGAGGTAGAAGATGTGAAGCATTACATAGATCAAATGGCTAAGTTGAAACTCAATTATCTTCATCTTCATTTGACGGATGATCAAGGTTGGAGAATCGAAATCAAGTCCTGGCCAAATCTTACCTCAATCGGAGCAAAAACTGAAGTAGGGGGAGGAGAAGGAGGTTATTATACACAAGATCAGTATAAAGAGATTGTTGATTATGCAGCCAAAAACTACATAACAATTGTCCCTGAAATTGATATGCCTGGCCATACTAATGCCGCTTTAGCATCTTATGGGGAGTTAAATCCAGGTGTAAATTTACCAGATGGTGATTTTGGTACTATGAAGGAAGGAAAGATTGATTTTGATATTTTGGATAAAAATCCTCAGCCAGCCGAATTATATACGGGGATTGAAGTTGGTTTTAGTACCCTTGCTACCAATAAGGATATAACTTACCAATTTATAGAAGATGTTATCAGAGAAATTTCTGAGATTACCCCAGGCCCTTATTTTCATATAGGTGGAGATGAGTCTCACGTAACAGAAAAAGATGATTATATCTATTTTGTTGAAAAGGTTCAGGAAATTACAGCCAAATATGGTAAGATAAGTATAGGCTGGGATGAAATAGCAACAACAAAGTTAGCAAAAGGAAATGTGGCTCAATTTTGGGCGTTGGAAGAAAACGCAAAACTAGCAAAGGATCAAGGGAATCAGATTTTAATGTCACCAGCAAAAAGGGCCTATCTTGACATGCAATATGATTCGACTTCAAGATTAGGCCTACATTGGGCAGCATACATAGAACTTGATTCGGCTTATATGTGGGATCCTGCAACCTATGCAGATGGAATTTCTAAGGCAGACATTTTAGGGGTTGAAGCTCCACTTTGGACTGAAACAATAAAAAGTAGAGCCGATATAGAATACATGGTTTTCCCTAGACTAGCGGCGATCGCTGAAATAGCATGGACTCCAACACCAAAAAGGGAATGGACAGATTTCCAAAGAAGAATTGCAGTCCAAGGAAAAAGATGGGATATGAATGGCATACAATTTTATAAGTCTCCTAAAGTAAACTGGTAAAATTTAACCTTGAAAGGCCCGGACACTTAATATAAAGCGTTCGGGTTTTTTATTTACTATATCCACTAAAAACCTTTGATATTGCTCAAATTGGGGCTATTATCGATCTTTAATTATTTCTTCAAACTCAGCAAACTACAAAATATTACTTTATGGGCGATCTAATTATTTCCTTCAGCAATTGGATTTGGGGTACCCCAATGTTGATTTTGTTGATGGGGGGAGGATTGATCCTTTTCTTTCATTCAGGTTTTATTCCTTTTCGTAAAATTGGACATGCCATAAGAGTATTAAGTGGCAAATACGATAATGATTTAGCTCCTGGACAAATTACCTCGTTTCAGGCATTGTCCTCAGCAATTGCAGCAACGGTGGGATTGGGGAATATAAGCGGGGTAGCCATAGCCATAAATATGGGCGGACCAGGGGCTATTTTTTGGATGTGGGTTTCTGCATTTGTGGGAATGGCAACAAAGTATTATACCTGTAGTCTTGCTATTATGTTTAGAGGAAAGGATTCAGCGGGAGTAGTACAAGGAGGCCCAATGTATGTTATTGAGGAAGGGATGGGGAAGAAATGGAAGTTTCTATCTATTATATTTTGCACAGCTGGGGTTCTTGGTCTTTTGGCGATTTTTCAGGCAAACCAATTAACAGCTGTCCTTCGGGCTGTGATTTTTATGCCAGCGGGACTTGATGGCGGAGATTCGTCAAGATTTGTTTTGGCAGGAATCGACCTTGGTCAATCCACCAGGTGGATACTTGGTGTTTCCATGATGGCTTTGGTGGCAATCGTTATTTTAGGGGGTATCAAAAGAATAGCCGCTGTAGCTTCTAGAATGGTTCCTTTCATGGTTGTGTTATATTTTTTCTCAGTTCTGCTTATTGTATTTAATTATTTGGGCGATGTGCCATCTATGTTATGGTTAATTGTTGAAGATGCTTTTACTGGAAAAGCCATTGCTGGTGGTGCTGTAGGAGCAGTTATTATTACGGGTGCAAGAAGAGCTGCTTTTTCCAATGAGGCTGGGATTGGAACTGCGCCTATGGTACATGGTGCTTCAAAAAACAATGAACCCATTCGAGAAGGACTAATAGCAATGCTAGGTCCATTTATAGATACTATTGTGGTTTGTACGCTTACAGCTTTGGTTATTCTCTTAACAGGTGTTTGGCAAACAACAGAATCTGATGGGGTGAGGCTGACTTTGAATGCTTTTGAGCTTGCTCTTCCTAGTTTTGGTAAATATCTACTTATGATTGCCGTTTTGGTCTTTGCACTCTCTACGATGTTCACATATTCTTATTATGGCCATAAATGTTTCAATTATTTATTTGGAGCAAAAAGAGCAGATTATTACAATTATTTTTATCTAGCAACCATAGTCATGGGGGCTGTGGCCTCACTTGATGTCGTGATTAGTCTGGTAGATGGGATGTATGCCATTATGGCTATTCCAACGATGATTTCTACACTTTATTTGGCACCTAAAGTAAAGGAAGCATCAAAAGATTATTTTAAGAGAATGAAAAACGTTTAAAATTGAAAATATTAATTGCTCCAAATGCTTTCAAAGGAACTCTTTCTGCACTTGAAGCAGGAGAAATTATAGCTTCAGAGCTAAAAATAAAATATTCTAAATCTGAAATAGAAATACATCCTATTGCAGATGGTGGAGACGGGACTTGTGAGTTGCTAGGGTATTCGCTGAATCTGTCTTCCCGGAAGATCTGGAGCTTAGATGCGACGGGAAAACCAATTATAGGCACTTATTATTTTGAGGGAGCAAAAGCATATATAGATGTTTCCAACGTATCTGGCCTTGGGCATTTAGATCCAAATCAGCTTGAAATTCGGGTCTCTTCAACCTATGGAACAGGTCTATTAATTAAACATGCCATCGAAAACGGTGCATCAGAAATAATATTGGGTCTAGGAGGAAGTGCTACAATAGATTTAGGAGTTGGTATTCTGCAAGCTCTTGGACTCTTTTTTTTGGATGAGAATGGTCGTGAACTTATTCCTTTTTCTTATGACCTTCTTTTCAAGGTTAGACATATACAAAAGTCTCCTAAATTCCCTAAAGTGTCTTTTATTTGTGTCTGTGATGTGCGAAATACATTTAAGGGTACAGAAGGCGCAATCCCAGTTTTTGGACCTCAGAAAGGCTTGAAATCTGAAGAAATTCCTTCTTATGAAGCTCAATGTGATTTTCTTTTAAATCTCCTGTTTAAAAAAAACAATTTACCTTTTATCGATAAGATAGGATTTGGTGCAGCTGGAGGTATTTCAGCCGGTTTATCAGGATTTTTTAATACAAAGATAGAGATAGGTTCTTCTTATTTTTTTAAGAAAACCGGACTTGAAAAAAAACTTGTTTCTTCAGACTTGATAATAACTGGTGAAGGTAGATATGATAATCAATCAAAATCTGGAAAAGCGTGCTTTGAAATCCTTCAGTTGGCAAAAAAAAATGATAAAAAAATATTTTTAATAACATCTGGGGAGGAACTAACAGAACATGAATTTGATCAAGTTCTTTACCTCCCAGCATTAGATTTTTCTGTCAAAGGGTTTAAAGAAAAAGCACGGAAAAATCTTCAGCAAATAGCAGGTTGTATTTAACTGAAATAAGAAAAGGAGGCGATATGGCCTCCTTTTCTTTTTTTATATAAGTCTAAATTACTTCTTTTTTGTAAAAGTACTTCTAACGTCTATTGCTGAAAGCCCTGCTCCTAAACCTATTAACACACAAACAATAAGAATGAAAATTTGTGCTCCAAAAGCAATAGGCGAACTAAATACATCAAGTAAAATCATATTTCTTTTTTTTATTGAGGTCAATAACGCCCGAAGATAATTTCAATCATTGAAATTACCAAAACAGAACAAGTATAAAGCAATTAATTAATCTTGTTCATCTTCCATATCATCAAAGTCCTCATCGAAATCGTCATCATCTTCGAAGTCAACAATATTATCATCCAAAAACTCATTGTCTTCATCTAGATCATATTCATCTTCGAATTCATTTTCGAAATCATCAGTATCTTCGAAGTCATCAAATTCTTCGAAATCGTCTTCAAGGTCCTCCATATCAATATATTAAAAGGTTTGGTAAATGAATTTATGCTGCGAATTAAATTAAAATTTCAATTCCTGCAATGCTAGACCTATTAATTTTTTTTGAAGATGTATTAAATGGGATTTTTGAATAATCGGACGCGATCTGTTTGTAATTTATTTACAAATACATCCTGAAAAAATTATTGTATCCCAAATTGTGTTTTTCAATGTATTTGGATGTACCCTTGATTACTTCAGGCTTGTAGCTCTTTTGTCATTTTGTCTTTTTCAAAAAATCAAATTTGTTGAAAAATTATTATGAAAATATAGATTTGATATACTTTTTTATCAAAGGTTTTGAAAAATAGTCTTTCACAAAACCATATTTTTTTGCTTTGTGGATATCTCTTTCATCAACAGAACTGCTTAAAATATAGATTTCAGCATCATTTTGGGTAGTATCTAAAGTGTCCAAAAAATCCCACCCTGACATGTCAGGCATATTTAAGTCTAAAAATAAATAATTGGGCTTTATCTTATAAATTTCCTTTAATGCATCTTTTGCGTTTTGAAATTTATAAAATTGGCAAGGCTCATTTACGTTTTTGGAGATCAATTTTTCAGTTACAAAAGTACTGATCGGGTCATCATCTATGAGGGCTATTATTAACATCAAAATACATAAAATTGTAACTGAACAACATAAAATATATAACAAAAGTAATCTGAAAGAATTAATTAACAAATGTTTTGCCAATTAAAAAAAATTGTAAACTAATTATTTTCAATATTTAATTTTTTAAATCAAGGATATTGCTTAGCATAGTTAGTTAACTAAAAAAGAATTTCCTTTGTTCTTACAATTTTATACTTGAATGATACAAAAAATAAAGAAATGATTTAATTGGAGCCTCCTAAATTTTTTGAAACTTCAAAAATGAATTCCTCTATAATTCTGTCAACAGTTTTTAATACCTTATTATCCTTTGTTTTTGGACTTGAAACTTCCGTAACTCCTGTCAGAGTCATTAAAAACTTATCCTCTTTAGGGTCAATGAAATCCACAATCACTTGTACCAATTCATAATTGGTTGTTTTGGAACTAAAATTAGGATTCATGTATCTTGAAGCAGTCCATGGGTCCCAAACCCGATAACCCCAATAAGGATATGGCGTAGAATAATTTGTTGAGGTTCTTTTTCTTGGATCTTCATTGGAAGTGTATCGTATTACCAGATCGGGTTGTTCCTTTTCATATTTAAAACCATTTTCTTCTAAAGCTTCCTGTAAATGAATTTGAACTTGTTGATCAATAAATTGCGATGAGAACCCTGGCATTCCGACTTCTTGGTTTATAATTACAAAACTTTGGTAGGGTTTTGAAATTGGAATTTCAGTATTCTCTTTAAAAATATCAATCGAACTACATGATGTACAAATAAGGACTATGATTCCAATTAGTCCCAACTTTTTGAAAGTATGCATAATGGCTAGAAATTTATTCAGTTTGTTACGAAGGAAACAAATGAAGGTTAATTTTTACTTTTTGAACGATGAAAATGAAAGGAATATTCCCCAAACTTAGAAGGACCTCGGAATCATTACTATTTTTGGGCAAATTATTCAAAATGGAAAAACCTGAATTCGACGACATTTTTATGGAATTGGCTGTCAATTTAGCCAAAAGATCACATTGCATTAAAAAGCATGTTGGAGCAGTGCTGACAAAAGAAACAAGGATTATCTCAATCGGATATAATGGTCCTCCTGCGGGAACACATAACTGTGATGTGGAATTTCCTGATAAAGGATGCGCCCGAGATAGCAAAGGCAGTTGTTCTTTAGCATTGCATGCAGAACAAAATGCAATCCTCTATGCAGTGAAAAACAATACATCTGTTGAAGGCTCCACTTTGTATGTCACCTTATCACCATGCTTAGCTTGTTCTAGAATTATCTTTTCGATGGGAATATCCAAAGTAGTGTACCTTTTTTCCTATGCTGAATATAAAGGCATTGGTTCGGATGAAGGTGTAGATTTTCTTCGAAAATTTGGAGTTCATGTCGAAAAATATCCAGAAGAATTATTGATTCACGATGACCTTATCTAAATAAAATTAACTTCCGGAATTAGTTGAATACCGAATTTTTCACTTACAGACTTTTGGATTTTTTCTGAAAGTAATTTGACTTCAAACCCGTCAGCATGACCAAAATTGACGATTACCAATGGCTGATTTTCATGAACTCCAATTTCCCCAAAACGTTTTCCTTTCCATCCACTTTGCTCTATTAACCAAGCTGCTGGGACTTTTATTCCTTCTGTAATATCGTAACCAGGGATGCCTGGAAATGAATCCTTTAATTTCAACCATAAATCTTTTGAAATTGTAGGATTTTTAAAAAACGAACCTGCATTTCCAATTTCTTTTGGGTCTGGAAGTTTGGATTGTCTGATTTTAATCACAGCATTGCTGACTGCTCGAAGAGATAAATTTGAATGGTTTTCACCCGCTAATACCTCTTTAATTGCTCCATAATCTAACTTAAAATCTGGCCTTTTATTTAGCTTGAATGTTACAGATGTGATAATGAATTTTCCTTTCAATTCATTTTTAAAGACACTCTCTCTATATCCAAATTTGCATTCTTCAGCATTGAATTCTTCTTGTTCTAATGTGGCTCGATTTAATGCTCTTAAACTGTGGAAAACATCCTTTATCTCAACTCCGTATGCACCAATATTTTGCATGGGTGAAGCTCCAACAGTTCCCGGAATAAGCGATAGGTTTTCGATACCAGCCCATTTATTATCTATAGCATGAAGTACGAAATTGTGCCAGTTTTCCCCTGCGCCAACTTTAACCCAGATAGAATCAGCGTCTTCCTTAATTATTTCTATTCCAGAAATCTCGATCTTTATTACTAGAGAGTTGATATCCTGTGTTAAAAGGATGTTACTGCCCCCACCAAGAATAAAAACCTCAATTCCCAAGTTCCTAGCCCAAATTAAGGCCTCAATTAATTGTTCTCTTGAATTGACACTTGTGAAAAATCTAGCTTTTTTATCCAGACTAAAAGTATTGAAGGGTTTAAGGGAAATGTTTTCTTGTATATTCATGTGGAATTCTTGTATTGCGAAATAAATAAGTTTTGACTAGATAAGAAATGAATTTTACAATCCTCTGCCGTATTTCATGAAAGAATTAGTAATAAACGGAATTAGAATCCGACCAGGTCAGACTTTAAATATTGAGTTGCCAATTGCGAAACTACCAACTCATACTTTAATTGATTTACCTATTTTCATTAGATCATCAAAAGAACCCGGTCCCGTAGTGTTGATTTCAGGTGGAGTTCATGGCGATGAAATAAATGGAATTGCCACCGCAAAAAAAATATTAGAAGAGGTTGATGAGAATTTGGAAATCCTCAAAGGAACATTGATTATAATCCCTTTAGTAAATATTTACGGTTTTCTTTCCAATAGTAGAACCTTTCCAGATGGAAGAGATCTAAATCGAAGTTTCCCCGGAAATAAGAAAGGTTCTTTAGCTTCTAGGATTGCTTATATTTTGAGCAATGAAATTATTCCACAAATAGATTATGGAATTGATTTCCACACTGGTGGCCGTATGTTGACAAATCATCCTCAAATCAGAGTTGATTTTAGCGATAAAATAGCTTTGGAATTGGCAAAATCTTTTGGGACTCATTTTGTTGTAAATTCAAAATATATTGAAAAATCATTCCGTAAATCTGCATACAGGCTCGATAAGCATATTATAGTTTTTGAAGGTGGAGAATCAATGAGACTAGATGATTTTGCAATAGACGAAGGAGTTCTTGGTACAAAACGATTTTTGAAAAGCCTAGGGATGATTTCCGAAACCATTATAAAACAAGCTACCATCCTTTTAAAAGAAAGTGATTGGATAAGGGCTAAAGCTTCGGGAATATTTAATTCAAATGTTAAATTGGGTGAATCAGTAAAAAAAGGACAAATCTTAGCCAAGATATCAGATCCTTATGGCCAGGTAAAGATTCCTGTGAAAGCTCCTTCAAAT
>NZ_JAHEBC010000251.1 GCF_024642405.1 Algoriphagus sp. | reverse complement strand
GATCCAAAGAAGCGGGATTATAATTCTTATTCCAAAAACCTGCGATTCCGCACATTTAGCTTAATTCTTTATTAACTTTTGATAACGACTATAAAAAAAATTCATATTAGATTTCAAATCACATTCCTTTTGAATAAGATCCCTATTTTCTAATAGGGCTTCTTTAAATGATGAGAAATTATTACAAAATAAATGTATGCTTTCTGCAAGAATGGTGGGGTTACCAACAGGAACCAACAAACCATTTCTTCCTGAATTAATAAAAGCTCTATTTGCAGGAAGATCCGTGACAATCGGAAAACAACCGGCTGCCATTCCTTCAAAAAGGGATGCTGAAACACCTTCTGTCTCGGGAACAGCTAAATAGATTTCAGCCTTTTCCAAATACTTAGGCAATTCCTCATTATTGATTCTTCCTACCCAATTCAATTGATTAGTAATCCCCAACTTTTGAGCATAATCTTTCAAAATTTCTGATTGATCACCTTCTCCGATAATAATGCAATTCAAAATCAAACCATTCTTTTTCAATTTTTGAATTGCCTCAAGAATTTCATTATGCCTGTAAATTTTATATAAGCTCCTTGTTACAATCGCCGTAAAAACTTTTGGTTTTACCCTCTCAGAAAAAGTAAATTTATCCAAATTCAGGCCTTTTGGTTTTACTAATATTTTTGTGGGAGAAGCTCCTGAACTCAACATGGCATAGGTCATCACATAGCCCCAAGCGTGAATAAGGTCAGCTTTGGTATAAATTGCTCTTTGCAGGATCCTTTTGTACCAACCTGAAAATCCATTTTCTGGAAAAGCATCTGTAATACCTTGTTGGGCTACAACCCTGATTTTGGTTTTCACCAATAAGGAGAAAAAACCATAACTAGTAGCCCGCTCAGCTAAAACGAGATCATAGTTTTGCTTTGAAAATAACAGTGAAATCAGAAATTGTATCGCGAGCAAAATTCTAGAAACTCGACCTGCCGATTTTGGGATTTCTTTGGTTTCAATTGCGACGCCCGAAACCTCTTCTATTCCTTTTATCCAAGTTTGAGCATCTGCCCTGTATGTTTCTCCCAAAAATAAAATGCGCATATTAAAAATTACCTATCACAGGTGACGGATTCCAATTCAGTTCCTTACGGGCTTTTTCATCTGAAAAAGTTAAAGAATACTTTAATTTGTTTACTCTGTAACTGTTCAATGGAAACATAGGGACTAAGTCACCAATCTTTGCCGCTATTTCCAATGGTCTAATCGGAAGGTTTTTTACTTTTTTACTTTTAAGACTAGCTAAATATTGATCAAGCTCTTTTAGTGAGGGATGAATCCCATCTGTTAAATTATAAATACCACTTTTCCCTAGCAAACCTGGGATAACCTTGGCAATATCTCTACCGAGCACCATGGATTTTCTTACCAATCCATTTCCCAATCTGAAATAATAACCTCCATTTATTGCCTTAATCATTGCCCCCAAATTCCCGGGAGGATTTGGTCCTGCAATAAGTGGTAAGCGAAAAATCAAAACATTCACTCCCATATTCTCACCCCATTCCTGAACCACTTTTTCAGCTTTAATTTTACTTAAGGCATAAGGAGTCACCCCTTTCAAAGCATAACTTTCTGAAATATTTTCACCCTGTTCTACCCCATACACAGCAACTGTACTTATCAATACAAAAAGTTTAGGCAATTCTTTTACTCCCTTCAAGAGGTTTTTTGTTCCCTCTTCGTTCACTTGAAAAAAGTCTTTTTCCTCTTCAGGTGTTTTGGGAATCGTATGTGCTTTTCCGGCCGCATGGATTATAATATCTGATTTAGGAAGATTTGGGATTTCATGACTTAAATCCGACTTAATATTGTTGGAATCTGATCGACCAAGCGTGATGACTTCATGTTCAGATTTCAGAGTATCAAAAATTTCATGTCCCAGAAAACCTGATGCCCCCGTCAAAAGGATTATCATTGGCAAAATTCAGTTATTCCTTTTAACATTTTATTTGCCAGGTAATCTTTATCAAAGTATTTAGAAGCTACCTGACTGGCATTCTTCCCCATTTTTATTAAAGTTTCTGGTTCCGCATCCAATTTTATAAGAGCCTCTGCTAATTGGATGGGGTCATTAGGATCAAGGGTAAGACCTACTGAATATTTTTCCAAAAAATCCTTCATCCATCCCTGAGTATTTTGAACAACAGGAACTCCTGCCGCTAATGATTCAAAAAACTTATTTGGAGAAGAGGTATCCAAAACTGGGGTTCCTTTTAACGGAACAAGAGAAACCAAAGCATTCTGAATTAATCCTACCAAATCTTTTTTGGGCATTAGCCCCCAAATCAAAATAGTTTCAAGCTTGTGTTTTTCAATTTCTTGTTGAATAAATTCGCGCTGTTGCCCCTCCCCCACAAATAGTATTTTCAGATCAGTTCTACCCCTTTTTTGTAGAACTTTTGCTGCTTCAAGAAGCCAAATGGAGTTATTTACTACTCCAATGTTCCCCGTATAGATTGCATATTTCTTTGGCGTTAAAAGATCTCTTCCTTCAAAAGGTTTCGGAGTTGAAAATAAGGGAATGTTAGCAGCGTTTGTTACGTCTATTACATTGGCTTTCGGAAATCGAGCTAGAATATTCTCCTTCATTCCAATGGATAAAGCCACCACCAAAGAGGATGCTTTATAGCATCTTGATTCCAAAGCAAAGGCTATTTTTTGCAGAGTTTTATTTTTAATTAAGCCAAGCTCAATTGCTCCTTCAGGCCACAGATCTCTCGTTTCAAAAACCAATTTTTTTCCACGTAGATATCTTGCTACAAGTCCTGGGATCCCTACTGTAATCGGACCCGAAGAAGCGATAACCACATCTGCCTTGGCGGTTAATGCATACCAAACAGAAAAAAATGCATATGCTAAAAAG
This sequence comes from Algoriphagus sp., assembly GCF_024642405.1. Taxonomy (GTDB): domain Bacteria; phylum Bacteroidota; class Bacteroidia; order Cytophagales; family Cyclobacteriaceae; genus Algoriphagus. The sequence continues at coordinate 2,644 of NZ_JAHEBC010000251.1, read as the reverse complement.
GTATAAATCCTTTTAAGGAAAGCTTGTTTATTGTCTATCCTAACATTAATGATGGTTACATCCACACCCTCAAATTTTTGATTCTCAATAAACTTCTCAGCCTTTAAATCCGACTTAGAATAAATAGAAGTAACTACTTGTACTTGATGCCCTTGTTTTACCCATTCGGAAGCGAACTCGTGAACCCGAGTACCCCATGAGCCTTTGGGAGTAGAGTAGTACTGATAGAAATAAAGAATCTTCACTTTTGGGTTTTAGTTAATCCAACGTAAAGGACCTGGGGCATTTTCATAAATTAATTTTCCATTTTCGTACAAAATTTTTGCCTCAAAAAGTTTTGAATGATATTCCATCAATTCAAATGCTGTAGGATTCCAAACTTTTTCCTGCTGAATTAAATTTCCCAGATTAGACAAACTAGTCTCTGCACCTAATCTGATTTTGCCGGTTTCATCTTCAAACAACCTACCGGGATGGTTACCTCCTAAATAGGCAAAATAGGTATGAGCTATCATCAAACCGCATTCATCCAAAAGTTTATTCAGGGAAATATTAGAAAAAACGGAGTCAAAATCTTTCACTGAGACGGTTTGAAATACTTGAATGTCTGTCTCAATCTGATCAATTGCTCGGAAAAACACTGGAGTAAATCTTGCAAAATGGAAAGGTTCTTCCTTTTTAAACAAATTTTTGATCCATATCTCGGGATTTAAAGCAGCAATGGTTGTCTTTCCTAAGGCCTTTAGTGTTGGAATAAAAAAATCAGATGATTTCTTCAATCTTATAACATTTCCAGACAGATTCTTGACAGCCTTATCAAAATCTTCACTAGTCCCAAAGCTTAACCAAGTTTTGGTGTTTCTATCTTTGTCTACCGGTAATCCTTCTTTTTTATGGTATTCTAGGGATTCTGAAATAGACTTAATACTTGAATCAAATGGGTTTAATTGATTATTTGTCAAGGCTGTACCTTCCATCACATCCAAATAATTCCAAATTAATTTAACGCCACAGTCATTCATATGCCTATACCATTTCAAATAATTATCGGAACCTTGCTTGGTATAATTATATGGCAAAAAACCATGATCTATATAAGTCTTTATAGGCTGAAGATCTGGTGGACTTTTTAAGTTTTGAAACTCTTTCCAACTTTCTTCACGGAAGGATCTACTGAGTGCATGATAAGCCAATTCATGTCCATCTTCCTCCCAGGATTGGAATTCAGATTTCATAGATTCCTGATCTAAAGCAGCATACTCCCCTTTGTGACTAAAAGTGTGAGTAAAAAAGCCCTTAGTAGTTTTTATTCCTGCTTTTTTGAAGAAAACCCGTTGGCATTTCAGTAATCTCGGAGTATCAAAATCACAGTGATCTGTAAAACTTACCGTAGGTATAAAGCCTAAAGGTGTTCTTGCCAACTCAGGTATGGGCCCCTTCCCTGAAAATAATCTTAGTTTCATTGACCAAGATGAGCCAACTGATATTTCCTTTATCCAGTCCCTTTTGTCATCTTTATTATATTGGAAAGTCGGATTCAAATCTGGGTGAATCAAATACCAGTTCAATACCTTATTTATTGCATCCCATTCCCAACAACCTTTAGAATCCATTCCTAGCAAATAATCACCCGAGGATACTTTTAATAGTTTAGGACTATGGTAATTTGCAACTTGATTCGTTAGCAACAATGGATGCCATTTATAATCAGCCCCTCGCCAAAATTTAGGGATTTCATTCAATTTAATTTCCAATAAAACACTTTCTATTTTGAAAGCTTGGAAAGCCTGAATGTCAATTTCATGAATAGAACCATTCGTTGAATAATCGTATTTCAAAAAATTTTCAGCTTTCAGCTCTTTCAAGGAGGAAAAAGCTTTGAGTTTAATTTGTTTAATCAAACCTGACTAATTTTTTATTAAGATATATCGGTCCGATTTTCAAACATTTCAGGTTTGCTACTTTTGAAAAGCCCGCTTTCTCAATTCCCCTGATAGAAGGTATATTCTCTGGGCTTACTAATAAATAGAGTGACGAATCTTTTAAATGTTTCGAAACAATTCTTTCCAATACCGCAGGATAAATCCCTTTTCCTCTGTATTCATCATTGGTAAAAGCATCTCCTATGGTCATTAATGGCTGTTTAAAGCCAAAGCTTGAAAGCAAGAGGCTCTTCTTGAAAATTTTACTTTTGTGAATGAGGACTTCTCCATCTTTAACCAAAAAAGTTGAGGTTTTATCATCAAAAGTAATCGGATATTCTAACTTAAATTCCGGTACCAAAACCTTATCAGATTTGTCAAGTCCAAAAAGCAATAAATCAACTTGATATGGTTTTAATTTCTTGAAAAGATTCATCTCCTATTAAATGGTATTGTATCTGTTTTCAATCAGTTGAAATTTCCCCGATTTAGCTTTTGGCATTACTTCCAATTTTTCGAATCTGAAATTTAATTTTTCTCCAAAGACCTCCTCAAATTGTTCTTTTATCGCTTGTTCACGAATATCTACTTGGCTTTTTGGCGATACGTATTCCAGAATAAAATCATTTACCCCTGTCTGTATCACTTTAAACTGATCAATCTCTGAGAATTGTTTCAAGATTCTAACCACAGTCTGTACTGTTATATATTTCTGACTTGGA
>NZ_JAHEBC010000039.1:20041-21483 GCF_024642405.1 Algoriphagus sp. | reverse complement strand
GATTTCTTCTTTCTGTTCAGATTTGAGAGGTTTTCGAGTGACCCTTTTGGAGGAAAATGAGGAGGTATTTAAGGATACGTTTAGGAGAATTGGGAGGGCTATTAATACCTATTTAAATTCTAATGAATAATTGCAGTAGGCAGTTTCAGTGGGCAGTCGCAGAAATTGACTCAGTAACCTAAAAGTTTACTCATCACTTCATTGAACCAAATTTATGGGGGTTGAGAATCATAAAGTTAATTAGTTTGCCTACCTCTTCTGATTTTAGAATAAGTTCCAAATAGGTTTCATTATTTATGTATTCACAAGCATGAGCGAAGTCCAGCCAGACACTTGTCTCACTATTTTCCATATCAGCATCGCTAAGTTTTGATTTAAAATGAGCTGGATATATTCGTTTCCTGTAAGATTCGGCTATGCAGGCACAAACAGATCTGCTTGATCTTCTAATCTGATCTGTCAAAGAATATTTTTCTTCTTTTGGAAATTGCTTTGAAACTTGAAAAATGCTCATGGATAATTCAAATCCTTTTTTGAATGCTAAAAGTTGTTTGTAGTCCATTTGATTTAGATCTATTTTTTTTCGTATTCACTTAAGTTCTTACTATTGTTGCCCACCATTTGTATTACTACCTTTTGAGACTGACACACTGTTTACTGAGACTGTACACTATCTACTGAGCCTGCCCACTCCGACTGAAAACTACCTTCTGACTTTCAATGTTCCCTTACCTTCAATTCTTGCTTTCTCGTAAATTCTTCTTCCTCTAGCTTAACCAAATTCGAATTTCCTAATTCTGGCTGTCCGGCGTTGACCCATGCTGTGAACCAAAAATCGGCTATCATTTTGATGGAGTTTTTCATTTGCCGTTCTACTTGATGATCTAGCGCTTGCGCATAAGTTTCAGTAAATTCTTTTGAATAAACTCTTACAGTCAGACTGTTTCTTTCTTCAAAACTGTATTTCTGATCTTGGGAAAAATTGCTTGTTAAAATCTTTTCAAATTGTAAAACAGAGTCTACTTGAGAATGGGCTCTTCCCACTGCCTCCCAAATAGCTCTTTGGGGTTTTTCAACATATTCAGCCTTCCCAACCCAAAGTTGATAGTCTGAGGCTTGAAGTTCAGGGATTCGACTTTCCCAAAAACCGTGGATTCCTTCTTGTCCGGTTAGTTGTCCATTGTAATTCTTGGTAGTATGCAAGGGCACATTCAGATCAGCTAGATAATGACCAAGGTCAGCAGACAATTTTAAAATCGCATCAGTGTTTTTTTCTTCGAATGCTTTTGTGAGATTCAGGAAGGTCAAATAAGCAGACCATGGCCCGATTCCCTTGGACCTTAAACTGTCTTCAGAAAATTTTTCTACGGCATCAAACCAAAACTCAGGAAGAATTTCCGACCAATTTTCACCGTATTCATCCAGGTCGATGTAATGTTTTT
>NZ_JAHEBC010000039.1:0-20031 GCF_024642405.1 Algoriphagus sp. | reverse complement strand
GTCTGGGTTGGTTGCTTTCTCTGTAATAAATTGAATATGAGGTTTATAAAACCCGATGAGTTCTGGCGGTAAAGAATAAACAGCAATCCTATTGATCAAAGAATGAGCATAAAAGCCCCATTTATTTGGGGTAGAAAAATAAAATATTTGAGAAATAACAAGAATAAATCGCAAAGCCATAACTAAAAATGTTAATATTTTTCACTGTGAAATCTTAGGAAAAAACCTATCTTTGTGCCTGAATAGTTGAAAAAGTGCAATTTTACTGTTTTGGTAATAAAGTCTTTTTCAGAGTAATCTTAGAAATAAATTGGCAGTGTGAATTATTTCCAATAAATTTGCACTCCAATTCGGAATAGGGGACGTAAAGAATTTATTTAATAACAAGATATGGCAAATCACAAATCAGCACTTAAAAGAATTCGTGCAAACGAAGCAAAGCGTTTGAGAAACAGATACCAAGCCAAAACAACCAGAACTTTCATCAAAAGATTGAAAGCTACTACTGACAAAGTTGAAGCTACTGAGCTTTACAAAAAAGTAGTTTCTATGTTGGATAAATTGGCGAAGAAAAATGTGATTCACAAAAACAACGCTAATAACAAGAAATCAAGATTGGCCAAATTCGTTAGCGCACTTGGTTAATCCTTAAAGATTTAATCTTTATTTGAAACCCTGCTTGTCAGGGTTTTTTTATTGGCTTTAAGTTAGTATTTTTAGTTGAACTTTTTTATCCGTTGACATGGAAAATAATACTTCAATTAAAATTTCTCAATTGGCAGAAGAGGATAGGCCAAGAGAAAAGCTTTTACTAAAAGGGAAGTCAGCCTTATCCGATGCGGAATTGATTGCGATACTGATAGGTTCCGGAACTCCCTCCATGAGTGCCGTAGATTTATCAAGACATATTCTTTCAGCAGTCAATTATGATCTTTATTCTTTGGCAAGATTAACTATTCAAGATCTCAAGAAATTTAAGGGAATCGGAGAAGCCAAGGCTATATCCATTATTGCGGCCCTAGAATTAGGAAGAAGAAGGAAGGACTCAGAGCCTATTTTAAAGCCTAAGATAACTTGCTCCCAGCATATTTATGAGTTGATGAAGCCAGAACTCCAAGATGAGCAGATTGAATATTTTTACTTAATCCTACTAAGTAGATCCAATCAAGTAATAAAAAAGCATTTGATTTCACAAGGAGGTACAGCCGGTACAGTGGTGGACACAAAATTAGTTTTTAAAGCGGCCTTAGAGCATCTTGCCCAATCAATGATTTTGGTTCATAATCACCCTAGCGGAAACCTGAAGCCCTCGGAACAAGACAAACGATTGACAGAAAGAATGGTTAAAGTGGGAAGAGAATTGGATTTACCGGTACTTGATCATGTTATTTTTACAGATGTTGGCTACTTTAGCTTCGCCGATGAAGGAATGATCTAATCGAATAATCCAGCATGAACCAACCTTCACAAAAAGGAATGGTTATAATCATTGTGAGGTTCCTTGTCGCAGAGAAAGAAGGCATGTGACGTTTCAAAGACAGATTTAAACAAATGAAACCAAAAAATATTCTAATGCTATTTGTGGTGGCAGTGGTAATCGCCGCCGTTGCTTACACCTTGACTGGGACTGAAAGCCCGGAAGCCTATATTGAAAAAATCGAAGCTGAGAGGGAAAGGCAGTTTAAATACATTCGCTTCAATATTGATTCGCCTTTATCCGAAGAGCAAAAGCAAAATTTCAAGACCTTAAATTTTTACCCCATTGACGCAGCTTACAAAGTCAAAGCTTTGATGGTGCCAGTAGAAAACAGAAAGGTGAGGGAAGTTCCATTGACAGATGGCTCTAAAGAACGATATATTGAACATTCTTGGGCGGAATTTGAGCTGTCTGGAAAACCACAAAGACTTTTATTGATGCAGTCTATGGATGAACCCGATAAAAGAAATTTCTTCTTGGCTTTTGCCGATGAAACCAGTGGACTTGAAACTTATGGAGGGGGAAGATATATCAATGCAAGGCAAGATGGCAAAACCAGTATTACTTTGGATTTTAACTTAGCTTACAATCCTTATTGTGCTTATAATCCGGATTATGCCTGTCCTATTCCTCCGAAAGAGAACATCATGGAAATCGCAATTCCAGTAGGAGAGAAAAATTACGATAAATAGCCTTTTAGCCTACCGCAATTCTCTTAAATTTGTAGCTTATTCTAATCAATTTGGGGTTTTCGAACCCTTTTTGTTTATCCAATCGAATCTTGAATTCGATCGCAACAGGAAAATATTCATGAAAATATCAATAAACAGACTCAAAGCTCATCTAAACTTAAATGAAAGTCCCGATGAAATTGCCGCTTTATTAACTAGATCCGGTTTGGAAGTAGAGGGAATAGAGGCATTTGAGTCTATTAAAGGGGCACTGGAAGGAGTAGTAATAGGAGAAGTATTGACTTGTGAAAAGCATCCCGATGCGGATAAATTAAGCTTGACTACGGTTGATATTGGCGAGGAAAGTCCCTCTCAGATTGTTTGTGGAGCTCCGAATGTGGCAAAAGGTCAAAAAGTTTTGGTAGCCAAAGTTGGAGCAACTATTTATCCAACTTCAGGAGATCCATTTACACTAAAAAAAGCTAAAATCAGAGGGCAAGTTTCTGAGGGGATGATTTGTGCAGAAGATGAATTGGGGCTTGGTACAAGTCATGCAGGGATTATGGTTTTGGATACCCAACTCCCAAACGGAACTCCAGCTTCTGAATACATAGAAATCTCTCAAGATCAAGTTCTTGAAATTGGATTGACTCCAAACAGAGCAGACGCAGCTTCTCATTTGGGAGTTGCAAGAGATTTAAAGGCTTTGCTAGGCAGAGAAATTCAAATGCCTGCCGAAATTGAACTCACAGTTGAAGCTTCTGGGCCGAAGGTTACAGTGGAGGTAGAAAACTCAGCAGATTGCCCAAGATATGCTGGGGTGGTAGTTACAGATTTGAAAATAGCTCCATCACCACAATGGCTTCAAAATTTCTTAAGATCTCTAGATCTGGAACCAATCAATAATGTAGTGGATATCACCAATTTCATTTTACATGATTTGGGTCAGCCATTGCATGCTTTTGATGCCGATAAGATTTTCGAAGGAAAAATCATCGTTGGAAAACTTCCTAAAGACACAAAATTCATCACACTGGATGAGAAAGAAAGAAAGCTTTCAGGTGAGGAATTGATGATCAAGGATCCAAAAGGGGGACTTTGCATTGCTGGAATTTTTGGTGGGGAAGGTTCAGGAGTTTCTGATGAAACCACTTCAATTTTCCTTGAGTCTGCCTATTTCTCCCCTGATATTATCCGTAAAGGAAGCCAATTTCATGGATTGAAGACTGATGCTTCTTTCAGATTCGAAAGAGGAACAGATCCCAATATGCCTGTTTACGCGTTAAAGCAAGCAGTTAAATTGCTTCAGGAAATTGCTGGGGGGAAAGTAGCGTCTGGGATCATTGATGTATATCCGGATCCGGTTCAAGACTTTGTGATTGATGTTGAATATGGCCATGTAAACAGACTGATAGGGAAGAAAATCGAGCCGGCTGAGGTGAAATCAATTCTGGAAAGTCTGGAGATCAGTGTAGAAAATGAAACGGAAGTTGGTTTTACCGCTATTGCAAAACCCTATCGCGTCGATGTAACTCGTGAAGCGGATATTATTGAAGAAATATTGAGGATTCATGGTTTCCACCAGGTATTGCTTTCTGAAAATCTTAAAACTGATTATCTGGCAGAACATCCGGTTAAAGACTTAAACAAGCTTCAATATCGAATGACGGAAATCCTTTCTGCTCAGGGATATTTTGAGATGATCACCAACAGTTTGACGAAACCTACCTATGCAGAAAAGTCAGGTTATTTGGATTCCTCAAAAAGCGTGGAAATTTATAACAAGCTTAGTGAGGACTTAGGGGTGATGCGTCAAACTTTGCTGTTTACAGGATTGGAAGTTTTGGCAAGAAACATTAACAGAAGACAGACTGATTTAAAAACTTTTGAATTTGGCACAGTCTATCATAAAACGGAGGAGGGTTATCAAGAAGGAAGAAGATTGGCTATTTTCCTTTCAGGTAGCAGATCATCCGAAAGTTGGTTGGAACCAGCAAGGCCATTCACTTTTGCAGATTTATATTCCACAGTAGAAAAGCTCCTTGAGAAATTAAACATTAATGTAGGGGATATTAGCATGGTGGAGTCAGCTCCATTTACATATGGCTTAAAACTAATGCTCGGTCAAAGAGAAATCGGAACGATAGGTTTATTGGACGATAAAATTTTGAAGCTTGCTGAAGTAAGGCAGGAAGTATTCTTTGCTGAATTGGATTGGAATTTATTGTGTAAGAAAGCAAGTGGTCTTACTCGCTACCAGGAAATCTCCAAATTCCCGGAAGTAAGACGGGATTTATCATTGGTAATTGATAAATCTGTGACTTTTGATCAGGTAAAATCTGTAGGAATTAAGTTTGGAGGAAAATTATTAAGAAGAATTGGCGTTTTTGATGTGTACCAAGGTGACAAAATCGATGCAGGTAAAAAGGCTTATGCATTAAGTTTTCACTTACAAGATCAGGAAAATACCCTGACCGATAAGGTAATTGACAAAACAATGAGTAAATTGATTCAAGCCTTTGAAAAAGAAGTAGGTGCATTGATCCGTACTTAGAAAATGATCCACGACGAACTGCAAAAATTGGAAAAACTGGTCCATCAAGCCAGTAAGAAATTACTTCATTTGAGTGAAGAAAATGATGAATTGAAGTCAAAAGTGACTGAAATGGAAGCCGAATTAGGTAAAAAAGAGCAGGAAATCGAACATTTTAAAAATAAGATTAAAATTAGTAACATTGTGGACAGCCGACCGGAGAATTCTGGAGATTCCACCGAAATGAGTGAATTAATCAATAATTATATACAAGAAATCGACCATTTAATCACCTACTTATCCGAGTGATATGGAGACACTTGCCATTAAAGTAAAAATAGGGGATAGAGAGTATCCTATGCGCGTCAAAATCGAGGATGAAGCCAAGATTAGGCATGCAGGCAAGTTGATTAATGAAAAATTGAGAAGGTATAAAGAGGAGTTTGGATTGGACGATAATCAGGATTTGCTAGCAATGGTTGCTTTTGACTGTATGGTAGAGTCATTGGAAACCAACGAAGTAAATGCAGAAGATAGTGAACATATTAACAAAAGTTTAGCCCAATTGAACTCATTACTTTCTAAAGCATTGTAATTATTTCTTATCCACTTATTTCAGGAACTTTTAGATTTTCCTCAGGTGAAATTTATATATAAAATAACCTATGGGAGAGATAGTATACATAATCCTGGCCGCCCTGGTAGGGATTGGCGTTGGAGCCGCAATAGCGGGTTTGTTAATTAAGAATAAAAACCAAAAACTCGAAGAAGAGACAAAAGAACGGATTAAATCCATGCTCCGTGAGGCAGAAATCAATGCCGAATCCATTAAAAAAGACAGAATCTTAGAAGCGAAAGAAAAGTATTTGAAGCTAAAGTCTGATTTCGATGAGGAGATGAGTAATAAGAAAAATATTATCATCACCAATGAAAACAAAGTTAAACAAAGAGAACAGCAGGTTTCTAAAGAGCTTGAACAAGTCAAAAGAAAAGAGGCAGAGCTAGATAGTAAAAAGGAAGTTTTAAGCGCTCAACTTCATGCTGTTCAAGTCAAGAAAGAAGAGCTTGAGAAAGTGACAAATCAGAGAATTGCAGATTTGGAAAAAGTGGCTGCATTAACTCGGGAAGAAGCAAGAGAACAATTGGTCACTATGCTTACTGAAGAAGCTCAATCCAGAGCTTCATCTCAGATCAAAGACATCTTGGATGAAGCTAAACTTACAGCTACCAAACAAGCAAAAAAGATCGTATTGGATACTATTCAGAGAACTGCAACTGAGCATGCCGTTGAAAATTGTGTTTCTGTATTTAATATAGAAAGTGATGATATCAAAGGTAAAATCATCGGTAGAGAAGGAAGAAATATTCGAGCTTTGGAAGCAGCGACAGGAGTTGAAATTGTAGTAGATGATACGCCCGAAGCGATCATCATTTCTGGTTTTGATCCAGTTCGAAGAGAAATCGCAAAATTATCTCTTCATAGATTGGTACAGGATGGTAGAATTCACCCTGCTAGAATCGAAGAGGTAGTTGCCAAAACCGAGAAAAATATAGAAGAAGAAATTGTCGAAATAGGAGAAAGAACTTGTATTGACTTAGGGATTCATGGCCTTCATCCGGAATTGATCCGAATGGTCGGTAGAATGAGATTTAGATCCTCATATGGACAGAACCTTCTTCAGCATTCCAGAGAGGTAGCAAAGCTATCAGCAACGATGGCCGCCGAAATGGGTTTAAATGCGAAGATGGCGAAACGAGCAGGCTTACTTCATGATATAGGGAAAGTTTGGCCGGAAGAGCAAGAACTTCCACACGCTGTATTGGGGATGGAGCTTGCCAAGCGTTATAAAGAACATCCGGAAATTTGCAACGCTATCGGAGCTCACCATGATGAGATTGAGATGACTTCTATGATCTCTCCAATAGTTCAGGCTTCAGATGCGATTTCAGGTGCAAGACCTGGAGCAAGAAGAGAAGTGATGGATAGCTATATCAAGCGATTGAAGGAGCTTGAAGAGTTAGCTTTGAGTTTCGAAGGAGTGAATAAATGTTTTGCAATGCAGGCTGGAAGAGAGTTACGAGTTTTAGTGGATGCAGACAATGTTGATGATTCTACAGCAGGCAAACTTTCATTTGATATTTCTCAGAAAATCGAAAAGGAAATGCAATACCCAGGGCAGATTAAAATCACTGTGATCCGTGAAATGAGAGCAGTGAATTATGCGAGATAATTTCTATTGTGAATAATTAATTTGGCAGTTACCTTTAGGTTTCTGCCATTTTTTTGATTCGGAAATGATATATAGTTTTAGAAGTGCACTATGGATATTAGAAGAGCTTAGGTTTAAGGTTTTCAAACGAAAACTTGATAAATCAGATTTAGAAATTTTGGAAAGGAAGTTTTCTTTTTTCAGTAGACTTTCTAACAGACATAAAAGAGAATTTTGTGAAAAGCTTGAAATGATTCTCACTACTAAAGAATTTATCGGAAGAGGTGGGATTCATATCGTGAGCCAAGAAATGGAAATTCTCATAGGAGCTACTATCGTCATGGTGACTTTTGGTTGGAAAAAAATTAGGCTTCCCCATTTCAAAAGAATTCTAGTCTATCCCAACGCATATTATAGTACAATTTCAAAGACTTACCATAGGGGGGAAGTTAATCCAAAACTCGGAATCATTGTTGTTTCTTGGAATTGCTTTTTGGATGGATTTTCTGATGATCATGATGGAGTGAATCTGGGTGTCCATGAGATAGCCCATGCTCTTCAATTAGAAAATCTGATTAAAAGTAATGCAGAAAATAATTTTTTAGACCCGGTGGCTTTCAAAGAATATAGTGTACTCGCCAAACAAGAACTAAAAAAACTAATTTCAAATTCTACCACTTTTTTTAGAAAAGCCGGAGGAATAAATGAACATGAGTTTTTTGCAGTAGCTCTCGAGAATTTTTTCGAAAGGCCACATGAGTTTTTCGATTATAACCCCATGCTATATGCCACTATTGTGCGCCTATTGAGACAGGATCCAAGAGTCTGGATCAAAGAGCAAGGATGATTTTAGCTTCTTTGGCAACTAATTCAGAAAGCCCGTCAAGTTTACTCAAGTCTTTACCCCAATATTCAGAGGTTGAAAGTAATTGATCTACGGTCTCCTCTACGGAAGATAATTGCCATGCGTCTTTAAAGTTTTCCAGGATTTTTGGATCATCTTTTAAAGGAATATTTTTTCCCTTGAACTCTCCTTTATAAAACACTAAAAGCGCAGCCAATGACTTCACTAAAAGTGGAGGCCAAGTCCCCTTTTTATGTTTGTATTCTAGCAAGGAGGGTAATACTCTGACTTTAAATTTAGAAATGGAATTTAAAGCAATGGAAATCAACTCATGATGGATAAATGGATTGGCAAATCTCTCTAAAACATCCTTCGCAAATTGAATTAATTCCTCCTCAGGCATATCAAGCGATGGGATAATTTCATCGAAGATTACTTCTCTCATAAAATTTCCAATTAGCTCATCTTCCACCGCTTCTCTAACGGTTCTAATTCCCATTAAATAGGCATAAGGTACCATAGAAGTATGTCCGCCATTTAAGATTCTTACTTTTCTTGTTCGGAAAGGAGTTAGGTCTTTAACAAATTTTACATCTAAGCCAGCTAAATTTAACGGAAACTCCTCTTTGACAAGATCAGGGCCTTCTATTACCCAAAGATGAAATGGCTCAGCCATGACAGCAAGTTTATCTTCGAAACCAATCTTTTTTTGGATCTCATCAATCGAGTCTTTTGGGTATCCTGGGACAATTCTATCAACTAATGTATTACAGAAGATACAGGAAGAATAAAGCCATTCGGTAAATGAATAAGGCAGTTTCCAGAGTGTTGCATAGCGATCAATACAGTCTTTTAAGCTTCCTCCATTATTTTCTATCAACTCACATGGAATAAAAATCAGTCCTTTGGAAGGATCTCCATTGAAATGCTGAAATCTATGGAAAAGCAATGCCGCAACTTTAGCCGGGAAGGAATCTGGAAGCCTATTGGGATCTATATCGGTAGGATCAAACTGAATACCCGATTCGGTGGTGTTTGAAATAATAAATCTTAAATCAGGATTCTCACCAAGTTTTAGATAGGATTGATAATCTTCATTGGGGTTGCTAATTCCAGAAATGGAAGTGATCAGTTTTGCTTCATCAATTCTTTTTCCATCTTTTAAACCTCTTATTAAAACGTGGAAAAGGCAGTCTTGCTGAATCATTTTTGGGTCAGCGATTTGTGAATGCACTTGAACTACTTGAATATTTCCGTCGAAAACACCTTTCTCATTTGCTTCTTCTATCATAAAATCAGTAAAACCACGAAGGAAATTCCCATTTCCAAACTGCAGGATTTTTACGGGTCTTTCTTTTATTTGGACTTCTGATTTTGATAGTGATTTCATAGTAAGTTTCTGGTTAATAGAGTAAAAAAAATATTTTAAAGTATAAATAGAGATTATTATCTTTTTTCTGAAACAAATAAGGTAATGGTTTAATTTTTTTGAGAAGACCCTCTAATAATTAATTCAGGTTTTAAAATGGTTTTTTTAGCCATTGGATCAGTTTTTTTATCATTTAATAATTCGAAAAATGTTTCAGCAGTGATTTTTCCCATAGGTATGCTTTTTTGATCTACTGTAGTAATTGTAGGTTCTGTAAAAGAAGTGAAAGGTTCATTCCCAAAGCCTGCCAATTTTATCTGTTGGGGGATTTTATATCCATGCTCTTTCAAGACTTGCATAGCACCCATGATGGCATAATCTGAGGCTGAAAAAACAGCATCGAATTTTACATCTTTTTTTAAGAGGTCTTCAATCAATTTCCTTCCGTCTTCTAATTGCATATTGCTGTATAATATAAGGGCAGGGTCTACTTCGATCCCATTATCTTTCAATGCTTCCTCATACCCTCTTTTTCGTTCTTTGTAGATGTTGATTCTTTGAGAGCTGGAAAAATGAATAATTCTTTTGGCTCCATTTTTTATTAAATGATCAACCGTTTGATAAGCTCCCAAAAAATCATCAATAACCACTTGGCTTACCTCCAAATCATTTGAAACCCGATCGAAAAGAACCAATGGTATTCCTTTTTTCATTATTTTCTCAAAATGCTCAATATTTTCTGTGGTTTTACCAATCGATGCGATAACCCCATCTACTTGCGCATTTAATAACGCTTCTACATTTTGAACTTCCTTTTCAAATTCATCATAGGATTGAGAAATGACAATTCTATAGTTGAGGTTGGTGGCTATTTCCTCAATTCCTCTGATCACAGAAGAGAAGAAATTTCTATTTGCTGTAGGTACAATTACCCCAATCAATCTGCTTTTCCCACTTCTAAGTGCTGAAGCAATATGGTTTGGCTGATAGTTTAGTTGTTTTGCAACCTTTAATACTTTCTTCTTGGTTGCTTCAGAAATCCTTGGATTATCATTTAAAGCTCTGGAAACTGTACTGGCAGTTACGTTTAACTTCTCTGCAATATCATGAATAGTGGCTTTTTCCTTCTTCATAATCTATGGCTTTCCAATTGATGAATTATTCTCCATGTGGTTTTCCTATAGTAGCCAGTATCCCACCATCTACATAGATGATTTGTCCATTGACATAGTTGCTGGCATCACTAGCCAAGAACACGACTGCTCCTCCCAAGTCTTCTGGGTTTCCCCATCTTCCAGCTGGCGTGCGATTAATTATAAAATCGTTGAAAGGATTTCCTTCCACTCGTATTGGAGCTGTTTGCTCTGTGGCAAAATATCCAGGCCCAATTCCATTTACTTGAATATTATATTTAGCCCATTCCGTAGCCAAATTTCGTGTCAACATTTTCAAGCCTCCCTTTGCTGCAGCATATGCACTGACTGTATCCCTACCTAGCTCACTCATCATAGAACAAATATTGATTATTTTCCCTCCAACACTCCTCTTAATCATCGAGTTGGCAACTCTCTGCGAGACTATAAATGGTGAAGTGAGATCAATGTCTATTATTTTCCTAAAATCACTGGGTGACATTTCCAAAGCAGGAGTCCTCTGAATCATTCCAGCATTGTTTACCAAAATATCAATGGGTGCAATTTCCATTTCAATTTTTGAAATAGAATCCTGTACTTCCTGCTCATCTGACACATTAAAAAGAAAAGGGTGTACCAAAACTCCTGACGCTTCATATTCCTTTAATGCTTTTTCCATTTTGGAGGGAGTATGTCCATTGACTACTAAAGTTGCACCTTGCATCGCTAAAGCTTTTGCCATGGCCATTCCTAGCCCATGGGTAGCACCAGTAACTAAGGCAGTTTTTCCAGTCAGATCAAAATTCACCTTCATCCTTACTTTAATTCTGAAGGTTTTACTGTGTCCATGTCACCATAATCCAAATTTTCCCCGGCCATCCCCCAAATAAATGTATAATTGGAAGTGCCGGCACCACTGTGGATTGACCAAACCGGTGAGATGACTGCTTGGTGATTTTTTATCCAAATATGCCTAGTTTCTTCAGGTTGACCCATGTAATGAGAAACTACATTTTCTTCTTTCAAGTCAAAATAGAAATAAGCTTCCATACGCCTGTCATGGGTATGTGCCGGCATAGTATTCCATACCGATCCAGGCTTTAATTCAGTCATACCCATTTGGAGTTGACAGGTTTTTACTACCGAGTTGACCAGTAGTTTGTAAATTGTTCGGTGATTGGAATTTTCTAAAGATCCTAGTGTAACAACTTCCGCATCTTTGCGGGTTATTTTTTTGGTAGGGTATGTTTTGTGAGCTGGGGCGGAATTAAAATAAAGAAAAGTTGATCCTGTCTTGGATGGGTGAAAAACAACTTTCTTTATTCCTCTTCCAATATATAATGCTTCCCTATGACCAAGTTCTATGGTTTCATCTCCCACTTCTATAATGGTGTTTGATCCAATATTAATAATTCCTATTTCTCTTCGATCCAAAAAATTTTCAGCTTTTAGCTGATCTACAGATTTAAGTTCAAGAGGGGAATTAACAGGATGAATTCCGCCAATCATAAGGCGATCTTCCATCGAATAGACCCCACTGATTTTATCAGAAATGAATAAATCCTCAATTAAAAATTTCTCGCGGATTTCGGAAGTTTGATATTTTTTGAAGTCTTCTGGATGGGAAGAATATCTGGTTTTTATAGAATTTGTCATGATTGATAATGTGTAATCGTTTGCACAATATATAGAAAAAAATAGGTTTTTTAGATGGACCTGAAATCCAAACTTTTTGTACATATATCCAAGTATTCTTTCAATTTCATGTCAATTGCTCATTTTTAATCCTCTCCATATTCAGTATTTATTTAGCTAAATATTTATTATTATGCAATCGATTGTCTTAAATTCAACTTTCTTTTTATAAATGAAGATTTATATTCCAGCTTTTAAATGAATAATATTTCTATCTCTGATTCTTTTGGGATTGAATATTTGATGAAAATTGGATATTATTTTTTCTTAAAAATATTGAATTCAAGCTTGGGAACTGGATATATCTAATGTCTCAAACTAAACTAACAGGAACCCCTAAAATGAAACAGTACTTTCTGAAATCATTCTTTTCCATTCTTTTCCTTGTCTATTGGACTGGAGCATTTTCACAAGAATCAATAAAATCTATCTATGAAGGGATTGAATTTGATATGCCAATGGTGCAAGAGACAAGCTTCCCAGCTTTTGAAAAAAATATAATTGAATTTGGTGCAATTGGAGATGGATTGACAAAAAATTCTCAAGCCTTTAAAGCAGCTATCGAAGAAGTAAACTCAAAAGGTGGTGGCAAAGTGACTGTGCCTCGAGGAATATGGATGACCGGACCAATTACTCTTTTAAGCAATGTAAACCTTCACTTAGAAGATGGTGCTTTGATTATTTTTAGCAAAGACAAAGATGATTACCCATTGGTTGAAACGAGTTTCGAGGGATTAAATACAGTTCGTTGCCTTTCCCCAATCAATGCGTTTCAAGTAGAAAATATAGCAATTACAGGCAAAGGGACAATTGATGGAAGTGGCGAAGCTTGGAGATTTGTCAAGAAAAGTAAAATGACAGACACCCAATGGAAATCACTTTTAAAAACAGGTGGCGTTTTGGATGAAAAAGGGCAGATTTGGTTTCCATCGCAGGCTTCTTTGGATGGATACAATGCAAGTAGCAGTTTTAATGTACCGGATACAAAAGATCGGGCAGAACTTGAAAAAATGAAGGATTTCCTTCGTCCTGTCATGGTGAGTATTCGAGAGAGCAAAAGAGTATTGTTAGATGGGCCAACTTTTCAAAATTCGCCAGCATGGAATATTCATCCTTTGATGAGTGAGGATGTGATCATTCGAAACTTAAATATCCGCAACCCTTGGTATTCTCAGAATGGTGATGGTTTGGATCTTGAGTCCTGTAAGAATGTATTGATTTACAATAATACCTTCGATGTGGGAGATGATGCTATTTGCTTTAAATCAGGAAAAGATAAAGATGGCCGTGACAGAGGAGTTCCAACTGAGAATGTAATTGTAAAAAATAATATTGTTTACCATGGTCACGGTGGATTTACAGTTGGAAGTGAAATGTCTGGAGGCGTAAGAAATGTACATGTTTCAGAATGTACCTTTATTGGTACCGACGTTGGATTACGATTCAAAAGTACCCGTGGGAGAGGGGGGATTGTAGAGAATATTTGGATTTCAAATATTCATATGATCGATATCCCTGCTGAGGCAATTCGATTTAATTTATTTTATAGTGGGAATAGTCCAATATTGGAAGATGATCAAAGTGCAGAAGATGAAGCAAGAAATGAAGATCTAATTCCGGTGACAGAAGAAACACCATCTTTCAGGAATATCTCTATGAAAAATATTTATGCATCGGGATCTGGTATTTCGGCATTTTTCATGGGATTGCCAGAAATGAAGCTTCAAAATGTGAAATTAGAAAATGCAGTATTGGATGCAAAACAAGGGATTACTATGATAGACGCAGAAGGACTTGAGTTGATTAATGTGAAAGTTTCTGGAACAAATGAATTTCCACTTACAATTTATAATAGCCAGCAAGTGAAAGTAAGTAATTTTAGTTTTGAGGAGAATGGGAAAGCTGCCGTGAGAATTCTTGGAAACTCAAAAGATATTGAACTGGATAAGGAAGATTTTAAAGATCCGAATAAGATCAGTAGAGGGAATGGAGTTTCTCAAGATGCAGTAAAGATTAAATAAGATGAAAAGTTTATTCGTATTTTTTTCGATGATTACACTTTTCAGTGGTACTATTTTCGGAACAGATTTATTGGTATCGGAGATTACTTTTTTCATGGTAGGAGATTCAACCATGGCTAACAAACCCTATAAAGGAAGTAATCCGGAAAAAGGCTGGGGACAGGTTTTTCCACTCTATTTCAAAGAAGGAATTCGATTTGAAAATCATGCGATGAATGGGAGAAGTACCAAGAGTTTTAGGGATGAAGGAAGATGGGAAGTAGTGATGGATAGGCTCAACCCCGGAGATTATGTGATCATAGAATTTGGTCATAATGATCAAAAAATCAACTCTGCTGATCGTTATGCTTTTGCTGATTCTACCTATCGGGATAATTTGATCCGATTTGTAAAAGAAGTTCGTGAAAAAGGAGGGAAAGCAGTTCTTGCAACCCCGATTTCTAGAAGGAGTTTTGATGATAGCGGAGAATTAATCGATACACATGGGCGATATTCAGAGGTGGTAAGAGAAGTCGCCTCAGATTATGATGTACCTCTTTTTGATTTGCATGCAAAAACCGTCGATCTGATCAATCAGTTTGGGGTCGAAAAATCTAAGGAATTGTTTCTTCATTTTCGACCTGGAGACTATTCTGTATTCCCAGATGGAATAGAAGATAATACGCACCTTTCACCGACAGGAGCATTCAAAGTGAGTGACTTAGCAATTGAGGAACTCAAAAAAGAATTGCCTGAATTAGTGAAGTTTTTAAAAGATTAATTTATCAGGATTTCGATTTTGTGACTTTCTGGAAATCCGGTTTGAATAGAAGATTAACTCAAAATATTCATCGATGAAATCAATTAGAAATCTGTTTTTGATCTTGCTATTATCGGTTAGCTTTCATCATCCAATTTTTTCGCAAGATTTTGTTTCCGACCCTCAGCCTTTGGATTCTGAGGAGCTGAAAGGTAAAATCGAGCATGATATTGTCGTTTCAAAAGATGGAACTGGACATTTCAAAACAATTGGAGAAGCGCTAGATGCCATAAGAGTATATCTTCCAAAGCCTTTGACGGTTTATATAAAACCAGGTGTTTACAAAGAAAAATTAACTATTCAGGGCCCTGTAACGAATGTGACTTTTTTGGGAGAAAGCCCTGAAAATACAATAATTACTTACGATGATTTTGCCTCAAAAGACAACATGGGGACATTCGAAACTTACACTTTAAAAGTTCTTGGAAATTCCTTAACCTTTAAAAATCTGACAATCCAAAATACTGCAGGCCAGGTAGGTCAGGCAGTTGCCCTTCATGCAGAAGGCGATCGGTTAGTCTTTGAGAATTGTCATTTTTTGGGAAATCAAGACACTATGTTTGCCTCAGGAGAAAACTCAAGGCAACTTTATAAAAACTGCTATATTGAAGGAACTGTCGATTTTATTTTTGGCTCAGCAACAGCAGTTTTTGAAAATTGTGAAATTCTCGCTAAGTCCAACTCTTATATCACAGCTGCTTCAACTCCGGAATGGGTGTCTTATGGATATGTATTCAAGGATTGTAAAATAAAAGCGGAGGAAGGAGTTACCGAAGTCTATTTAGGCCGGCCTTGGAGAGATTTTGCTAAAACTGTTTTCATTAATACGGAAATGCCCTCAGAGATTCTTCCTGAGGGTTGGCATAATTGGGGCAGAGAAAATGCCGAAAGGACGGTTTTTTATGGGGAGTCTGGAAGTTATGGTCCTGGAGCTAATGTTGAGTCCAGAGTAGAATGGTCTCATCAACTAGGGGAGGCTGAACTGAAAAAATATAGCAATGACCTGATTTTCTCTGGATCCAATAGAGATGCGGATTATCACGGCAATCGTTGGTTTGGGTATCAGAAAGACAGTTCCTTCAATTTGATCGATGCTTGGAAAAAGGATGTCAAAAATTTCCCACAAATCAAGCCTGTCTATAAAAAAGAAGAGGTAGGATTAATAGAAAATCTGGGATTAGTTTATAAAAATCTTGGAAGTCGAGCCTTGAAAATTGATGTCTTTCAACCTGTAGAATCCAATTCCAAATTACCGGGATTATTGATGATCCATGGTGGTGGATGGAAATCTGGAGATAAGGTTCTTCAAGTTCCTATGGCTATGGAGTTGGCCAAAAGAGGTATTGTGACTGCCGTAGTCGAATATAGACTTTCTCCCGAGGCGCAATATCCCGCAGCAATTCATGATATAAAAGAAGCAATTCGCTGGCTTAAGATAAATGCCGATAGGTTTGGGGTTGACTCCTCAAAAATTGCAATTTCTGGGAGCTCAGCTGGAGGGCATTTAGCAGCGTTGGTAGGAATGACTAAAGCCCCAGAACAAGAGGGTGAAACCAAAATCGAGGCATCTTCAAATGTTAAAGCGATCATTGATATGGATGGGATTTTGGCTTTCCATCATCCAGAATCAGCTGAAGGACAGGTAGCATCGGAGTGGTTGGGAGGAACTTATGAGCAAAAGCCTGAGAAATGGGATTTGGCTTCACCTTTATATCTGAATGAACCGCATTTTGTTCCCATGCTATTTATCAATTCGCAATATCCTAGATTTCATGCCGGGAGGGACGAGTTAATCGAGAAGTTAACTAAAAATGGAGTCTATTCTGAAGTTCATACATTTCCGGAAACGCCACATCCATTTTGGTTATACGAACCTTGGTTTGAGCCAACAGTCAATTTAATGGCGGATTTTTTAACCAAAGTCCTAAAAGATTAATGATTTTCAATGATTGAATTCATCTTGGATCTCAGCCTTATCCATAAATGATTCTTAATTTAGGAGTTACTGGATTAAACAATTAGAAAAAATATAACCTATGAAATTTGAACACTTT
Organism: Algoriphagus sp.; assembly: GCF_024642405.1. Lineage (GTDB taxonomy): Bacteria > Bacteroidota > Bacteroidia > Cytophagales > Cyclobacteriaceae > Algoriphagus. The sequence continues at coordinate 3,225 of NZ_JAHEBC010000039.1, read as the reverse complement.
GCCATAAATGTAACAGATGCAAAAGCAGTCTCTCGTTGGTATGAAGAGCATTTGGGACTTACTGTTAAAAAGAAAATGGAAGAATCGCCTAATATGACTTTTTTGGCAGATGACAGTGGCACAGTCATGCTGGAGATTTATAATAATCCCAAAGGAGAAACGCTTGATTTTGGGGGCTTACATCCACTTGCAGTTCATCTTGCTTTAGTTTCAGAAAATCCCAAAGCGGATAAAGCTAGATTAATAGCTGCCGGTGCTACTGAGTTTTCGGATGATACCTTACCTGATGGATCGCATCTTGTGATGCTGAGAGATCCTTGGGGAATTTGTTTACAGCTTTGTAAGAGAGCCATTCCTATGATTTAGAATTTTCGAAGTCATCATTTGGGAATTCGGATTGCCCTAGTAACTTGAACTGTACCTAAAATTACTTTTTGCCAAATAATAATGAGCGACATCCTTATTCCATTTTCTGAAATTCATCAAAATCTAGCAGCAATACTGAAGACTTATGGATTTTCATCAGACAGAGCAGATGTTTGTGCAAAGCTTTTTGCAAAAGCGGATTTGGATGGAGTTCGGTCTCATGGGGTAAATAAATTTCTCAAGTTTCTCGAGTTTATAAGAAAAGGGAATGTTAAACCTAACAATGAACCTATTTTGGAAAGTAGCTTAGGTGTTTTTGAGCGTTGGGATGGTCTTCTTGGAGTAGGAAATCTCAATGCTGAATTTGCAATGTCACGAGCCATAAAAATCTCAGAACAGTTCGGAATAGGTTGTGTGGCATTGAAAAATACCAATCACTGGATGCGTGCAGGTAATTTTGGCTGGCAAGCTGTGGATTCCGGAAAAATTGGAATTTGTTTTACAAATACCAAACCTAATATGCCTGCCTGGGGTGGAAGTGAGCCTACTCTTGGGAACAATCCATTAGTTATAGCCATCCCAAGAAAAAATGGTCCAGTAGTTTTGGATATGGCCATGTCACAATTTGCCTATGGGAAGCTTGAAAATTATGTAAGATCAAACAAGAAAGCTCCATTTCCTGCGGGATTTGATGAGGAAGGGAATCTCACGAAAGATCCCGAGCCAATCTTGAAAAATGAGATGGCTTTACCAGCCGGCATGTGGAAAGGGGCTGGTTTGTCTTTGGTTTTGAATATGCTTGCTGCTACACTTTCTGGTGGAGACAGCACACACCAAGTAAATACGTCAGGCTCTGAAATCGGTGTTTCACAAGTGTTCCTTTGTTTTGATCCCGTGAAATTGGGGATGGAAAGCTGGTTCGATCAAAAGTGTGATGATATTATTGAGAATCTAAAAAACTCTAAGGTTTTTGAGGGACAAAAGGTTCTATATCCTGGAGAAAATATATTGAATACCAGATCGAAAAATAGGATTCAAGGGGTTCCAGTAGATAAAAAAGTATGGGGTAAAATTTTAAAGGAATTAGAATAATGAAAAAGTACGGAATAGGAATAATCGGAACAGGATCAATCGCAATCAAGCATGCTCAAGCCATTGAGGAATTAAAGAATGCAGAATTGGTGGCACTTTTTAATCCGAATATTAAAAGTGCAGAAACAGCGAAAGAAAAGTTTGCTGCACCGGTTCTATCCGATTTTGAAGAATTTTTAAACTTGCCAAATCTTGATATTGCATGTATTTGTACTCCTAGCGGAATGCATTTAGAACCGGGTCTCGCTGCTGCTAAAGCTGGAAAGCATCTTATGGTAGAAAAGCCAATTGAAATCACTCTTCCCAGAGCGGATAAATTGATTCAGGTTTGCAATGAGAATAACGTTCAATTGGCAGTGATTTTCCAAAATAGATTTTCCGATGATTACCAGAAATTAAAGAAAGCTGTGGATGCTGGATTATTTGGCAGATTGATCATGGGGAATGCCTATGTAAACTGGTTCAGGGACGCAGCTTACTATTCAACTAGTAAATGGAAAGGGACTCTAGCTGCTGATGGAGGAGGTGCACTTATCAATCAAGGAATTCATACTATAGACCTTCTTTTGGATTTGATGGGAGACGTAAAAAGCGTTTTTGCGGAAGTTCAAACAACTTTATACCCAATAGAAGGAGAAGATTTAGGTTTGGGAATTGTGAATTTTGAAAACGGAGCATTAGGAAATGTTACCTCTGCAACTTCTCTTTATCCTGGATATCCTGAAAGAGTTGAAATTTTCGGTACAGAAGGAAGTGCAATTTTAGAAGCTGGAAAGATTACTGCCTGGAATATCAAAGGCAAAAAACCATCTGAATTTAAAAAGGATGCGGAAACAGGATCCGGTTCCTCTGATCCAAATGCAATTGGATATCAATTACATCTCATGCAATGGAAGCTTTTTTTAAAAGATATTGAAGGGAATAAAACTCCAACAGTAGATGGTAAAACAGCAAGAAAATCTGTTGAATTAATAAGGGCCATGTACCAATCCTCTAAGACAAAGAAGTTAATTAATTTTCCTTTTCTGGATAAGGCCTAATCATAGAATTCCAATTTAGATTTGCATTGAAAGCCAAGGACAAAAAGCTATGATTTCAAGATATTGAGCACTAAATATGGGTTTTGAATAAGAAATGACCCGCGTAACAGAAGTTTTAAAACGATTCCGTAATTCATCAGGTATCTAAGTCAGGAAAGACTTATTATTGTTAAATACCTACTAGTTACAATAGACCCATGAAGAGAACAATCCCAATTCTGCTAATCCTTATTTTTTTAGGAGGTCTTCCTTTTTCATGTACCTCTCCGCTCAATTTTAAAATCATCAAACTTGGACATGCGCAAGTGGTAAGTCACCCGGTACATGAAGCAATGCTATTTATGGCAAAGCAAATCGAGAAAAAATCAGAAGGTAAAATAAGAGTAAAAGTATACCCTAATCAGCAATTGGGTTCAGAAAGGGAATTATTGGAGCTTTTGCAAATTGGAAGTTTGGGGATGACAAAAGTATCGGCTGCTGCTTTGGAAGGATTTGCGCCTACCATGCAGGTTTTTGGAATGCCATATTTATTTCGTGATGATGAGCACCAACGAAAAGTTCTGGAAGGTCCTATAGGAAAACAATTATTACTGGACGGAGAAGAGTATTGGCTTAGAGGATTAACCTACTATGATGCAGGTAAAAGAAGCTTTTATACCAAAGATAAGCCTGTGGAAACTCCCGCGGATCTGGCGGGACTTAAAGTTCGGGTGATGGAAAGTGTCAC
>NZ_JAHEBC010000250.1 GCF_024642405.1 Algoriphagus sp. | reverse complement strand
TTGCTGCTAAAGCAATATGTGTTATCAGAAGCACATAATAAACAATTCGTATCGATCCTTCTCCTCCGAAACTAGTACTTTCAGCTGCACCATGATAGACTACATAAGACACTAGAAATATAGCTCCCAATGAAAATGCAACACTCATTGAGGCCTTGTGAAAAGCGATATTCTTATTTTTTATAAATACCAACCCCAATATTAAAGCAATGGTAGCTGCAGAATTTATTACTGCATTAAGGTGGGGCAGAAAATAAACCCAGTCACTTCCAATATCAACTTTCGCTGGCATAAAAAGTAATACAGCAACAGCCAATGGAATAATTACAGAAATTGCAACTATCCAGTTTTTAACTTTATTTTCATTTTGCAATAGCGTCGACTTACTCGTTTCCATACAATAAAATTTTAGCTTCAAGCATTAACAAATCTACATCCTCTCTACTAGTGCCACTATAATAACCTCTGATTCTTCCTTCTTCGTCAACCAAAGTGAATTTATCACTATGGGCAAAATCATCTGGGACTCCATAACCGTCCAGAGTAGGTAAAATAAACCCGCATTTAGCCAATTGGTATGTTTCAAGTTTTCCTCCTGAAAGAAAATCCCATTTACCAGCCTGAGCATTATGTTTCCCAGCATATTCATTCAGAATTTCTGGAGTATCAAATTCAGGGTCTATGCTTATAGAAAGAATTTGTACTCGAGGTTCATCTCTAAACATATCATTGACTCGCTCCATTTCCTGAGACATCACCGGACAGATACTTGGACAGGAAGTAAAGAAAAAATCTACAATAGTTATTTTTCCTTCCATCTGGTTTTTCCCTACAGGATTGCCCTCTTGATTCACAAAAGAGAAATCAGGAATGTAATGTTGAGTGGTGTCAGTGGTTGGACATTCTTTAAAAGGATTGTCTGTTCCAGTTTGATAATAAATAGGGATATCGTATGTATTTGTCCCAAAACCTCTCAGAAACATGAAAATTAAGACTGGTATCAGTAAAATACAGACCAATACCATTCCTTGTAAAATTCTAATTCCTCTCATATTGACTTCTTAACAAAAAAAAGGTTGAAGTGTCTCTCTTCAACCTAATTTTTTTTAGTTTTTTTTGATTACCACCTCATTAGAAAAATATCTGAGCCCTCTTTTGCCAAGGCAATCAGCAACCAAATAAGAAATATGAGAGGTACAATAATCGCATAAAACAAGGGCTTTACTTCATCACCCAAGTGCATGAATTCAAGCATAATGTATCGTGCTTTCCAAATTGTCAAAGCGATAAAAAGGAAATATAAAATCAATCCTCTTTCCAAGGTAAATGCCATAACGAATTCTGCTAATGTTATTGCCAATAGAATTCCGGCTGTTTTCCAGATTTTCTTTATTTTTTCCTCGTTACGTGGATGAACTTCCAGCGTAGATTTATTTTGTTGAATATCCATAATTCGAAAATTTATTGCTTTAGATCAAATAGAATAAGGTAAATACAAATACCCAAACAAGGTCTACAAAGTGCCAATAAAGACCAATTTTTTCAACCATCTCATAATGACCTCTTCCGTCATATATCCCAACAGCTGCTTGATAGAAACAAAGGAAAAGAAGGAAAACACCGATAGTTACGTGAAAACCGTGAAACCCTGTTATGAAGAAAAATAGCTGGGCAAAGGACGCTGGGCCATATTCGTTCACATTAAGGTTTGCTCCATGAACAACTTCTGAAACCAAATTATTCAAAGAATTAATATAAGTCAATGTGCTTCCACCATCTGTTCCGTGGATGAAGTGATTCCATTCCCATGCCTGACATCCCAAGAAAGTAGCTCCTCCAAGGATTGTCCAAAGCAACCATTTAACAACATCATTCCTGTCATTTCTATGACCAGCCTCAACTGCCAGAACCATAGTTACGGAAGATGAAATCAATATAAATGTCATTATACCTACGAAAACCAATGGAGCATGAACTCCATGCACAAAAGGAATTGCATCGAAGACCAATTCAGGAACTGGCCAATATTCATTTGAGCCAACGAAGTCTCCAGCAGGGCCGGCATAAACTGGATAACTTACTCTAATGGAAAGGTAAGTGATCAGAAATGCAGCAAAAGTGAAAATGTCGGAGAGCAGGAAAAACCACATCATCAGTTTTCCATAGCTGGCTTTAAGAGGTTCGTTACCACCTCCCCAAATGCCTCTTTTTGAGCTTACTCCAATATCAGTAGAATGCGCAGACATAAATTATTGGTTTGTACTATTGTTATTTTAATGATTCAAAAGCAAAAACATAAACAGGTAAAGCCAAAGCCCTCCTAGAAAATGCCAATAAGTAGTGGCCATTTCCATCCTAACCATAGACTTAGAATGGATTTGGAAACTGAAACTCGAAATTAATACAATTATCAGAAATATCACACCACTGATCAGGTGTAAAGCGTGCAACCCTGTAAAAACATACAAAAAGGATCCTGAAGGATTTCCAACAAAGAATACCTCTTCATCCACAAGAGCCACCCAAGAATACCATTGCCCTATCAAAAAAGCTATTCCAAGAATAACAGCTCCTGATAAGCCTAATTTCAATCCAGTCAAATTATCTTTTTTAGCAGAAATATATCCATACTGTAGGAATACACTACTCAAAACAACAATACCAGAAGTGAACCAAAATATTTGAGGTAAATCATATTCAAGCCAGTTTCCTTCAGACTGTCTTACAATATATGCAGAAGTCATCGCAGCAAATATCATCACCACTGTGACCATAAAAAGCCAAAGTGCAAACTTCTTTGGATGCATTGATATTGGCTGCTCAACCAGATCTACATACTTTAATTCTTGTTCCATCTTATGGCAGTTTATCTAGTAAGTAAGCTATTTGAACAATCGGTAAGTACAAAAATGAGCCAAACATAATTTTTAAAGCCGACTTTCTCGAGCAATCTCTCATTAATGAAAAAGTTTGTGCAAGAAATAAAACACCGCAAACCGTAGCTACTATCCCAGAATTTAATCCAGTTAACCCAAAATAGCTAGGAAGTAAGCCTAAGGGTAATAAAAACAGGGTATAAATCATTATTTGAATTGCCGTATTCAAATCCTGTCCACCACCACTTGGCAATAACTTAAAGCCTGCTTTTTTATAATCTTCATCACTTACCCAAGCAATGGCCCAGAAATGAGGAAATTGCCAGATAAATTGTATTCCAAATATGATTAATGCTTCATAAGAAATTGCTCCTGTCGCAGCAGTCCAACCTAACAAAGGAGGCATTGCCCCAGGGATAGCTCCTACAAATACTGCGATTGGACCAACTCTTTTAAGTGGGGTATAAACGAACACATATAAAACCATGCTCAAAATACCCAACCAAGTTGTAAGAGGATTGGTGAATACCCATAGTAATGCAATTCCTGTAAATGCAATTATGACAGTAAACCAATATGCCTCTGTTAACGAAATGATCTGTAATGGAAGAGGACGTTTTTCTGTTCGCTTCATCAACTTGTCAAGATCACGTTCCATAATCTCATTTGCAGCCCCGGATGCACCACTTATTAGGAATCCACCAAGTGCTAGTCCAATAAAGCTTGACCATCCAAACGATACTCCAGAATCACCAAGGACAAATCCAAATACAGCGGAAAATGTAACCAAAGCAGATAATCTGAATTTTAACAATTCATAATACGCCTTAGCCCTAATAGTAACCAAGTGATAAATATTCTGGTCAGTAAGTCCAACTGTCCTCATTCTCAATTTTCTTTTAATCGAAATTGTTTATGCTCTCGCAATTGTAGGATCAATAGAAATTGAATTCCTACTATTAATGTCCCAATCAATAAATGAATGGGTTGAAGAAATGCAGGAATTGCAAAATATGCCATTCCAATACCTGTAGCGATTTCAATAACTACTAACATCATCAATAACTGAGACCATAAGCTGATTTTTGATCTTCTAAGAACATATTTAAATGCCCAAAAGAAATACAGTATATGAATCCCCAATAAGATGAGCGAGAATGATCTATGAATATAGAATGGCAAACCCAAACTCTCAATCCAAGTTCCTCTCAGCATATTTCCCAACTCAAAAGAGATTTGATCAATTTGTTCTCTTACCTGAGTTCCTAACACTACTTGAATAAGCATTAAAAACAAGGCTGCAACCAAGACCCATTCTATTTTAGCAGGCACATCCATTGAAACACCTTTACCCTCTTTTAATTTGCCAGATCTGTGATACAAATAGATCAAAACAAAAACCAGCAGAATTGCAAGCATCATATGAAAGGTAATCATCCAATGGAGTAAGTTCGTTGAAACAACCAAAGAACCAATCCAACCTTGAAACAAAACCAAAATCAAAGATGCAATTGAAAGTATCGGAATCAGCTTATCAAACTTCCAGATTGGAAATGATTTCCAAACTGTAAGAAGTATAAAAAAGCCAATAAGGACACCAATCAATCTATTGATGTACTCAATCCATGTTTTTAAAGGATTGAATTCCTGTTCAATTAGAATTGATTTATCATTTGCAATTTCTTTTGCAGTTTCTGCAAATCCCAGTTTTTCAAGTGTCGCCACAAACCTTTCGTTTTTGGCAATTCTCTTTTGAAGGTATATTTCTTGGTAATCCTCCGGAAGTTGGTCTACGTGTGTTGGGGGCACAATACTCCCGAAGCATTTAGGCCAATCAGGACAACCCATTCCAGAACCGGTTGTCCTAACTATCCCTCCTACGAGGATTAGGAAATAAACAGCTATCACAGTTAAGAAACTAACCTTGCGAAAGCTGTTTATTTGCTTTTTAGTGCTTTGATTCATTTGCGATCAAAACCTCTTCCTCTTCCTTCATAATCTCCATTTCCAATTTAACTTGCTCTTGTTCATGCGGCAAGTTTGATTCAGGAGTGGCAGAAAGTGGAACTGTTTGAGGAATAAAATCCTCTTCTGCTCCTGGTTTTGAATAGTCATATGGCCATCTATATACAGTAGGAATTTCTCCTGGCCAGTTGCCATGCTTAGGATGCAATGGAGTAGTCCATTCAAGTGTATTTGATCTCCATGGATTTAAACTTGCTTTTCTACCTCTGTACATGCTGTAGAAGAAGTTGAACAAGAATATAAACTGAGCAGCGAATGTGATAATTGCTGCAGCAGAAACAAACATGTTCAGATCAGTATACATGTTGGCAAAATCAAAGTTTGTCCAAGAATAATATCTTCTAGGGAAACCTGCGATACCGATGTAGTGCATTGGAAAGAATACCATATAAACACCAACAAATGTCAACCAGAAGTGAATGTATCCTAATTTCTCATCCATCATTCTTCCAAACATTTTAGGGAACCAATGATAAACGCCCGCTACCAATCCAAAGAAGGAAGCTGATCCCATTACTAGGTGGAAGTGAGCTACAACGAAATAAGTATCATGTAACTGAATATCAATTGCAGAGTTTCCTAGGAAAATACCTGTCAAACCACCTGAAATAAAGAATGACACCAACCCTATGGAAAACAGCATAGCTGGAGTGAAGATCAAATTACCTCTCCAAAGA
>NZ_JAHEBC010000249.1 GCF_024642405.1 Algoriphagus sp. | reverse complement strand
AAACCTGGTATTTCCTCCATACCTCTATAATTACTTTCCATTTCATAAGCTATCACTTCCGAAACTGGAAATCCTTCCCTTCCATAATCAATTGCAGGCTTCAAAAGGGTTTCCATCGGGAGTTTTCCAAATTTTTCATGCAAGGCAAACCAGCCATCCACTGCTCCAGGCACAGAAACGGGGAGTGGACCAAGCATCGGAATATATTTTATTCCACGATCAATAAAATAATCTATTGTGAGCGATTTTGGAGCTCTTCCACTTCCATTGAAACCAAAGAGTTTCTTTTCTTTTGCATCCCAAACAATCGCAAAAATATCTCCACCGATTCCACAGCTAGCAGGCTCAACTAAACCTAAAACAGCGTTTGCTGCAATTGCCGCATCCATGGCTGTGCCACCTTTTTTTAGAATATCCAACGCAACTTGTGTTGCCAATGGTTGACTTGTTGCAGCCATTCCATTTCTTGCGAGAACTTCTGATCGGGTTGTAAAAGTTTCACCGGTCAAACGATCTTGGGCCGAAAGTTGACCGATCAGACAAAGTGTTAAGAGAGCGGTAATTATCCTGTTCATATTATTCTTTTTTGGAGCATTTTAAGATAGTGAAAAATGAAGTAATGGGTCAAAACAATTATTGGATCTGTGAAATAAGCGTTTGAATCTTTATTTCTTCTATTTAGGAAAAGTTTCAAATCTTGTTTTTCCATTTGATGGGGGTTACTTCATGCCAGGCTGTTTTTGGCCTATCAGCCGGATAACCATTCTCAAGTCGATATTTTTTTCTTTCCTCAGTATAGTCCCACCAGGTTTTGTTGATTAGAGGATTCTTTGCAAAATCTACAATCAATCGAAACTGATCTTCCACACAAGGGTCTGTCCAATAACCTTTTTTTCGTTCATACTCCTCAAGTAATTTTGCTCCATCTTTTCCTTTGAGTTCTTTTAAAGAGTAGTAGCCCATAAAAATCAAATCTTCGGCAAATTTTACACCAACAGAAGGGGCCGTCTGAAATTCTGCCAAAGCAAAAATAGTTTTTATCCTTTCAGGCCTTGCATCCAAAATAACTTCCAATTCATCAGGAGCCAGGTCCAAAATTTCAGAAATCTTGATTTTGGCTTTTCGAAGATTTTTTCTTTCTAAAAGACTGAGGTTTAGTTTTGGGATAGTTTTTTTCTTCATTCTATAATTGAAATAGTTGAATAGAATCAATTCATAGATTAAATATTGTGTTTAATCTTTCCTGAAAAAGCAAACCCAGTTAAAATGAATCTAACTGGGTTCGAAATTTTATTAAAAGTCAATGATATCAAGAATTAACCCATACCAAAGCCTTCACGATAAGTTCTGGTAACAAACTGATTTGCATCCTCGAAATTGGTAATTCTCAGATTATCTCCATCCCAGAGCAATTTTTTACGTCCGTAGAATTCCATTTGACCTCTACTGTTTTCTCTTCTTAGCATATAACTTCTGATCGCCAGATTTCCCATCAAAACAGTTTCTGTCATGGGTCCTGCATAATCGAATGAAGAAGTAAGGCCTTTGTGTTCTGTACTTCCAAAACCAGCTTTGCAAGCATCTACCCAAAGTCTTTGATGTCCATACTCTGGCTCATCATTAGGTTCTGTTTGAGGTCCGAACTCTTGAGTTCCATCATTCAAATAAAGTTTTGGCATCAATGGAGAAGAATCATTGATATTGGTAGAAATGATTCCTTTTTCACCTATGATTAAAACCCCATTAGCTGAATTAGCTCCACCAATGTCATGATCAGCAGGAATAATATCAGGATGAGCTGGTCTTATTCCTCCATCACTCCAAGTCATATTGATTGGGGATTTACTTTTTGGCGTCGCAGCAAAGTTTAAGGAAATAAATGAAGATGCAGGACAACCATCGGGATGATAGTCTGGATTCCACATCTGGCTATAAACGGACCCAACACTACATTCTGCGTCAGTTGGATAATGTAAACCAAGTGTTCTAAACGGAATATCGATCAAGTGACATCCCACATCGCCTAATGCACCTGTTCCATAATTCCACCAACCTCTCCAACTGAATGGGTGAAGATCTGGAGTATAAGGAATCTCAGGAGATGGGCCTAACCAAAGATCCCAATCTAATGCAGATGGTTTACTTCCGGGAGCTGGACTTGGGAATGCTCCTCCTTGTGGCCAAACAGGGCGGTTAGTCCAAACTTCTACTTTTGCTATTTTACCGATTCGGTCTTTATCGATCCATTCCTGGACCAGATTTAGCAATGGGTTAGAACCTCCTTGGTTCCCCATTTGCGTCACTACTTTTTCTGACCTTGCCATCTCAGTAAGCATTCTAGCCTCTTTGATGTTATGGGTCATTGGTTTTTGAACATAGACATGCTTTCCTCTTTCCATAGCATATTTTGCCGCTGGACCATGAACGTGATCAGGGGTAGAAATTGTCACTGCATCTATATCAGTTTCTGTATCTAACATTTTTCGGAAATCCGCATAGAGTTTAGCATCCGGGAATCTTTCTACCGATGCTTTTGCTGATCCAGAAAAATCAACATCACAAAGTGCAACAACGCGCTCTCTACCATTCACGGAGGCATTTCTAATATCGCTGGCTCCTTTACCTCCAGCGCCGATTGCGGCAAGATTCAACTGATCTGAAGGTGAAGTAAAACCTACACCCCCTAAAACATGTCTTGGAACAATAAAAAATGAGGATGCGATAGCTGCATTTTTAATAAAATCCCTCCGAGATTGCCCTTCGGAATTTTTCTTTGGTTTTTTCATGGGTCTTGTTTTAGGTTAAATAAGTTGATCTAAAATAGGAATTTATCTTTTTGAATGAATCCTGTTTGTCTTTAAAGTGTGATTCTTTTAGGATCAGCGGTACTTTTATTTTTGCAGAAATATTTTTCTAAAATCAATTTGAAGGGTAAATCCTGTGACAATCTTGAGAATTTTTAGGTTTGATTCTAAAGTTTGCCTTAAAAAAAGAGCTTGTATTGAGTAGAAAACAGTAAAAAAGGATTTTTTAGCTTTTAATAACATTAGGGAAGTCTGGAAATTTTCAGAATAAAATATCATAAAAGTGGAAGAAATCAGGATAAAGCAGGTGGGCTAAGCGGGTATTTCAGACTTTCTTTGAATATATTGAATGATAAAAGCTATTTGTAAATAGATTCTAAAAGTTAAAAATGAAAATAGGAGTACTAAAGGAAACTAAAGACCATGAAAAAAGAGTTGCTCTCAGCCCGGAAGTAATCAAGCTACTGATTAAAAAAGAATTTGAAGTAGCAGTTGAATCTGGGGCAGGAGAAGGTTCTAATTTTTCGGATGAGGAATATAAGGTGGCTGGTGCTTCCATTATAGCCAAGACACAGGTTTTTGATTCAGATATATTATTAAAGGTGAATATTTTCTCTCCTGAAGAAGTATCTCAGATGAAAGAAGGGACAGCCTGTATTTCCCTGATGTATGCCTACAACCATCCTGAAATCTTAGCAGAGATGAACAAGAAATCTATCTCTTCTTTTTCAATGGATGCTGTTCCCCGAATTTCCAGAGCACAAAAAATGGATGCCTTAAGTTCACAGGCAAACCTAGCGGGATACAAATCAGTCATTTTGGGAGCAAATCACCTGGGAAAGATTTTTCCTTTGATGATGACTGCTTCAGGTACAATAACCCCTTCAAAAGTTCTGATTTTCGGTGCAGGAGTAGCTGGTCTTCAAGCTATCGCCACAGCAAAAAGACTGGGAGCTATCGTGGAGGTCAGTGACGTTAGGCCCGAAACAAAAGAACAAGTAGAGTCTCTTGGGGGAAGATTCTTGATGGTGGAAGGAGCTGAAACTGTAAAAGTAGAAGGAGGATATGCAGCTGAAGTATCGGAAGAGTTTCTACAAAAACAGAAGGAATTGATTCAAAGCAAAATCAAAGAAACTGATCTAGTCATCACCACAGCCCTCGTAATGGGTAAAAAATCTCCCATTCTAGTGACGGAAGAGATGGTAAAAACGATGAAAAAAGGTGCGGTCATTGTTGATATGGCAGTAGAATCCGGAGGTAATTGTGAGATCTCTGAAAAAGATAAAACAGTAGTGAAACATGGAGTAACAATCATTGGTGAATCTAATCTTCCTGCTTTGCTTTCCACCAATGCCAGTCAGCTTTATGCGACAAATATCAGCACTTTGTTATTACATCTTGCTAGCAAAGATGGATTCAATCTGGATCGGGAAGAAGAGATTACAAAAGGTGTTTTGATCACCTACAAGGGCGAGATAGTCCATGAATTCACCAAGAAAATTTTAAATAAATAGTAAATAACCTTTTCAAATTATGAGCTCAGAAGCATTAATTATTCTGATTTATATACTTGTCTTAGCGAGTTTTCTGGGGTTTGAGCTGATCTCAAAAGTCCCTCCAACCTTGCACACCCCCCTTATGTCGGGGTCCAATGCAATTTCAGGAATTACTATTGTTGGAGCTCTTTTGGCCTGTAATGAAATGGGGTATACCACCATCAGCAAATGGCTTGGAATGGTAGCTTTGATACTCGCTACAATCAATGTTGTAGGCGGCTATGCAGTGACGGATCGTATGCTAAAAATGTTTAAGAAGAAATGAGCATCCTCATCCAAGTAGCCTATCTGATCTCTTCGATTCTCTTTGTCCTAGGGATTAAAAAATTGGGTAAAACCAAAAGCGCACGTCAAGGAAATGTGTATTCTGCTGTTGGTATGCTGATCGCTATTGCAGCGACTTTGTATACGGTGAATATCCTTTCATTTGTAGAGATATTTGTTTGTATTTTAATTGGTGGAGCAATTGGTCTTTATGTCTCTAAGAAAGTTGAGATGACCAAAATCCCGGAAATGGTTGCTCTATTTAATGGTTTCGGAGGTCTAGCTTCTTTCGCTGTAGCACTTTCGGATTATTTCTTTAAAACCCAAGCTGTCAATACCTATCCGGATTCCGTAAATTCAATTAGTATCATAGTTTCTGTCTTGATTGGAGGAGTGACTTTTACGGGGTCCATGATCGCTTTCCTAAAGTTAGATGGAAAAATTTCTGGTTCACCGATTACTTTCAAGGGGCAACACCCTTTGAATTTAATTCTTCTAATCGCTTTTGTGATAGCAGGAGTGTTAACTTTTATGAATCCGAGTGACCCAATTTTTATGATTGCTTTGATTGTTATTTCTCTGCTTTTGGGAATCTTAACAGTAATTCCAATTGGAGGCGCAGATATGCCGGTGGTTATTTCGCTTCTGAATTCATATTCGGGAATGGCCGCATGTGCTACAGGTTTTATTTTAAATAATAATGTGTTGATCGTAGCGGGTTCATTGGTCGGAGCCTCAGGGATTATCCTTACCCAAATCATGTGCAAAGCCATGAACAGATCCTTGACTAACGTATTGTTGGGAGGTTTTGGACAGGCTGTTTCCGGCCCAGCCGCCGATGGTCCACAGATCGTTGTCAAAGAAATTGGAGTGGAGGAGACCGCGATGTTATTTGATTCAGCTTCTTCAGTGATTATCGTTCCGGGATATGGAATGGCTGTGGCTCAGGCGCAACA
>NZ_JAHEBC010000248.1 GCF_024642405.1 Algoriphagus sp. | reverse complement strand
TTATTTAAGTGGAAGATCCAATGAAGGTAAAAAGGAAAATGTCTTCATAAACTGTAATCGAGCCTATCAATGGTATAATAAAGGAAGTTTGATTTTATATGGATTACGTGATTTAATAGGTGCTGAAGCCATGGATTCGGCACTTTATAATTTCAACAAAGAATTTGGACTTCGAGAAGAGCCACCTTTCCCTGGAAGCTCTGACTTATATCGCCATTTGGCAGCCAAAACGCCCGATAGTTTAATGTATTATCTGGACGATACCTGGAATAAGATCACACTTTATGATAATAGGGCTGAAGAGGTTACAGCAGAGAAAATCGCTGATGGAGAGTATGATGTAACTATCAAATTTAGCTCTCAAAAGCTTTATGCCGACGGTGCTGGTATGGAAACCAATGCTGAATATGAGGGGGATTATATAGACATCGGTGTCTTTGCAGCTGATGACGTGGATGAAAATGGAAAAGATAGGGCTAATCCTTTATTTATTCAAAAATACAAGATTAAGCCAGGTGAAAATACTTTAACAATCCGGGTTAAGGGCGAACCAGCTAAGGCAGGAATTGATCCCCTGAATAAGCTGATCGACCGACTTCCTGATGACAATACCATTTCGGTAGAAATTCAATAAACAAAAAATCCCTGTTCAATATGAACAGGGATTTTTTATCTTAAATTTTTATTTCTTTTTCCTCAGTAGCGCTACTAATATCAAGACGAAAACAGCAGCTCCCACTACCCAAACCCATGTTTGCTGGTACCATTCGGGTTCGCCTATATTAACGTCAATGTTTAACCCTCCATCCTGAGCATAGGTAGCCAAACTAGACAACATTGCAAGCGTAAATAAGAATAGATTTTGCGTGTATTTAATCAATTGATTTTTCATGGTTGAAATGGTTTTATATAAATTATTTAAATCGAATATTATAGGTTACAGCAACTCCAATGCTTTGAACATCAATTGCTGGGTCAGCTCTAAAAACTTGATTGTAATACCCGAAGATGTTCCAATCATAATTATGATATCCTAGTTGAGGTCTGATGTAAGCTCCACCATCCGCAGAATTTACACTAGTTAGAAAAGAATACCCGACATCGGTACCGACGAAGAATCCTACTGGCTGAGGGTAATATCTAAACATGAATCCGAGAGGTATCGCACCAAACCCATCATTTAACCCGTCGTAATTTTCAGCATCTGACTTTTCAAAATACTTAGTGTACCCTGATGCCACTCCAAAACCGAAATTATCGGTTCTCATAAACTGTGCTGCAAAATCAAGACCGAGAGCAAAAGAAGAATAATTCCCAACGTCTCCGATTGGAGCTCCAAGGTTGATCCCCAATTTTAGCCAGGAATTATTCTCGTTGATTTCATCTAGCTCTCTTACTTGTTGTGCATGAATGGCTAGACCTGCCAGTAGCAGTGTGATAGATAGAAATAGCTTTTTCATAGTTGGTTTTTTTGCAAGAAAAAGCCAAAGCACATGCCCCAATAAGAGCTTAGATTGAAAACAGAATAAAAAATATATCTTAAAGTATTGATTTTTAGACTATTAAAATATTAAAAATAAAAACTAAGGATTGGAAACAATAGAATACTAAAATTAAAAATCACATTTTTTTAACCCTAAAATGGGGAATTAACACCCCTCTATTTCAAAATTAATTTAATTTTCTCCAGGATTTTGGAGTTTGTTCTGTCATTACTTTAAAAGTCTTGTTAAAGTGAGACAAAGTTTGGAAGCCCACTTGAAATGAAATTTGGGATATACTCAAATCTGTTTCTAATAAAAGTTTTTTAGCTTCCGTAATTCTAAGTTGTTGTAAATATTGAGTAAAAGTTCTCCGGGTTCTCAATTTAAAAAATCTACAAAATGCCTCTTTACTCATAAATGCCTGTTCAGCAATCTCATCAAGTGAAATAGATCTGTGGCTATTCTCCAAAATATATCGCATCACCTGATCCATTCTTTTACCATCTCTTTCTGATAAAGACCTGCTAACTGGGATCAAGTTTAGAGCCTCAAGATCTACAGAGTTAAAATCTAGAAGTGATAAAATTTGGATAGAGCGCTGGAGTTTTACCAATCCTTTGAATTCTTTAAAACCATTTAATAATTCAATGATCATTTTTTTTAAATCACCATGGATTTTGAAGCATCCATTAATCTGATCATTCAACAATAGTAAATCCCTAAAATCCTCCACTTCCTTTATAGAAGATCCAAATGCTTGGAAATCAAAAAAAATTGTGTTCCCTGCAATTTTAAGATTATTATTCTCGTCAAAATATTCAGCATCACTCCTGAAAACATGCGGAATATTTTCTCCCAACAAAAAAACATCTCCTCCTTCAAACCTACCGACATAATCCCCTACCAATAATTGTCCTCTTCCCTCCAAAATAACAGTTAATTGACATTGAGGATGTTGATGAAGATTATTATAAAAGTACTGCCCTCTATCTTCTTGATATTGAACAAATGTATTGCCTGACTTTGGAATTTGAAATGAAATAACCTTACTCATAAGCTATAATGATATTCAATTATTAAAAATCGTTCAAATATTAGAGTTTTTTTATCAAAATAGAACCACTTTTTACTAATTGAGCAAATACTTAGCAAAATCAAAGCAATTAATTTTGAATAAAAAAAGATATGAACTGGAAAGGCGTATTCCCCGCGGTAACAACTAAATTCCATGCTGACGGAAGTCTTGATATGGATTTGTTTTTCAAAAACATTGACTTCCAAATAGAATCGGGTGTACATGGAATTATCCTTGGGGGAACTCTAGGTGAAAGCTCTGTTTTAAGCCAAGAAGAGAAAATCACCCTGACTAAAGAAACTGTTGATTATGTGGCCGGGAAAGTTCCAGTGATTTTAAATATTGCAGAAGGCGCTACTCAGGATGCCTTATTTTGGGCTGCCAAAGCTAAAGAGTTAGGGGCTTCGGGATTGATGATGCTACCTCCCATGAGATATGCAGCAGACGCCAGAGAAGTGGTTGCCTATTTCAAAGCTGTTGCAAATAGCACGGATTTACCCATAATGATCTATAATAATCCTGTGGATTACAAGACATTGGTAACCATTGACATGTTTGTTGAGCTTGCAGATTGTCCAAATATTCAGGCAATCAAGGAATCTACAAGAGATATCTCAAACGTAACAAGAATGATCAACCGATTCGGTGATCGCTACCAAATACTATGTGGAGTCGATACTCTCGCAATGGAAGAATTGCTGATGGGTGCCGTTGGATGGGTAGCAGGATTGGTATGTGCTTTCCCAAAGGAGACTGTTACCATATTTAATCTAGTTAATGATGGTAAAATTGAAGAGGCCAGAGAAATATATCGTTGGTTCCTCCCCCT
The DNA here is from genome assembly GCF_024642405.1 of Algoriphagus sp. Lineage (GTDB taxonomy): Bacteria > Bacteroidota > Bacteroidia > Cytophagales > Cyclobacteriaceae > Algoriphagus. Next base: position 2,222 of record NZ_JAHEBC010000248.1, on the reverse strand, counting down.
GTTAGAACTGGATATACACCCAAAATTGGTTCAGTATATTAAACTGGCAGAATTCCATTGTGGAGTTGGATCTGAATATGTACGCGCTCCAAGACTCACTTTGATAGGAGAAGAAAGAGAAAGAATTGAAAAAATCATAAAGGATGGTATCTCAAAGAGACCTTCCATTTAAGTGCTAAGTTGTAATCACCTATGTAAAAAGTCAGGGCTTAGGTTCAAAAAATTGTAACTTAAGTTCTGGCTTTTAGCTTTATGAATTTTCTAATCTATTAACCTTTTATAATACTATGAATCTCGACCCAATATTTTCCGCAGCACAAGAAGCATTTCTCTCTTATAAAAATATATCTCCTAGTAAAAAGGCTGAATTTCTTGAAAAAATCGCCGAAACTCTAGAAGAAAACAGAGGTGCTATTGTAATTATGGCTGTACGGGAATCGAATCTCCCTGAAGGTAGAATCAATGGTGAATTAGGTAGGACAACGGGACAAATCAAACTTTTTGCATCTCAAGTGAGAGAGGGAAGTTGGATAGAAGCGACAATTGATCCTGCAGACCCAAAAAGAACTCCCCTTCCAAAAGCTGATATCAGAAGAATGCTGACTCCGATAGGTCCAGTGGTGGTATTTGGAGCCAGTAACTTTCCATTGGCATTTTCCACTGCGGGAGGTGATACTATCTCTGCTTTGGCAGCAGGTTGTCCTGTCATTTATAAAGGACATCCAGCACATCCTGACACCTCGAAATTTGTAGGAGAATGCATCTCTAAAGCTGTAAAATTGTCTGGGCTTCCTGAAGGAATTTTTACTCATGTAGAAGGTGGAGTAAAAATGGGGCAGGATTTAGTCAAGCATCCATTGGCAAAAGCAGTAGCATTTACCGGCTCATTTGGGGCAGGAAAATCCTTGTTTAATATTGCCAATGATAGAAAAGAACCTATTCCTGTATATGCTGAAATGGGTTCAGTAAATCCGGTTTTCGCTTTTCCTGAAAAACTGGGAAATGAATTGGTTCCTTTGGCACAGAGCTATATTAGCTCTTTAACCTTGGGTGCTGGCCAGTTTTGCACCAACCCTGGTTTAATCTTCGTTCCTAAAGAGCTTTCTCATAGGTTTGAAAATGCAGTTTCAGATGCGCTGGAATCGGCTGCCGAAAGCCCAATGCTTCATGAAGGAATTGCATCCTCATTTTACACTGCCATAGAAAACCTAAAAACTCGATCTGAGCTGAAATGGGTGAAAGTACCTAATGCAAAGCACTTAATTAATGTGAGCCCTGCGTTTGCGGAAATCAAAGCTTCTGATTGGATTGCTGATGAACTATTTCAAGAAGAGGTTTTTGGATCTTTTGCTTTGATGGTTGTCTATGAAAATGAAAGTGAATTAATCGAAGTCGCGAAAAAGCTTAAAGGTCAATTAACGATCACTTTATGGGCAGATTCATCTGAACTCAAAGCCCAAAAAGAGCTAATCAACCTGCTGGAAGAAAAATGTGGAAGATTACTTTTCACGGGAGTTCCTACAGGTGTGGAAGTGGGATATGCTATGCAACATGGAGGACCTTTTCCTTCTACAACGGATGCAAGAAGTACTTCTGTTGGAGCACATGCAATTAAACGTTTTGCAAGACCTATCGCTTTTCAGGACATGCCCTCCGAATTACTCCCGGATGCTTTGAAGAATGATAACCTACTTGAAATCGTAAGACAAATAAATGGAAAGTTCACAACAGAAAGCATCTAAAATTTAAGATTGGTTTAATCAAATTTGAAAACTAATTAGGTTAACAAACCCGTCAAAAAATCATACTTATACTATTGAACTAATCAATGTCAACAAGACATACTTTCTCCTGCATTGATGCACATACTTGTGGCAATCCTGTACGGGTAGTATCAGGAGGTGTGCCCTTCTTAGAAGGGAACAACATGTTGGAAAAGCGACAGTTTTTCCTTGAAAACTATGACTGGATCCGAACAGGATTAATGTTTGAACCTCGAGGACACGATATGATGTCCGGATCAATGCTTTTTCCTCCACACAATCCTGAAAATGATGTATCCGTTCTTTTTATTGAAACCAGCGGTTGCCTTGCCATGTGTGGCCACGGTACGATCGGTACAGTTACGATTGCAATTGAAGAGGGATTAATTTATCCCAAAACTCCTGGACAACTTCGCTTAGAAACCCCTGCTGGACTCGTTTTAGTAGAGTATAAACAGG
>NZ_JAHEBC010000247.1 GCF_024642405.1 Algoriphagus sp. | reverse complement strand
AAAGAACTGAGAACCACCAGTGTTTCTTCCGGCATGAGCCATAGATAAGACACCTCTATCATGATACTGATTCTCTCCATCTAGTTCGCACTTTATTTTGTAGCCAGGACCACCAGAACCATTTCCAACTGGACATCCACCTTGAATTACAAAATTTGGAATGACACGGTGAAAAGTCAGCCCGTCATAAAATCCTTTATTGGATAAATCGATAAAATTCTGAACTGCAATAGGAGCATCCTTTTCATAGAATTCTACCTTCATAGTTCCTTTTTCTGTAATAATTTCCGCTGTTCTCATTTTTTTAAGATAAAGGTTTAAACCTTTTGTTTATTCAAATTAATAGGTAAAAATAGAAGATTAATTGAAGAATGATTTAAAAATGATAGGGAGTATTGACTACTCCCCATCAAATTATTTGATAATTGGTGAACCTTTCAAAATGTCAACTGTAGCAAAGTCTTCAAATTGCTTAAAATTAGAAACAAAAGCCTCAGCAAGTTTTTCAGCCTGAAGATCATAAGCGTTCTTGTCTTCCCAAGTAGATCTTGGGTTTAATACCACAGAAGGAACATTTTCGCATTCTTGCGGAACATCAAATCCAAAAACCGGATGTTTTTTATAAGCCACATCGTTCAAATTTCCACCTAGTGCCGCGGTAATCATTGCTCTTGTATATGACAACTTCATCCTGGAACCGGTCCCATAGGGTCCACCTGTCCAACCTGTATTGATCAACCAAACATTGACTTCATGTTTTTCCATCTTTTCACCAAAAAGGGTTGCGTATTCAGTTGGGGGCAAGGGAAGAAATGCTGCCCCAAAACATGCAGAAAATGTAAGTTTAGGTTCTGTGACTCCCATTTCTGTTCCTGCTACCTTTGCAGTATATCCAGATATAAAATGATACATAGCTTGGCTTTTATTCAATCTGGAAATAGGGGGTATTACTCCAAACGCATCCGCTGTTAGAAAGAAAATATTTTTGGGAATATCTCCAATAGATGGGGTTTTTGAATTTGGTATATAATGGATAGGGTAAGCAGTTCTTGTGTTTTGCGTTACTTGGATATTGCTATAATCAACTTCTCTGCTTCCAGGTTTAAATCTTGTGTTTTCTACAATAGTACCGAATTTAATGGCATCCCATATTTCAGGTTCTTTTTCTCTAGTTAAGTCCACAACTTTTGCATAGCAGCCACCTTCGAAATTAAAAACACTTGAATCAGTCCATCCGTGTTCATCATCACCAATTAAATTTCTATTAGGATCTGTAGAAAGAGTTGTTTTACCAGTTCCGGAAAGACCAAAGAAGATAGCGGTATCACCCTTCTTTCCTATGTTTGCTGAGCAATGCATAGATAGAATTTCTTTTTCATGGGGCAGAATAAAATTTAATACAGAGAAAATACCTTTTTTCATTTCTCCTGCATAGGCAGTTCCTCCAATCAAAATCATTCTTTTGGTAAGGTTCAAAATCGCAAAATTTGTACTAGCTGTCCCGTCAGTTTCAGGATTAGCTTCAAATTCTGGCGCACAAATAATTGTGAAGTCAGGTTTAAAGTTTCCTAATTCCTCTTTTTCAGGTCTTAGAAACATGTTATGGCAAAATAAATTATGCCAGGCAAGCGTGTTAAAAACACGAAGGTTTAATCTATGATTTTCATCTGCACCGGCATAAGCATCTCTTACAAAGAGATCCTTTTGACTAAGGAAATTTTTCATTTTTTCCTCCAACAAATCAAACTTTACTGAATCGAATGGAATATTGATGTCACCCCACCATACGCTCTTTTTCGTTTTCTCATCCAAAACGATAAATCGGTCTTTTGGGGATCTACCGGTAAACTTCCCGGTATCTGCCATTAAGGCTCCGGTAGAAGTTAGGCTTCCTTCCTTTCTTGATAAAGAATGTTCTACTAAAGCAGCAGGAGGGAGATTCAAATAAACTTTCTCAGAGGTTCTTATTTCCATAAGATTACTCTGATTACTGTGTTTTTCCAGAACTGTGTTCTGCATAGAAAATTGGGTTTACAAACTGAAATAAGTCAAGCCAAAATTAAGAAAAAGGCTTAATAAAAAACTAAAAAAGTATCGAAATTTGGCTTTTCAATCGATTACGAAAAAAAAAACAGTAAAATATTTGGTGTATCGTTTTTTATATGATTTAGATCATTTAAATACTCAAATATTTTCATTAAAAACTTAAATTAAGGCTTCTCTTTGTATAAAGATTCTTGGAGAAAAGTCACAAAAACGGTTATCATTGTAAATTAAATATTCACCCAAATAAGAAATCCTTGGAAAAACAACTTACTCCTGAATTTGATGGGCCTACAGTTTTTGGTCATCCTAAAGGTTTAATGACCTTATTTTTTACAGAAATGTGGGAACGCTTCAGCTACTACGGAATGCGTGCTCTGCTCATATTATTCATGACCACTGCCATTGTTGATGGTGGACTTGGATTTGATGATAAAACCTCAGGAGCGATTTATGGACTTTATACCATGGGCGTTTATTTGCTTGCTTTGCCTGGAGGTTGGTTGGCTGATAGATTATTTGGTCTGAAAAAATCTGTATGGTATGGTGGGATTATTATTGCACTTGGTCACTTTACCATGGCTCTACCAGGTCTGATTTCACTGGGTCAAGAAAGTAATACTGTAAAAGACTCTCTTTCTAGTTTGGACACCAACTCGTTTTTTTTGGGCTTGGTTTTAATTGTACTTGGAACAGGTTTATTAAAACCAAACATTAGTTCAATAGTAGGCCAACTATATGCCCCCGGAAGTTCAAAGCGGGATGCTGGATTTTCTATTTTTTATATGGGTATTAACATAGGAGCACTGATTGCTCCAATTGCCTGTAGTACTTTGGCTGCTTATGATTGGCATTTGGGCTTTGGTTTAGCTGGATTCGGAATGGTTTTGGGATTGATTCAATATAAGCTTACCAACAAATCACTGGATGGACTTGGTGAGACCCCTGTCATTGAAAGTCCTGAAGAAATTGAAAGCAACAAAAAGCTTAAGTCTATGGTAACATGGATAGGTTCAGTACTATTGGCAGTAGTAGTTTTTCTTTTTTCCGGTGTAATTTCTATTGATGTATCCTTGATTGCAGGGGTTTCAGGCTATGTTATAGCAATTGTAGCTTTTGGATATTTGGGATACGTTATGGCTTTTGGAGGTCTCTCAAAACCGGATAGGAATAAAGTAGGAGTGATTACTATTCTCTTTCTATTCTCTGCCATGTTTTGGTCTGGCTTTGAGCAGGCTGGTTCTACGTTGAATCTATTTGCAGAAAGATTTACTGATAGAACGGTCTTTGGATGGGAAATTCCAACGGGTTATTTCCAATCTATCAATTCTATGTTCATTATAATTTTCGCACCTATATTTGGTGCCATGTGGGTTTGGTTGGGTAGAAGAAACTTGGAACCAAGCTCTCCCTTGAAGTTTACCTTTGGTTTGCTTTTACTAGGCGTTGGCTTTTTTGTGATGTATTTCGCAGCAAAAATTGCAGCTTCGGGAGATTTAGCGGCTCCAACCTGGTTGATTTTAACATATATGCTTCACACTTTTGGAGAACTTAGTTTATCTCCGGTAGGATTGTCTTTGGTTACCAAACTTGCTCCGAAGGCTTATGGAGGTCAAATGATGGGGATTTGGTTCCTGTCTGTTGCTTTAGGAAATCTGATTGCAGGACTAATTGCTGGGGAGGCAAGCGGAGGAACTGAAGAGGCACTTGCCCAAATGCCTGACCAATATATGTTAATCGTTTATACTGTAGTTGGATCTGCAATTCTTCTTTTCCTGTTGAAACCTGTTATTCGAAAAATGATGGGAGAGGTTCATTAATGCAGATCTATTAAAATAGAGATTAATCTAAATATGGGATGTCAAAAATGATATCCCATATTTTTTATCCATTTTCTTTTTTAGCAACCCAGGCCTTAATTTCAGCTAATATTTGATTCAGCTTTATGCGATCTAGTAGTTGACCATCTTTTAAAACATCTTGAATATCCAATGTTGCTTCAATATTTTCTAGTGGGTTTTGATTCAAGATCAATAAGTTTGCTTTTTTTCCTTTTTGTACTGATCCAAAATCCTTTTCCAGACCAAAATATTCTGGACCATTGATAATAGAAGCTTCCAAAGCTTCCCTTGGAGTTAAGCCATATTTTACAAGTAGCTGGAGTTCTAAATGAATGGCTAATCCTGGATAATCATAAGTATTTAAATAACCTGCATCTGTTCCAGCATAAATTTTCATCCCTGATTCTTTAACCAATGGTATCAAATTCGCAATTGCTTCAAAACTGTCTTTCCTATTTTGTTTGTCTTCGGGAGTATCATTAGCCATTCGCTGAATTCTCCACTGATAACTTTCCTTTAGCTTTGGGCCCAAATAGTTTAATATGGTGTCTCCCTGAAAATATTTTTCTTCTAGGTATGCAATATTGGAACTGATCAATAAAGTAGGAACTACCCCTGTTCCTTGTGCTGCAAGTTGTTTAAACTTGGTTAAAGCAACTGAATCATCTCTGCTTTCACTTTGAAGTTTTGCGGCATCAGTTGCATTCATGGTATCATTTCCTCTAGCAATGCTAATTTCTTCTTCAAATGGTGTCGTCATTCGCATTAGATAACCCAAATGCTCCACAGTTTTTTGACCAGCTTTTGACACCTGATCTATCGTTAGTGCAGTAGGAATATGTCCTGATACACTCCACCCTCTTTCTGTAGCTTGTTTTACTGCTTCTAAAAATAATTCTGGTTTAAGGGTATTGTCTGTGATTTTTATAAAATCAACTTTAAGTTTTTCCAGTGAATCTAAAGCAGCTTCTAACTCTGTTACAGTACCAATTTCTAAATCTCCAGGCCAAATTGAGTTAATACCCTCTAATTTTGGTCCTGAGGTAAGTATTTTAGGTCCAATTCTTTTGCCTTGGTTAATCTCATCTCGCCATTTCAATACTTCTAGACTAATATCACCTGCGGCATCTCTTACTGTTGTGACCCCAAAGGCTAAATAAAGAGGAAGTAACTGCTCATTTTCGTCTATATATTCTGCCCCTCCAAAATGGACATGATTATCCCATAAGCCCGGTAATAAAAATTTACCGTCTCCATTAATTGTAAAATTACTTTGATACTTAACTTTTAGAGACTGATCCCCAACTTCAAGAATCGAATCTCCTTGTATGGCCACAAACTGATCTGATATTATTTCACCATTCTTAACATCTACAATAGAAATGTTTGTAATAAAAATGGAAACGTCCTTTTTGCTTTGACAGCTAACACATAAAATTGCAGCGATCAATGAAAAATAAAACTTCATGATTTAGAATAAAGAGCCTTGAACTGTTACAGGTTTGACAGCTTGAATTGTACCTTTCAACATGTCCTGAAGAAGTTTTTGAAATCCAGGCTGCCAATTGGAAGGGCTAATTTTGATTTCTTTTCCTTCATATTCTATTGGCCCCATCATTTTTTCATATCCGATAATCATACTCCAAACAGTATAAAACGTTATTTCAGGCTGTAATTCTGGGCGAATGCTTCCGTCTTTGATACCTTGGCTGACCATCATTACCCCAATTTTTGCTGGTTCATGATGGATTTCT
>NZ_JAHEBC010000038.1 GCF_024642405.1 Algoriphagus sp. | reverse complement strand
GATTGCATGAAAATGAAAGAATTATGCAACACGCCAATACATATATTTTTCTCATCTATTCTAAAATCAATTCCACTGCTCGGTTCATTAATTTTTCTTTTTCTTCAAGGGTTAAATTCAAAGGAAGTTGCGCTATGCCAATCAATCTTCGTAAAATTTCTACTCCTTGATATTGGTCCAAAAGCTTTGGCGATAAGGGTTGAATATAGGATTGAAGAAACTCATCTTTTAATTCTTTCGATTGTTGTCCCAATTCAAAATGGGCAAACAAAACTCCTAAATCGAATTCTGGATCTCCTAAAAACCCAAACTCAGGGTCTATTATTTTTATTTCATTACCCACTTTTAACCAACTTCCAGGATAAAAATCTCCATGCAAAAGTGTATCTCCTTGGGATAAATAGCGCTTCCCTAACTGCTCTATTTTTCTTTTTAAAGTTGAATTGTTTTTATACTTTAAACTCAAATCCTGAAGTCCATGCTGAATAGAATCAAGATCAAAGCCATTTTCTACTAAAAAAGGGAACCTGAATAGATGCTCATGATTTAGTATCTTCATAGCATTATTACTTGGGAAATCTTTAACTTCAAGTTCATGAAGAGCATTTAGATAATCACACAAGTTTTGAATTTCTAGCTTTTTCAATGCAATCTTACCAGAGTATATTTCAGAAAAATCGATTCCTTTCCCTAAGTCTTCCGTTACCAAAAGGTGTTCATCAGGTAAAAAATCTAATACTTTGGGAGAAAAGTTCTTTAATATCGGATTTTGGTTTGCGGCTTCATAGAAGGCATATTCTACGCTAATTCTTTCAATTGGGGCCTCTATTTGAGGATATTTTCGTACATAAGGTTTAGATTGTTTTAAGATGACAGAACGCTGATTTGTAGTGATACGGAGTACCACATTCATGTTGCTTTCTCCGGCAGGTTCTGATCTTTCAACCCGTTCTCCAAATTTCCATATAGGTAATTTCGAGATTTCTTCAATGCTGGTGACTAATTCCAGGTTTATCATTTTCAATTTAAGTATGATTAGCAATAGAAATTACTAATGCGATCAAACATAATATTAGAATTTGGAATTAAAGAATTATAAGTCATAAGATTCAACATCTTGTCGCTTCTTGGACTTATTGATCATTGATAGCACCTAAAATTCCGTATTTTTGATAGTAGAGTATAAATAAAAAATTACCTGATATGTTTGGATTACCAAGAAATTTATTCACCGATGAGCACATACTTTTTAGAGAGAGTGTAAGAGAATTTATTGCAAAAGAAGTCACTCCCTTTAATAAAGAATGGGAAAAAGCTAAAATGGTTTCCAGAGAATCTTGGAAGAAGTTTGGTGATAATGGGTTTTTAGGAATTCAGGCTCCCGAATCACTTGGAGGTATGAATATTCAAGATTTCCGATTCAATGCAATTTTGATAGAGGAGCTAGGATTAAGTGGTTGTTCAGGTCCTGCAATTGGATACCCACTTCATAGCGATATTGTAATGCCTTATATTTTGCATTTTGGAACTGAGGAATCTAAGCAAAAGTACGTCCCCAAAATGGTTTCTGGAGATTATATAGGAGCTATTGCGATGACAGAACCTGGTGCAGGAAGCGATCTTCAAGGAATTCAGACAAAAGCGGAAAATAAAGGAGATCATTATTTGGTTAATGGCTCAAAGACATTCATTACAAATGGGTTCCTATGTGATGTCGTCGTGGTGGCAGTTAAAACAGATCCTTCAAAAGGAGCGAAGGGAATAAGTTTGATCCTTGTAGATAATGATATGCCCGGCTTCAAAAAAGGTAAACCATTTGATAAAGTGGGCTTACATGCACAAGATACCTGTGAATTGTTTTTTGAGGATGTAAAAGTGCCAAAAGCAAACCTATTGGGTAAGGAAGGAGAAGGTTTTAAGTATTTAATGACAGAGTTGGCTCAAGAACGATTAGTAGTTGCACTTGCTGCTGTGGCTTTGGGTGAATATATGCTTACTGCTACCATTGAATACGTGAAGTCAAGAAAAGCTTTTAACAAATCAATTTCGGAATTTCAAAATACAAGGTTCAAACTAGCAGAAATGACCGCTGCGTTAGAGCAAGGAAGAATTTATTGTGATTATTTAGTTCAACTTCATAACGATGGTAAACTTGACTCTGCTATGGCTTCTGCAGCAAAATATAATATGACAGAACTTCAATGTAAAGTTGCAGATGAATGCGTTCAGTTACATGGAGGTTATGGGTATATGTGGGAATATGGAGTGGCAAGAGCTTATGCTGATGCAAGGGTACAAAGGATTTATGCAGGAACAAACGAGATAATGAAAGAGCTTATTGCAAGAAAAATTTTAAAATAGTAGTATTCAATCGTTGCTGAAAACCTAGAAATTATAGTAATTCAGAAAAAATAGACAAACCCAAGATACATAGAAATGAATGATTTTCCCTGGTTGAAACATTACCCAAATTCAGTTGACAAAATAGTAGATTGTGAAGCATATGAGAGTGTTTCCGAACTTTTTGATGAATCTGTAAAAAAATATGGTTCAGCTACTGCCTATGAATGCATGGGCAAAACACTTTCTTTTCTTGAACTTAATAAGCTTTCTGCCCAATTTGCAAACTATCTCATTCATGTTCTGAAATTGGAAGAAGGGTCTCGAATTGCCATTCAAATGCCAAACACTCTTCAATATCCAGTGGTGATGTTCGGGGCACTTAGAGCTGGGATGATTGTAGTAAATACAAACCCTTTATATACTTCCTCTGAAATGAAGCACCAATTCAACGATTCTGGTGCGGATGTGATAGTAATTGTAGCAAACTTTGCTTACAATCTTGAAAAAATCAGGTCAGAAATTCATGCTAAAAGGATTGTCATTACTGAATTAGGAGATATGCTTGGGTTAATAAAAGGGACAATAGTTAATCTAGTGGTAAAGCATGTGAAGAAGATGGTTCCAAGCTATAATCTACCAGGTTCAGACACTTTTAAATCTGCTTTGGAACAAGGTTCAGAATATGAATTTAGAGCGCCAAAAATCAACTTAAAGGATACTGCTTTTCTACAGTACACTGGGGGTACTACTGGAGTTTCGAAGGGGGCTGAATTAACCCATGGGAATATCATTGCCAATATGCAGCAAATCTCAGCCTGGATGAAACCGAAATTAAAGGAGCGGGAAGAAGTGGTAATTACTGCATTGCCTTTATACCATATTTTTGCTTTGACAGTAAATTGTCTGGCCATGCTCAAGATTGGTGCTCACAATGTTTTGATTACTAACCCCAGAGATATGCCTGCCTTTTGTAAGGAACTTTCCAAACATAAATTCTCTGTATTTACTGGGGTTAATACCCTTTTTAATGGTCTTTTAAATCAAGAAGCATTTAGAAATTTAGACTTCAGTCATCTAAAAATTGCGGTAGGAGGAGGGATGGCTGTACAGAAAGCAACCGCCGAGCGATGGAAAAAAGTTACTGGAACACCTCTAGCAGAGGGTTATGGGTTGACAGAGACCTCACCCGTGGCTTCTTGTAACCCCATAGACGGAACGGAGAGAAATGGAACAATAGGGATACCTCTTCCAAATACTGAAATGACTGTAATGGATGATGAAGGAAAAGTATTGGCAATAGGGGAACGTGGAGAAATTTGTATAAAAGGCCCTCAGGTAATGAAAGGTTATTGGAATAGGCCGAAAGAAACTGATGAGGTGATGCGAGGGGAATGGTTTAAAACAGGAGATATAGGAGTCATGGATGATGATGGTTTTTTCCAAATTGTGGATAGAAAGAAAGAAATGATTCTGGTTTCAGGTTTTAATGTTTATCCAAATGAGGTTGAGGATGTGATCGCATCCTGCCCTGGAGTTCTGGAGGTGGGTGTGATAGGTATGCCTGATCCCAAGTCAACAGAAAAAGTAGTGGCTTATGTGGTGCCAAAGGATAAGTCCGCTACTTCCGATTCTGTTATCTCGCACTGCAAAGAATTTTTAACCAATTATAAGTGTCCCAAGGAAGTTTACTTTATTGATGAATTACCAAAATCTAATGTTGGTAAAATTTTACGTAGAAAAATAAAGGAAGCTCATATTGAAAAAGTTGGAGAATAATATCCTGTTTATTGAAAATCAATGAGTTATAATCAATTATAATCGAAGATAATTTTCTTTTTCTTTGAAGTGAATTTAAATATTCACGCCAGTTAAATACCTATTCAGATGAATAGGTATTTTTTGTTTGAACAAAGAAATGAAAAGTGGAATTTTCAGATTTGACCTTGTTGCGTTTTGAGATTTTGTCCCGTTTATTTCTCATAACATTATTTCTAATGAAAAATATCATAATCTGTTTTTCCTTTTGTTTCTTATTGGTAGCGTGTGGTGAAGATGAAAAGCCAAAAGAATCTATCATAGGGACTTGGGAATTGGTAGGAATATATAATCCTTGGATAGGAGAGACAAGTGATTCAGACGTAGATCGTTTTTTTCAAACCTATCAGTTTATGTCAAATGGTACTTTCAAGAAAACCAGGATTTATGAGGAGGATGGATTAAAGGAAGCTTCAGGCACATTTACAGTAGAGGATGTTCCCGCTTATAGTTCCTCTGATGCAAAGCTTTATGTAATTCTAATATTTACAGATGGAGATAATATTTTCAATAATTGTGGCCAACCAAACGAGGAACAATTGACTTTAAGGTTTAACAATCAATTGAATAACTTTTCAGCAACTCCTTGTGATGGTCCGGGCTATATATTTGAAAAGAAATAAGCTTTAACAAAAAAACCATCCCTCAAGGATGGTTTTTTTGATTTTAAAAAGAGGTTAAATGACCCCTTCAAAATATTCAATAGTTTTAGTAAGTCCCTCTCTTAAAGCAACTTTTGGCTCCCAGTCCAACTCTTTTTTTGCTAATTCTATAACGGGTCTTCGCTGCATAGGATCATCCTGAGGAAGGGGTAAGAATACTAATTTACTTTTACTGTTTGTGAGTTCAATGACCAAATTAGCCAATTCGAGCATTGTGAATTCTCCAGGATTACCAATATTTACAGGTCCTGTAAATCCATCCCTACTATTCATCAATCGGTACATACCTTCTATATTGTCATCTACATAGCAGAAAGAACGGGTTTGTTTTCCATCACCATAGATTGTGATATCTTGCCCTTTCAATGCTTGAACAATAAAGTTACTTACTACCCGTCCATCATTAGGGTGCATTCTCGGTCCATAGGTATTGAATATCCTCATGACTTTGATCGCCACCTTATGTTGTCTATAGTAATCGAAAAACAGTGTCTCAGCACACCTCTTGCCTTCATCGTAGCAAGCTCTTATCCCTAAAGTATTAACACTTCCTTTGTAGGATTCAGGTTGGGGATGAACTTCAGGGTCTCCGTAAATCTCTGAAGTACTAGCTTGTAAAATTTTTATTTTAAGTCGTTTTGCAAGCCCTAACATATTCATCGCCCCAATAACAGAGGTTTTGGTAGTTTGAACCGGGTCAAATTGATAATGAATCGGGGAGGCAGGACATGCTAGATTGTAGATTTCATCTACTTCGACAAAAAGGGGATGTGTAACATCATGGCGAAGTAATTCAAAATTCTTGTTGTCAAGAAGGTGATGAATATTTCTTCGGTTTCCAGTGAAAAAATTGTCCACACACAAGACCTCATTTCCTTCTGCCAAAAGCCGGTCACAAAGATGGCTTCCAAGAAATCCACCTCCTCCGCTTACTAAAACTCGTTTCATTTTTTTTTATTCAAAAGATAAAGGCCAAAAATAATGAAATGTTTTTCAAATTAAAGGCCAGTTTAAATTTAGCAGGGAAACTAGTCGTCATTCGATTTATTATAGAATGACTAGTTGGATGATGGTACTTCTTTAATAATTTTTGCTGGATTTCCTCCAACTATTACTCCTGAAGGTACATCTTTAGTAACAACTGATCCAGCTGCAACAATTGATCGATCTCCAATGCTTACTCCAGGGCAAATAACTGAACTTCCCCCGATCCAAACATCTGCTCCAATGGTGATGGGTTTACCAAATTCCCAAAGCTCAGCTCTTGCTTTGCTTTCCGTAGGATGTGTGGCTGCGTAAAATTGAACATTTGGTGCAACTAAAACACGGTCCCCAAGCTTAACTGGAGTAACGTCCAACATAACACAATTGAAGTTGATGAAACAGTCATCTCCAACTTCAATATTATACCCATAATCACAAAAGAAAGGTGGTTCAATCCAAACATTTTTTCCGGATTTCCCCAATAATTGATTTACAATTTTACTCTTTAATTCAATATCCTCTGGATCTGAATCATTCAATTTTTTAAGAAGTTTACGAGCACGCATACGTTCAGCTGCCAATTGAGGATCAGCAGCTAAATACCATTCACCTGCCAGCATTTTCTCCTTTTCGGTCATTTTGATTTAGAATATAACAATGCAGCTTCTACTCCTCTGATTTCTGCAAGACCTTTTAATCTTCCTATTGCTGAATAGCCCGCATTCGTTTTTTTATTCAAATCGTCTAACATCTGATGACCGTGATCAGGTCTCATTGGGATTGATTTACCTCGCTTTTCCTGTACTTTAAGAATTTCTTCTATTACAGCTACCATTGGTACATCTCCGTCCAGATGATTATCTTCAAAGAAATCCCCATTTTCTTTTCTTCTTGTACTTCTTAAATGGATAAAATGGATATGATTCCCAAACTCTGAAACCATAGCGGGCAAATCATTATCTGCTCTTACTCCATAAGAACCAGTGCAAAACGTTAACCCATTGTAGGGACTTGGCTGATCCTTGATTATTCTTCTAGCGTCTGCTGCTACTGAGACTACTCTAGGCAGTCCAAATTGAGGAAAAGGAGGATCATCAGGATGGATTGCCAGATAAACTTTATTCTCTTCTGCGACTGGAACAATTTCATCTAAGAATAATTTAAGGTGTTCCGCAAGTTTGGGGGCATTGATTCCGGAATAGGTTTCCAGCATTGCCTTAAATTCATCTAAGGTATATCCAATTTCAGATCCAGGAAGGCCTTTAAGAATATTGTCAATAATTAGCTGATGTTTTTCAGGAGTTAATGCCTCATAATATGCTTTAATCTCTTCTAATTCAACTGAAGAATATTCAGTTTCGGCATCCTTTCTTTTTAAAATGAAAAGATCAAATGCTTGAACGGCTTTCTTTTCAAAAAGTAAAGCCTTTGCTCCATTTGGAAGGGTGTGAAAAAGATCCGTTCTCGTCCAATCCAGAATTGGCATGAAATTATAACAAACAGTATGAATTCCTACTTTCGCAAGATTTCGGATACTTTCTTTGTAGTTTTCTATTAACTCTTTAAAATTCCCTGTTCTGGTTTTAATCAATTCATGAACAGGAATAGATTCTACTACAGACCAAGTTAGCCCTGCTTTTTCTACAACATCTTTCCTGGCTTGGATTTCTTCAACCGTCCAAATTTCCCCATTTGGAATATGATGTAAAGCTGTAACGATACCTGTTGCACCTGATTGTAATATATCTTGGAGACTTACGGGGTCATTTGGACCGTACCAACGCATGGTTTGCTCCATCTTATAGGCCATAATTTTAGGTTTATTAATTTTAAATTTTTGCCCGAGCAATAATAATTTTAAAATATTAACTCAGTTTTTTGAATTTTCTATCAGATGATTTATACTCCTGAATACGCGCTAAAACCTCCATCAACCGGGACAATTGTTCCAGTTACAAATTCTGAGGCATCGCTGCAAAGCCACTGCAAGGCACCTAAAAGATCTTCAGGTTTTCCAAATCGGTCCATAGGTGTATGAGTCTTAATCTGGTTTCCTCTTTGAGTTAAGCTTCCATCAGATTCTGTAAGAAGTGTTCTGTTTTGTTCAGTCAGGAAGAAGCCAGGAGCAATAGCATTTACTCTAAATCCAGCTCCATGTTTGGAACACAGCTCCACTGAGAGAAATTTGGTGAAATTATCAATTGCAGCCTTCGCTGATGCGTAACCTAAAACTCGAGTCATAGGACGACTAGCAGCCATAGAGCTGATATTCAAAATATTCCCTTTATTTTTTTTAAGCATTAAAGGAAGTAAGATTTTGGTTGGGAGTACAGTTCCTAAGTAATTCAAATCCATTACCTTTTTCAGGGAATCTGTATCTAAATCTAGAAAGCTTTGACCGGGTGTAATAACAGCTCCAGGCATATTACCACCTGCAGCATTAATTAAAACATCTAAGTAGCCGTGTTCAGAAGTGATTTGGTTTGCAATCTCATTTAGTGATTCTTCATCTGTTACATCTGCATAATATCCCCATGCTTTCCCACCAGAAGAATTTATATCAGTTACAAGCTCATTTACTTTGGACTTTGTTCTTCCAATAACGATAAGATCTGCCCCTTCTTTTGCAAGATGTAGACTCATCGTTTTTCCTAAAACACCTGTGGCACCTGAAAAGGCAATTTTCTTTCCTTTGAGCGAAAATAAGAAGTTACTCATATTAAAAGTTTATATTTTTCGAGTTGAAGTCAAAATAGTTCTTTGCATTTTGGTAACAAATGTCTTGAATGATTTTTCCAAGCCATGCTTCATCCCATGGCAATTCTCCATTTTCCACATCATTTCCGAAAAGATTACATAGAATCCTTCTGAAATATTCATGCCTTGGAAAAGATAAAAAACTTCTTGAATCAGTTAACATTCCTATAAAGCAACTGACCATTCCCATATTGGAGAGGGTATTTATTTGCTTTTCCATTCCATCTTTCTGATCCATGTACCACCAGCCAGAACCAAATTGTATTTTCCCTTTAATCGAGCCATCATTAAAGTTTCCAATCATGGTTGCCATCACTTCATTGTCCCTTGGATTTAGATTATAAAGAATAGTTTTACAAAGTTGATCAGTAGAATCAAGTGCATTGAGATATTGTGCCAAAGCCTTTGCCTGATCAAAGTCTCCAATGGAGTCAAACCCTGTATCTGGGCCTAAAAATTGAAGCATTCTAGCATTGGTGTTTCTTAAAGCTCCTAAATGAAATTGCTGAACCCAACCTTTTTCATGGTACATCTTTGATAATTCTTTTAATACCTGGTATTTAAAGAATTTAGCTTGATCAGGTAATAGTGCATTTCCCTTTCTTACCATTTGTAATAATCCATCCATATCATAAGACAGATCATTTTCAAAAAAATATAATTGCTCTAAACCATGATCTGAGACCCTACATCCTCGAGCATGAAAATAGTTAACTCGGTTTTGAAGTGCTTGTAACAATTCATCATAACTTTCAATATCCTGACCTAAAGAAATTTCTCCAAGTTTTACCAAGTACTTGTTATAAGTTGCCTGATCTTCAACTGCAAAAGATTTGTCAGGTCTAAACGCAGAATACATTTCAAGATTTCTCCCTTTTTTGCTAAATTCTACATGCTCAATTAATGAATCTGTTGGGTCATCTGTAGAACAAACAACTTCTACATTCATCTTTTCCAGCAAGGAACAAGTACTGAAGTCTTCCCCTTGAAGCATTTCAGAAGTTTGATCAAAGATTCTACCTGCATTTTCTTTGGTCAGTAGTTCATCAATATCAAAATATCTTTTTAGTTCAAGATGGGTCCAGTGATACAATGGATTTCTCAAGGTATATGGAACTGCCTCAGCCCACTTCTGAAATTTCTCTCTATCACTCGCATCACCTGTTATATAGGTCTCAGGTATGCCCAATGTCCGCATAGCTCGCCATTTATAATGGTCTCCTGCAAGCCAAATTCTTGAAATATTTTCAAATTTTTTATTTGAATTTATTTCAGAAGGTGGTAGATGATTATGATAATCAATAATCGGTTGATCTTTCGCGAACTCATGGTAGAGTTTACGGGAATACTTATTATTTAAAAGAAAATCTTCTGACAAGAATGCTTGTTGAGTTTCCAGGGTTTGCATAAGCTTGGGTGAAGGTATTGTCGGGTTTAAGAAAATACAATTTACCCTGAAATGTTTCCAAAAATGTAAGAAAATACGCAAACGTTTTCGAATTTATATAAATGGGATAGAGGGAATAAGAAAGAAGCTTTGTATTTTGAACTTTATTAATAATAACCCCAAAATAATTAGAAAGATGGTTTCTGGTATAAGTCTAAAAGAACTAGCTGCTGAGCTCAATCTAGCACCTTCTACCGTTTCTCGTGCTTTGAATGATAGCTACGAAATTAGTGCAGTGACAAAAAAGAGAGTTCTAAGCATGGCTGAAAAACTAAATTATCATCCTAATCCATTTGCTAGAAGCCTAAGAGAGAATAAGAGTAAAACTATTGCTGTGATTATTCCTGAACGAATCAATACTTTTTTTGCACAAGTAATTGATGGAATTGAAACTATCACGCAAGAGCATGGATATCACTTATTGGTATATTGCACTCATGAGGATGTAGAAAAAGAAAAGAAGATTGTATCCTTATTGTTGAATGGAAGGGCTGATGCAATAGTAATGTCGGTTTCCAGTCAAACAAGTGATATTTGCCATTTACAGAGACTGCATGATCGTGGACTACCAATCTTGTTTTTTGACAGGATTTGTAGTGAGATTCCGACTACTAAATTTATTACAAATGATTACCAAATTACATTAGAAGCTACCAGGCATCTAATTCAGCAAGGGTCCAAAAGACCTGCATTTTTAATGTTATCTGAAGATATTTCAATAACTAAAGAAAGACACAGAGGTTTCTTGGCAGCATTAAAGGAGGCTCGAATAGAGCACAATCCCATATTTAGTAAAGTATGTTGTCAAAATGAAACTACCAATGTTGAGATTTTGAGAGAATTGCTTAATGGCCCCAATAAACCTGATGGAATCTTGGCTTCTGTAGAAAAATTGGCTCTTGCCTGTTACCAGGCCGCCAAAAAAGAAAACGTTCGAATCCCTGAGGATTTAAAAATTATAAGTTTTTCAAATATGGGAATAGCGGGTTTACTTAACCCATCTCTGACAACTATTTCTCAGCCTGCCTGCTCCATAGGAGAGGAATGTGCTAAAATTCTGATTAAGAAACTTACAAAACCCAATCAGCCAGACTTGCCAAATGAGGTGGTAATTTTACCATCAAAAATTACAATAAGAGCTTCTACTTTAGCAGAATAATTTGAACTAACCTTTAAAATAAAAAAAGCTGTTCTGATTTCAGAACAGCTTTTTGTTTTATAACCCTATCAATAATTAGTATCCGGGGTTTTGAGGGAAAGCGCTTGCATTTCCTTCTGCCCGGTCAATTTGATTCTGTGGTATCGGTCTCAAAACATGGAAGTCTTGAATGTTAGGAGCTCCCTGAGGATTGTACAGCTTCACTCGTTCTACTAAGATTCCCCAACGCTTAAGGTCTAACCATCTACTTTGCTCTCCAATCAATTCTCTTTCTCTTTCTTCTGTAATAAATTCAAAAGTTAAATCAGATTCGGAAATTTCCATTTCAGCTTCTTTTCCTGGAAAAGCAGCTCTTCTTCTTACTACATTGATATTTTCAGTAGCTTGAGAAATTTTATTTTGACGGAATTGAGCTTCAGCCAGCATAAGATAAGTGTCAGCCAATCTGAAAGCGATATAATCTCTACCTCCAGCAAATTGAGTTCTATCTGCTCTTCCTGGATCCATATGCTTTCTTAGAGCTGGGAATAATCTTTCTGTGTATAATTCTGGGGTTAGTACCTGATAAGGATATTTAGCTCGCTCTGATTCTGGCATATTATAACCAGGTAGCCACATAGTAGTATCACCTGCGGCAAAAGTTAACGTCTCTTTTGATTTATCAAACGTAGTATTATAAGTACCTGGTCTGTTTGACAGGAATACGTCTCGATATGATTTAAAATAACGGGAATCATTTTCTCTGTCAGCGAAAATCACATTTAGAGTGTAATCTGTTGGTCTAAATCTTTTGAATGGACGGCCATTCTCAGTATCTCTAATCATACCTGGCTGCACATCATATTCCATTAGGAAAAACACGTGCGCATTATTGCCTCCTCCAGTTGTCAATGGATCATAAGTATACTGGGTTGACCAGATTACTTCATTATTGATTTCATTTCCAAAGGCATGAACATCTCCAAAGTCAGGAAGTAAAGAAAAGCCATAATTATCAATGACACTTTGAAACAAAGTCTCAGCTTTTCCATAATCAGAAGCTTCACCAGCCTCCGAAGTTGCTTTAGTTAAATAAACTCTTCCAAGTAAGTGCTCTGCTGCAGGTCGAGTTGCTCTACCATAATTACTTGATTGGGCTTTAGCTTCCAAATTTGGAATAGCTTCCTCCAAATCTTGAATGATAGCAGCATAAATTGCAGGAACGGAAGCTCTTGTTACTTCTTTAGTAGGAGTGGAAGTTTCAGATAGTTGCAAATCGACGCCTCCGAATAGTTGAACCATAATAAAATAATGGTGTGCGCGGATAAACTTTGCTTCTGAAATTCTTTGAAGCAATACCTCCTCAGAAACCCCAGTAGCGTCCGCAGACCTATCAATAACTGCATTACAGGTATTGATACCTCTATAAAATTCATCCCAAAGCTCACGAACATGTCCATTTTGGGAATCAAACTGATTGGTATAAAAATTCATGAATTTCCAGGAACCATCTGCACCATTGGTATAAGTGTCAGTTCCAAAAATCGTAAAATTATTCCCACGCTCAGTTCCATACCATGCTCTCATGGTACTGTAAGCGGCATTGACTCCGTCATTTAAGCCTTTGGCTGTACTGAGATAGTCATTTCCAATTTGTGATACTACATCTTCTTCAAGAAATCCACTACATGCGGACATTGCTGAAATTCCTAGTATCAGGGCTGTAGACTTAGCCCAAAAGTTTAATTTTATTGCTAGTTTTTTCATCGCTGATTAGAATTTTGCATTAATACCAAATGTGAAAGAAGTAACTGCTGGTGATACGTTAGCATTAACTGCTCCGCCTCCTACACCTTGTTCTCCATCAATGAACACTTCAGGATCTATACCCTTATGTTCTGATCGATAATTGGCAAAAATAAATGGCTGTTGAATACTTGTATAAATTCTTAAGCTTGTAAAACCAATTTTCTGTACGGCCTCTGGTGTGAAGTTATAGCCAAGGTTTATGTTTCTCACTTTGATGAAAGTCCCATCGAAATATTCCATTGAACTAGCATATTTCGCACTCTCTTGGTTCACATTTGGTCTTGGGTAAGAATTAGTCGGATTGTCTGGAGTCCAGTAATCAATATCTAGGTTATTGTACCTTCCTGCCAAAGAGTTGTTGCCTGTGTGAAACTGAGATCTAAGCATAGATCCAAATCGTCCGTAAAGGAAGAAAGAAAAGTCAAAGCCTTTGTAATTGAATCTATTGGTCATACCCATTGCAAAATCGGCAACTGCAGATCCTAGAAACTGTCTGTCCTCTGAGTTAATTACTCCGTCATTATTTAAATCTTCGATTTTTATTTCTCCAGGAACACTACCAAATGATTTTGCCTCGTCAAGTTCACTTGTTTGCCAAATGCCGATTTTCTTCAAGTCATAGAAGATAGTCAATGGCTGACCAATAAATCTACCTGCTGAAATATCATCTCCATTTGGAAGAGAAATAATTTCTTCTCGGTTTCTAGTAAAAATCAAATCAGTGGTCCATGTGAAATCACCTTTCTCAACATTCAATGTTGAAAGTGTCAATTCAATACCTCGGTTTTGAGTTTCTCCGATGTTGGTTGTGAACCCTCCAAATCCTGTTGAGTTAGGAAGTGGCTGTGGAGCTAAAAGATCAGAAGTATTAGTAATATAATATTCCAAAGCACCAAAAACTCTACTATTCCATAGTGCAAAATCCAAACCTATGTTGAAAGTGGTAGAGGTTTCCCATCTTAAATCAGGGTTACCTATTGTATTTGGTCTATATCCAAATGCTGCAGAATTATCAAAAGCATAGCTTGTTCTTCCAAGTAATGCCTGAGTCTGATAAGGATTGATCGCCTGGTTACCGATGGAACCATAAGAAACTCTAAACTTCAATTGATCTACTGATGAAGAATTTTGCATAAAGCTCTCAGAGTGAATATTCCATCCTAAAGCAACAGATGGGAAATAACCAAATCTATTATTCTCACCAAACCTTGAACTTCCATCTGCTCTCAAAGTTGCAGTAAGTAAGAATTTGTTTTTATAATCATAATTCAATCTTCCCATAAAAGACATCAATGCCCACTCTACCAAATTGGTATTTGCTCCTGTAATTTGAGAGGCATCTCCTAATCTATGGTAAAACTGTGATTCGGCTGGAATACCTTGTACACTTACTGTAGTTTGCTCGTAGCGATCTTTCTGTATGGATTGAAGAGCAGTAAGATTTAAATTATGAACAGAATTAAAAGTTTTATTATAAGTAAGGATGTTTTCTAAGGTGTAGTTAAAAGTGAATTGATCATTTACACTACCTGTAGGTTCACCGCCACGACGAGAATTTGTTTGAGATCCAGTAAATCTTCCACTTCTGCTAATAGTAATATCTGGCCCGAATACTAATCTGTAATTCAAACCAGGGATAATCTCATAGTTTGCGAATATACTGTTGAAGATTCTATAATTTTTGGTTAAATCCTCTTGAGCCCCTTCTACTATTTCTGCAAAAGGATTGGTTCTTAGACCATCAGAAGTAGGTAAGAAAATAATATTCCCATCTTCATCGAATGGCTTACCTAAAGGATTTTCAGCAAGTGCACCTCCTAGCGGGTTAAAATTCTCACCATTTCTTTCACTAAAAGAAACAAGGGTAGATGTTCCAAACTTGATCTTTTTATTAATTTGATGATCAATATTTGCTCTAAATGTATAACGGGTATAATCTTGATTCTTTATGACTCCTTTATCATTAAAATAGTTAGCAGAGACAAAGAAGGTTGTCTTATCTGATCCACCACTAACCCCAATTTGATGACTTTGAATTGCTCCATTTCTCATTAAGCCTCCTGGGTAATCGGTGCTTCTTCCTAAGGCAATTCCTTCTAATTCTACCGGCTCAAATAATGACTCGTCGGCAGCAGGAGTTGCAGGACCGGCAGGATACTCACCACTTGTACGCCGAGATTCTCTTTTATATTCAGCAAACTCAGGTCCGTTCATTACATCGATTCTTCCAAGTTCTCTGTTCATTCCATAATAGGAGTCAACCGAAACTATAGTTTTTCCTTTTGTTCCTCTTTTGGTGGTAATTAATACAACACCATTAGAACCTCTTGAACCGTAGATCGCTGTAGCAGATGCATCTTTTAATACTTCCATGGAAGTAATATCCTGTGGATTAATATCATTCAAACCACCAACAACAGGAATACCGTCGATTACATAAAGAGGCTCATTTGATGCATTAAAAGATCTTCTACCTCTGATTCTCACTTGAGGAGCAGAACCTGGCTTTGAGCCTGGCTGTGTAACATCTACACCAGCTGCTCTACCTTGCAAGGCCTGTCTTGCGTCTGTAATAGGTAGTTCCTGAATTTCTTTAGAACCTACCGAAGAAATAGCTCCAGTCAATTGACTTTTTTTAGCTGTACCATAACCAACTACGACTACTTCTTCCAAATCTGAAAGATCTGGTTCTAAATTAACATCGATCACAGATTGATTTCCAACAGCAACTTCTAATGGACTATATCCAATAAAAGAGAAAACCAAGGTCGCATTACCTTGCGCATTAATACTGTACTTTCCATCAAGGTCAGATGTAGTTCCTCTTGTTGTGCCTTTAACCAGAATTGTTACTCCCGGTAATGGTGAACCTGATTCATCTAAAACTGTCCCACTCACTTGGGCTTCTTGCGCAAAAGTGCTTGAAACACCTAAGAGCAGAAAAAGCACTACCATAAGGTAAGTGTAAAATTTAGGCTTCATAAAGATTGGGTTTTGTTTGAAATTAATTGTAGGTCATCACTACCTGGCGTCTTATATGAATGGTTAAATTTCATCTTTAGACGTGTTTAATTAGTGATAACTGATTCAAAATAAGTTGTTAAAGGAAGAAGAACTAAAAGTTTTTACGCAATCGATTGCGCTTCCATAAAACAAATATTAATATTCCAAAATCCATTATTGATTTGAAAAAAAAAGTAATGGATTATTGCTGAGTATTTAATAATAATATGGTTTAAATATCGAATTGTCATATAACCTAAACTTCCTTGAAAAAATTAGTTAATAGGTATTATGTTTTAAAAAAAAATACCTGTTACAGTTTTTGTAACAGGTATCTAACTCTATTTAGAATTTATCATAGTTTAGGAGGTTCCCATCCTTTTTCATATTCTCTTGTCCAAAGAAGCTTAGCTTTCTCTGAATTTAATATATGTCCATTGGAAGGATTACAAATTAAAGACTCGCCTGTTCGATATGATATATTTGCCAAATGACAAAGCAAAGTACTAACTGCTCCTTCTTCGATAGTAGAATTCTGTTTTTCATTTCCTCTGATAGCCTCGAAGAAATTGGCAACATGTATCGTACTCATATCTCCACCACCACCAAGTTGTGTTCCACCTTCATTGTTACCGGACATATTTTCTTTTATCAGTTTTCCTGATCTGTCAAAATGTTTGTATCCTCCCCGGTCAACATAAACGGAGCCTTCAGAACCATAAATGATGGTACCTCGATCACTTCCGTAAGTACTATATCCATTTCGACTTTTTCCATCCCATTGGATTACAGATCCATTTTCGAATTGATAGGTCGATTCTAAGGTGTCATACATAGTCCATCCGTCATCCTCAAAGTGATATTTTCCTCCTATTGTTGAAACTTTTGTTGGATAATCAACCTGAAGAGCCCACCTCGCAACGTCTAATTCGTGAGTCGCATTGTTTCCTGTTTCGGCCGTTCCATAATCCCAACCATACCAATGCCAATTATAATCCCATGTATTATGAGTATAAGCTTTTCGAGGGGCAGGACCCTGAAACATTTCCCAATCCAATCCTTCCGGAGGACTTGCAAGGGTAGGATTGACAACAGAACCTCTACTATTGCTGTAAAATGCTTTTGCTTGAGAAACTTTTCCAATTGCTCCTGCATGAATAGCCTTGATGATCTCAATACTTTCTGGAGCAGAGCGTTGCTGATTTCCCATTTGGATTACATTCCCATATTTTTTTTGGATGGCAATTAGTATTTCTCCCTCTCTTGGATTATGACTACATGGCTTTTCTACATAGACATGCTTGCCACGCTCTGATGCCAACCATGTACCTGGAGCATGCCAATGGTCGGGAGTGGCGTTAATTAATGCATCCACATCTTTATCCTCCAAAACCTTCATAATATTTCCCTCCAGTTTAGGCTGGTAGTCAATATGTTTTGAAAAGTTTTGAGCTGCTTTTGTCATCTGAGATTGCATGACATCACAAAGATACATCAGATTAACATTGGTTTTGGGTAACTTAATAGGCTCATAATAAGCTCCTAATCTTCTCCCTAAACCTGCAATCGCAACATTGATTCTTTCATTTGAACCAAGGATTTTACCATAACTTTTAGCTGAAAAACCAAGACTTCCTAATGCGGAAATTCCAACTGTAGCTGCCGCAGATTTCTTAATAAACTCTCTTCTATTGTTTTTCATTTTTTGATGGGGCTTATTTTAGGGTCTTTATTTTAATGTTTTTAAAGCTTACTTCATTTCCATGATCTTGTAATAAAATGTAGCCTTGTTCTGCTTCACCGAAATTTGGCCATTTAGCGTATTTGCTATTTGCAACCAAGGCTCTATATTCCTCTGATCCTCTGTCATATTCTAAAACTTTTACTCCATTGAGGTAGTGTGTTACGTGATTGTTTGGTTCAACAACTACACGTCCTTTATTCCATTCTCCAATTGGGTTTATAAATCTTGGTTGTTTATCTGCTGTTATCAAATCATAAAGACTTGAAAGGGTTCTATTCCCAGCTATACCCATTTTGGCATCTGGATGCTTTTCATCATCAAGAATTTGATATTCCAAGCCAATTGCTGAACCTGAATTTCCTTCTGATAAAGTTACAAAATATTTTAGGCCACTATTTGCTCCTTCAGTTAGTCTAAATTCAAAAGCCAAATCAAAAGCTGAGAATTCCTCCGTTGTTACTATATCACCAGCATTAGTGGATTCTCCTCCATCAGAGGCAGCAATTGTAAGAATTCCATCATTTACGGACCAACCAAAATCTGGGAAAGTTTCCTTGTATGCACCTTTCCAGCCTTCTGAGCTCTGTCCATTAAAAAGTAATCTCCAACCCGTATTTTTCTCATAATCGGTTAATTCGTTTAATCGATTATTAACAACAAAAATGGATTTATCGAAAGGTTTGGGATCGAGGTTTGTTGTTTTGATTTTGACATTTTTAAAATACGTTTTGTTTCCCTCGTCTTCAGGGTTCCTGATACTATGGACTTGCAATCCTATAAAACCACTTTTATCCATATCATCTACCACATAAGCAACTTCTTGCCCATTCAGCCAAGTCTTGATTTCGTCTCCAATCACTTCGATTCTATAATGATTAAATTCACCCATTTTAAAGGCTGATTTAGCAGAAGGATTTAGATCTAAAGGATACAACCAGCCTCTTCTAGCTTCATCATATACTCCGGCAGACCATGCTCTATCGCTTGGATCGGCTTCGATCTGATATCCAAATACCAAGCCTTTTCCTTCTCGAGCCGCAGGATCAAATTGACCTCTTGCCATTACTCCAGAGTTGCTGGTTAGGTTTTCAACTTTTAAGTCAAGTTCTAAAATAAAATCCTCAAATGTTTCTTCAGTTATTAAAAATGTATTCGGAGATCCTGCCACAGCTGAGCCTTCAATGACTCCATCAATGACTTCAAAAGTAGCTGTTCCTGCTACCGGCTTCCAGCCTGTTAAATCTTTTCCATTGAAAAGATCTTTCCATTCATCCTCGGCTTTTGGTTCAGATGCACAACTAAAAAGAAACACACCTGAAAGCAGTAAATAGAATAGATTTTGGACTTTTTTCATAAATTTTGATTTTTTGGAATAGGCTAAAATTCCTGATTTCAGCCCTTCCGAACAACTTGTATATCCTCTAATTTACGCAATCGTTTTCGAGTTTTTGGATTTAATTATAACGATTGAAGGATCTACTTTTTGAATGGAGAAAGAATCGGATGAACTTTCTTACTTTTGCGTATGCTTGATTTTGACCAACGAGGAAAAGTATTTATCACCTGCAAAGACCGTTTTGCATCCTACTTAGAAAAGGAAGTTCGAGAATTAGGTTTCGTGCCAGAATCTGTCGGTAGAACCGGAATAGAACTTAAGGCTAGTCTTGAGGAATGTATGGATTTGAATCTTCATTTGCGTACCGCTTCACAGGTGCTTTTCGAAATTAAATCTTTTTACTTACAAAATGCAGAGGATATCTATAGGAAGATAAAAGCAATTGAGTGGGAGGAATTTTTGGACGTAGACGGATATTTCTCTGTTAATTCTGTTGTGGATAATGAAAGTATTAATAACCCGATGTTTGTAAATGTTCGGGTCAAAGACGCAATTGTAGATAGGTTTCGAGATAAAACGGGTAGAAGACCTGATTCAGGGTCTGATTTTCAAGGATTAGTATTCCAGCTTTATTGGAAAGGCACTCAAGCATCCATGTACATAAATACTTCAGGTGAAACGATCGCTAAACATGGATATAGAAAAATTCCAGGTAAAGCTCCTATGCTTGAGGCATTAGCATCGGCAACCATTTTCGCTACAGAATGGAATACGCGAGTTCCGTTTGTTAATCCTATGTGTGGATCTGGCACTCTTGCAATTGAGGCGGCTTTATTGGCAACAAAAAGATATCCAGGACTTTTTAGAGATAATTATTCATTCCAATACATCTTGGGCTACCAAGAAGAGGCATTTCAAGCGAAAAAAAAGAAGCTTCAAAATAAAATCATGGAGGTTCCTGAGGTTAAAATCATCGCATCAGATATTTCTTTGCAGGCCATAGCCTTTGCTAAGGAGAATGCCATAATCGCTGGAGTAGACCATATGATTGATTTTCAAGTATGCGATTTTGAAGAGACAATTATTCCGGAAAAACCTAGAGGTGTGGTGATTTTTAATCCCGAATATGGGCAAAGGTTAGGAGAGTCTCTAGAATTAGAAGAAACCTACAAAAGAATGGGAGACTATATGAAGCAAAAATGTGCCGGATATAGAGGGTATATTTTTACTGGAAATATGGAACTTGCTAAAAAAGTTGGCTTGAAAGCGAATAGAAGAATTGAATTCTGGAATGGAACGATTGATTGTCGTCTGTTGAAGTACGAATTGTATGCAGGCAAAAAAGAGTAGGAAATACAGAAGTCAGATTAGTTTTTTAAACTTCTGACTTCTGCTTTTATACTGTTATTGGTGTTCGTCTCTTAATAAATCATTTACAGTTTTGACTGGGTTGAAAGTTATTAAAGGAACTTCCACAAAAAGTGTATTCCAACCTGCCATCGCACCATTCCAAAGACCAGGTAATTCCAGAGCCTTTAAATCTTTTCCACTTTTTGATTTTTCAGTTATAAACCCTGTCATCATATCTCTGTATTCTAAAAGATCAAAATCATTCCCCTCATAATCCTTTGTGCCACAAACCAAATCAACTGGATTGAAATGGGTAGAGGCTTGGAAAAGTTTCTTTGTTTCGGGATCATTTATATCAATTTGAGCAGTTTCTGCAATTTGAAGTGATAATGAACCATCTGACTCTTGAATCCAGAAAGGCCCTCCTCCTGGTTCACCGGTGTTTTTCACCATTCCACAAACTCTGATTGGTCGGTTTAATTTTGATTCTAAAATGGAGGCTTTTTCTTTTAAAGATTTATTCTCAAATCCATCTGCAAGTTTTCCTCCTAAGTGATGTTTAAATACATGCTCAGCATGATTTATAGAACTTTCTTCGACCTTATTTTTTAATCTGAGTAACGCTTCAAAAACCCGTTCCTGAATTTCTAAAAGCAATCCACCAATCGCCATTTTATAGTCTTTGGTTTCTCCTTTTAATCGATCAGGAACTACATTGTCAATATTTTTTATAAAGATCAAGTCTGCTGAAATATCATTTAGGTTTTCCAAAAGTGCTCCATGTCCAGCCGGTCTAAATAGAATACTTCCATCATCTTCAACAAAAGGAGTATTGTCCATATTTACTGCAATCGTATCAGTAGATTTCTTTTGTTGGGAATAACTGATGTCAAAATTGATCCCGTATTGTTTTTCTAATTTGGGAAGAATTGAAGCCACCTCTTCTTTAAATTTACTCTCGTGTTCTGGTGAAACCGTAAAATGAATTTTTACTGTGTTTCCTGCACCTGTTGCATATTGAACTCCCTCAATCATATGTTCATGAGTTGGAGTCCTTCTTTCATCAGGATAGGAGTGAAACCTTAGAAGCCCTTTTGGTAAACTTCCATATCCAAGTCCATTATCATCAAGTAAGGCCGATAAAATCCCCTTATAGTCTTTACTATCTAATTTAAGGTTAATGCTGCTTCCTTGCGATTTTAAGTATTCGTCTAGGTCATCATAGAAAGCAAATTTTTCTATGTTATTCATAAACTTCTGAACAAATGGAGACTTACTGAGATCTCCATCGCCTTCAAGAAATGAAAAAAGATCCTTAAACATTCTTGAGGCAGCGCCACTTGCAGGAACAAATTTGACTACTTCTATTTGTGCAGCTTTTTCTGGATAGGTATTTTTGAAATGAGCTAATTCCTTTTCACTCAGTACTTTGATGCCATTTTCTGGAGTGGCAGGAGCTATAATTTTTAAAAATGGAAAGCCATTCTCGAAATGGATAATTTGTTGTTTTACAATTTCAGGGTTCAT
>NZ_JAHEBC010000246.1 GCF_024642405.1 Algoriphagus sp. | reverse complement strand
AACAACTCCTCATTTACATAAAGGAATCCTGATCCATTTGGACCTAACACCCATTTATGATAACTGCTTGCATAAAAATCAGCACCAAGTTCTTTTAAATTTAAATCAAATGTTCCGGCTCCATGAGCCCCGTCAATTGCAGTATAAATTCCTTTGTTCTTGGCAAATTCAGAAATCTCTTTGATTGGCATCACTAATCCAGTCGTGCAAGTAACATGAGGAACAGCAATTACTTTCGTTCTTGGCGTCACCAACTTTTTGATCAGATCAAGATTTTCTGATTGAGTAAGTGCAGGTTCAAAAGGTATAAGCACCACACCATCTAATTTGGCTCGGTTCAACCAAGGAATCGCATTTCCTGCATGTTCATGATAGGTAATAATTACTTCGTCACCTGCTTTTAAGGGCAAGCCCCAAACCATGATATTTATTCCTTCCGTAGTATTATGAGTCAGTGAAATTTCAGCTTCTTTGATTCTGACAAATTCTGCCAATTTTCCTCTCAGGGGATTAATTTGGCCATATTCTCCGATGGTATTTGTTTCATCAAATGAATTTTTCAAAGCTTCTAAAACCGGAGTTGGAGATGGACCAAAAGTACCATTATTCATGTATACCCTATTTCGGGTAAGTGGAAATTGCTCTCTAACATTTTCCCAAAAATCATCTCCTTTAAGCCGATGATTAATTGGGTTTATAGAAGATATTTTTGATTTAAAACCAAGAAGACCAGGAGCCAATGTTCCCAAGGATAACTTTTGAAGAAATTCCCTTCTACTTTTCATGAAAACCTATTACAAAAATTAAAATGGAAGCTAAGAAGGAGAATTAGATATTCCCAAAATAGAGCGACATTATTGAAAGAAAATTATTAATACTTGTTTAAAAGCCTCTTCACGATAATTTGTATACAGAAAGACTGAAACATAATTAACTCAAAACGATCAGCGTAATGAGTTAGAAAACTCAACTTATCTAACCTATCTTCATGAAATGAAGAATAATCAAAATATAGATTTCTTGACTTTTTGCTAAATTTCAATCTGTTCACAATATTGGAAAAGAAATATGCAACAATGCCGGTTAGAAATAAGAAAATAGTCTCACCATTAGCAGCTATTATACTAACCGTATTCTTGGATATGCTTGGTGTAGGCATCATTATTCCAGTAATGCCGGCTCTATTTTTTCAACCCGATAGTTCAATCCTACCAGAAATGGCTAGTGAGACCTATCGATCTGTTATGTTTGGATTATTGGTGGGTTGTTACCCTTTAATGCAATTTTTCGGTGCCCCTATTTTGGGTGCTCTGTCAGATAGATATGGAAGAAAACCAACATTAATTCTGTCCATCATTGGCGTATTTGCCGGTTATTTATTCTTTGCATGGGCGATTATAATAAAAAGTCTTTGGCTTTTATTTTTTAGCCGCTTATTACCTGGTTTTGCTGGAGGAAATGTATCTATTGCTATGTCAGCTATTTCTGACATTAGTGAGAAGCAAGAAAAAACTAAGAATTTTGGACTTGCAGGAATGGCTTTTGGTATAGGATTTATCCTAGGTCCAGCACTTGGAGGATTTTTAGGAGACAATACGATAGTAAGTTGGTTTCGCTCTGACACGCCATTTTGGTTTGCGGCCATATTGGCATTTGTTAATCTTATCGTGGTGTATTTCTTCTTTTCAGAGACGATAAAAAACAAGCAAGAATCCGAATTCAGTTTATTTATGGCACTTCGTAATATTGTCTACTCCTTTTCTATGCCTGACCTGAGAGGGACTTTTACCGTTGTCCTACTTTTATCCATAGGATTTTCTCTATTCACTCAATTTTATGCAGTATTCTTAATCCAAAAATTTGCCTTTTCTGAAATGGATATCGGTTTACTTTATTGCTGGATTGGTTTATGGTTTGCCATTACCCAAGGTGGCATTGTCCGTATTCTAGCCGATCGTTTTCGACCCCAAAAGCTTTTAACGATTTGTGTATTGCTTTTAGGTTTTTCACTTCTAGCAGTTTTACTTCCTAGCAAATCATCCTGGCTTTACCTTATCTCCCCTTTTATTGCCATTTTCCAAGGGATAATTATGCCGAATCTTGCTACTGTAGTTTCCTCTAAAGCAGGTGAGGAACGACAAGGAGAAATGCTGGGCATCAACCAATCCATGCAGTCACTAGGTGAAGTTATTCCTCCTTTTATAGCTGGAACCTTATTTGCGATCAATTATAACATCCCTTTTATCACTGCCTCATTATTGATTTTCATTGGTTGGGCAATCTTCCTTCGAATCAATAGAAAATTCTGAGCAGTCAAAAAATTTAGTGTTTTAATTGCCGCACTTTTCTATCAGTAATGGAATCCAAAGTTGAAAATACTCCTGAAAGGGTCTTCGCGACCAACCATTTAAACGGTTCTGGAGGAGCAGGGAAAGCTCTTCTTTTTAGAACTTTTGCCAATGGATGTTGTAGGCCTTGAATCTGAGCAGCAAGAAGCTCACCAATCAACAAAGTTTGTGGAATTCCATGGCCTGAGAATCCCAGTCCATAATGAATGTTTCGATGTTTGCCTGTGGTACCAATTACGGGCATAAAATCCAGGCTCATTCCTATCCAGCCACCCCAGAAGGTCTGTACTTTAAGGTCAGCATAATCTACAAATCGTTCCCGGAAGATCATTTCTATTTTCTTAAACAGATCAGGAATATAAGTTGAACCTGATGCCTGAAATCCAAATGGAATTTTGACATATTTACCTCCTGTGATGATGGTATTGCGGGCAGTCAGCCGGTAATTTTCTAGCTGCTCATGAGCTGTATATATTCCTTCCCTACCAGTCCATCCCAAGGCAGAGCGTTGATCTGGAGTCAATGGCTCCGTTTCACACATGGCAGCATAAATTGGCGTGACCATTCTCTTTTTCCATCCCAGTTCATTAGAGTATGCATTGGTAGCAATAACAGCAGATTTGGCAGTTACAACTCCTTTCTCACAATATGCTCTTACCGGCTGGCTATCTGTCAGATTTAATACTTTTGTCTTTTCGAATAACTGGACTCCATTTTCAATCGCAAGTTTCCGAATCCCATTGATCAATAATCCTGGATTCAAGGTACCTCCCACTGAATCAAAAATTCCTGCAACAAAAGAAGACGGAACTCCTCGCTCCTGCATGGCTTCCGGTCCCAAATAGGTGAAATCCATCCCTAAAGCCTCACTTGCACGGGCTACTTTATTTAGTCTTTTGATCTGATCTGGGTGCACGGCCGCCATAATATTTCCATTGGGCACATATTCACAGGCAATGTGATTTTTTTTAATAAAATCTTCCAGCTTCCTAACTGCCTCCATTGCAAAGTCGCACAATTCCCTCGCTCGCTCAATCTTATACAATTTTAAAAGTGAAGGAAAGTCTTTACCGATTAAACCATCCACATATCCAGAGTTTCGTCCACTGCCTCCAGAACCAGAAAATTCTTGCTCTAACACTGCAACGGACATCCCTGCTTTCCTTAGTTCAAGAGCAGTGTATAATCCTGTATACCCCCCGCCAACGATGACCACATCAACCGATATATCTTGGTTAAGCGAAGGTTGAATATTTTCTGGTTCATTCAACCAAGGACTGATAGGACTGAAAGGAAAGTTACTCATTAGTGGTTTTTGATTCATCCATTATTCCTAGTTCTTCTTTCCATTTCTCTATTTGAGAAAGACCATATTTATAACCAAACTCAACGAGCCCAACCCCAGAATCCACATCCATACTTTGAAATTCATCAATCGGTGGATGGATGAATAAATCAACCGGAGCATCTGCAAAAATGCGATATTGGAGATGATCCGAAGCGATATACATGGTCTGTAATATATTCGTCGCTAAACTCGGACTGATTTTCTCTCGATTAAAAGGATTTAATTTTTGGAGTAATATGCTCCATCCAGACGTGTGAGGTGAAAAGGGCTTACCCATAGAAATCCCACTTTTACTGGAAGCAATAATAGCAATGGATTTTCCTGCTCCCAACTTAGCGAGCATATCCGTCGGACAGGCATTTACTAATCCTCCATCGACTAAACAATCTCCATCTTTCATAAAAGGTGGAATAATTCCGTTTACTGCAGTACTTGCTCGAATCGCCTCCCAAAGAGGCCCTGTTCTATGTACGACTAATTTCCCTTTCACTAAACTTAGTGAAAGACAGAAGAAATCAATCCAAAGATCTTCAATATTCCGACCATGTGAAACTGTCTTAATCGCCTTAGTAAAATTATTCCCGGAAAAAAGTGAGACTAATGGCACGGTTAGCTTCCTAGCCTTCTTAAATTTATCATTCGCTTCTTTTACTATTGGAAGGAATTCTTTTGGATCAGTGATTTGGGAGAAACCTCCCCCAATCAATGCGCCTCCTGATGTACCTCCAATAATATCTACTGGAATACCTCCTTCCATCATTGCTTGAAGTATCCCCATCTGCACAGATGAACGCACTCCACCTCCACTCAACGCTACTCCAATCGCATTCCCAGTTAAAAAACGAGCCAACCGCTGTATATCTCCTAGATTATTCCTTGCTACATTGTAATGCTTGCTGAGCTTGCGTTTTTTTAACCATTGCATGGTGTTTTTTGGGTAATTTTCCTTAGATGGATGTAATAAAACCAATTCATGATCCGCATGATTTAAAGAAAGACAAGCCTGAGTAACACGATTTTCAAAAATGGTAGGATCTGATTGTTGACTGGAATCAGCCAGCCAAATTATTTTATCAGCTCTAGCCAAACAAGTTTCAGTCCACTTATTCCATTGGTCATCTGCCTGATAAATGACTAATGAATAATTATCTTCATATCGAATTAGGACTTCCTTCAAAGCATGTTCCTCATTCAGAGGAATTGATCCATTTGACTCAGATTGTAAAATTTGGGAAGATAAATGGCGGACACTTGAATACTTTTCTACCGCTTGATTTAAACTTTCAAAAAACCCTTCAACGGAAACATTTTGGGAAAGTGGAATAAATGCGACAGTAGTAATTCTGTGGTTAGGAACAAAAGATCGTTTTGTCCTATTTACGATAGTTTTTATAAAGTCAAGAGATGTGTTTTTCTGTTCCTTCAAAAGCTGAAGAAAATCATTTTTACCCAACTGAAGCAACGTGGAATTTCTAACTGCAATAATGGTGGCATTGCGTTTTGTTCCAAAAACTGCTCCCATTTCCCCTACTACTTCACCTCGAGCGATCTCTCCTAAAACTTCACTTTCTTGGCCTTCAATTTCAAGAATTGCACGCAGTCGGCCTTCTAGCAATATATAAGCCTCTTCGGAAGAATCACCTTGTTGTAAAAGTGCATGCCCGCACTTAATCTCTACCAGTTTCCACCTATTTTGTAAATCATTAAAAACATCATCATTTAAGTCCTTAAAATAAGGGGCTTCTTTCAATAACTTCAAAATTGACATAGGGGATATTATTTAATAACAATTTGCTTAAATATAATACTAATTTATAAAGCTGACTCTCAAAATAAGAACCAAATTATGGTTTCGCTAAGAAGATAAAAAAGGTGAATCTTCGCCAGAAAGAGTTATACCAAAATGCTTTATTTCTTAATCACCTACCCTATTCTTAGTAACTTCAAAAATTCGATCCCAGCTAATTACTA
>NZ_JAHEBC010000037.1 GCF_024642405.1 Algoriphagus sp. | reverse complement strand
CTAGATATTGACATTACTTTGTTTTTAGCCAAAAGAAGAACATTTTATGTTCAAGATTTTGAAACTCTTGGATGGAGTCGCTATGCAAGGAGTGTTGAAAAATTTGTAATGCCTGGTGAACATGCAAATATGCTTAAGCCTCCTCATGGTTCCGAGTTTACAAAGGTTCTTCAGGAAAAGTTAAACCTTTTTAAGGTTAAGTGAAATTAGTGCTTTAAAAAAAAATGAGAAATAAAGTTTATCAAAATGTGGAAACAAAGAGTAAATAGAAGTAATATAATTATACCTCTTCTTCTAATTGGAATGATTTTAATGAATTCTTGCGCCAAGAGGAATTTAACTTATTTCCAAGATATTGGAGATGGACAAGATTATGTGCTCAATAATGGTCCTTTTGAGGAACCTAAAATTGTTCCTGGAGATTTACTAGATATAAGAGTAAGTACTTTAAGCCCCGAATCAAACGTACTGTTTAATTATGGTATTGTTTCTACCGACGAAAGCGGAGAAGCCCAAATGGCTCAGGATCCAATCGTAAGAGGTTATATGGTGGACCCTGATGGAAATATTGAATTTCCTACACTCGGGGCTGTAAAATTAGGGGGGCTAACAAGGGAAGAAGCTAAAGTTTACTTAAAAAGTGAGTTGGCTTCTTTGGTTATAGAACCGAAAATTGAAATCAGATTTTTGAATTTTAAAGTTACAGTTATTGGAGAGGTAAATCGGCCTTCATCTTTTGTTGTTCCAACCGAGCGGATTACGATTTTAGAAGCTCTAGGAATGGCAGGCGATATGACAGCTTATGCATTAAGGGAAAATGTACTATTGATACGTGAAACCCCGGATGGAAAAGTTATTCATAGATTTGATATAGGCAAAAAGGAAATTCTAAGCTCTCCATATTATTACTTAAAACAAAATGATGTTATCTATGTCGAGGCTGACAAAAAGAAGCTTAATCAAGCTAATGTGAATCCAACAACTATAGCTGCTGCAACTATAGCCTCTTCACTTATTGTTGCTTTGATCTTTAATTTCAATGACATTTTCGTTAGGTAATATGACTGAGGGTGATTTAATGTGTTAACGATATTTTCAATATAAAATGAAACTTTCAAATATTATTTTGGAGGAGAATCTAGATTCTTCTTCAACCAAAGTTGACTTTAAATTTAAGTTGAGGAAGCTTTTAAAGGCATGGCCATTATTTCTTTCTTCAATCGTTTTGGTTCTTTCATTGGTTTATGTATACATCTATTATTCCATTCCTTATTATTCTGTTAATAATAGTATAATGCTTAGAGATGTTACTAAAGGAGCTGATTTTTTAGAAAATCCTGTTTTTGAAGGCTTAAATGAGTTTAAATCCTCAAATACAGTGGATAATGAAGTTGATGTAATCCAATCTGGTATTTTAATGAGGGAAGTAGTAAATGAACTTGGTTTATACAATGATTATTTCTACGTAAACTCTTTAAATAAGAAAAATCCTGTATTCTACAAGCATTTGCCATTCACTGTGGAAATGATAGAAGTCTATTCCTTAGGTGCTAATGCATCTGATGAAAAGCGAGAGATGAGGGTAGTAGAGTTTAAGGAAAATTATGTAATAGCTGAGATTAATGATGAGCCTATCATGATTAAGCCGAATGAAACCTTTGATTCCAGGTATGCAAAATTTAAGATTCTTTTTAACGAAAGAACAAAAGTAGGAGAGTTAGAAGAACCAATTCTAGTCGAATTTAAAAGTCCGGATGAACTTGCAGGAATTTTCTCAGGAAGACTCGATGTTGATACCAAGGATAAAAATTCTAGTGTATTATACATCTCTTTACTTGAAACCGCACCAGAAAGAGGTGTTTTGGTACTTGATAAATTAGTTGATCAATATAATGAGCAGCTTTCAGAAGATAAGAAGGAAGTCGCAAGAAAATCATTAGAATTTATTAATAATCAGATTGATTTGACTCTTGCTGAGCTGAATGAAATGGAGCAAGATATCGAGAGATTCAAAAACACACAAAATGTAGTTGATGTTCAGTCAGATACAAAAGTTTATCAGGAAAATTTTATAAGAAATAATCGTGAAATTTCTGATTTAGAAAATCAAATAGACATCTACAATAGTGTCCAATCTGTTGTATCAAGCAATTCTAGTGGAGATATATCTGGCTTAAGTTCTTTAATAAAAGATGATCCGTATTTATCCACTACTATGACTGAATACCAAGATGCAAAATCAAAAGTTGCAGAGTATCAAAAATCAATTATGCCTGATAACCCGTTAATGGTTAAGCAAATGTCGATTTTAAATGCAGCAAGAGATAATATTATTAATCATATTGCAACAAATAAAAAACAGCTTGAAATCACGCTTAAAAATTTAAGGAATGAAAATCAGCAGTTCCAAAATAAATCAACTTCCGCACCTCAATTAGAGAGACAATATGAAGCGATCAGTAGAGATGTTGGAATCAAGAAAGACCACTATTTATATTTAATTCAGAAAAAGGAAGAGACAGCTTTGTTTTTGGCCTCAGTTCCTTCCAATCAAGCTAAAGTCATTGAAAGTGCTTCATTTGGGTATGTACCAACTAAGCCGTATCCACCTGTACTCTATTTGGCAGGTATGTTTTTTGGCTTTACTATTCCATTTTTATATGTGTTTGGCGGATCATTACTAAGTGATAAAATAGTTGTTCGTTCAGATTTATCTAGTGTTTCCCAAATTGATGTTTTGGGAGAGATTTCATTTTTAAAGAGTAAAGAATTATTTGTAATTAATTATAAAAACAATACTCCTGTTTCAGAACAGTTTAGATTAATCAGATCTAATTTTAATTATAAGTTAGATGATAATATTTCTAAAGTAGTAATGGTTACCTCTTCGGTTTCAGGTGAAGGGAAAACCTTCTTTTCAATAAATTTTGCTAAGTCATTATCTATGGTAGGCAAAAGTGTAGCTGTCCTAGAGTATGATTTAAGAAAGAAAGGGTTGAAAGATGAATTTAAATTTAAATCTAATAAAGGCATCTCAAATTATCTTTCTACATCAGATTTTAGTTTAAAGGATTTATTGGACTCTAGAAATGAAGTAAATGGCATTACCATTTTTCAGGTTGGAAATATTCCTGAAAATCCTTCTGAAATAATGCATTCAGAAAAAAATGAAAAATTAATAGCAAAACTTAAAGAAGAGTTTGATTATATAATTATTGATACTGCCCCTATGGGATTAGTGGCAGATGCACTTGCAATTGCTGATATAGTTGATTATTCCATTTTTATAGTCAGATATGATTATACTAGCAAAAAGAATTTAGATTACTTTAGTGATGTCCTCAAGTCAAATCGTCTGAAAAATCCTATGATAGTCATTAATGGCTCAAAAAACAGTGTTAAATATGCATACGGAAATTATGCATATAAATAGAATTATTACGATTTGATTTTATTATGAATATTAGTTATGCTCTTAGTGAGTTTTTCAATAAAGGTAGTGCTAGGACACTTGCTGCAAAGAAGAATGTTGTTTTCAGTTTTGTAGTAAAAGTTTTAAGTATGGCTATTTCCTTTATAATAGTCCCTCTCACAATTAATTATATTAATCCAACACAATATGGTATTTGGCTAACACTAACATCAATAGTTGGTTGGGTGTCACTATTTGATGTCGGCTTAACTCAAGGGTTAAGAAATAAATTTGCAGAGGCAAAAGCGAAGCATGATATAAAACTTGCTAGAATTTATGTTAGTACAACCTACTTTTATATTTCAATATTATTTCTTTCGGTATGGGTACTATTAGTAATCTTAAATAGTTTTGTTGATTGGAGTTCACTTATCAATGTTCCTATAGTTATGGATTCTGAGATAAGGATGCTAACATCAATTATAATTACCTATTTCTGTCTACAATTTATTTTTCAAGTAATTAAGACAATTTTAATTTCGGATCAAAAGCCAGCTAAAGCATCTTTAATTGATTTAATAGGTCAAGCTGCGTCTTTATTGATTATTTGGTTATTGACTTTGTTTACAGATGGTTCTTTGATTTTATTAGGTTTAGGTATTGGGGTATTTCCAGTAATAATCCTAGTCATTGCTAATATTTATTTATTTTCTACTACTTACAAAGACGTAATTCCTAGTATAAAATTAATTCAAAAGGAGTATAGAAATCAATTAATGGGTCTAGGATTGAAATTTTTTATTTTGCAATTGGCTGCGATGATTCAATACAGTACTTCTTTGTTTTTAATTGCTCGTTATTTTACTCCGGTTGATGTAACCGCCTATAACATTGCATTTAAATACTTTTTAACGCTTCAAGGTATTTATATGATTATACTTTCTCCATTGTGGAGTAGCAGTACCGATGCTTACTATTCGGGAGATTATGACTGGATTATTAGAGCAGTTAAAAAATATCTTTTGATTCTTCTTCCATTTTTGTTGTTAGGATTAATAATGTTACTATTCTGTAATCAATTTTATGATTTTTGGTTGGGAGAAGGTGTGGTAGATATTGACTTTAGAATATCATTTCTATGTTTTGTTTTCTTTGTCCTTGGAATGTTTGCAAGTATTTTTGTAAATGTTATTAATGGAATAGGTGCCTTAAGAGTACAGTTTTATGTTTCAATAGTTACTTCTATAGGTTTTATTATTTTATCATTGATTTTCATATTATTATTTGAATGGGGAGTTTGGTCAATTATTTTAGCTTCCATAATTTCTAATGTGTATGGTTATTTATTTGCTCCTATTCAGTTATATAATATACTAATTGTTCGAAATACAAATAGTATTTGGTTTAAATGATTTTGCCTAGGATGAATAAAGTTAATATATACGGTGGTTTAGGTAATCAAATGTTCCAATACGCTCTTACCTGTGTTTTGAATTCCAAAGGCATTCCTAGCAGGATTAGTTTTAGAGATTTCTTTTTCTATAAACACCATAATGGATTTGATTTGTCTAGGGCTTTTAATCTTGAATTAGACACTAAGAATAAATTAAAGTTGAATGTTTTAAACTTAGGTTCTTTTTTTTGGAGTGTATCAATAGTACAAAAACTTCTTTATTCTCTATTTCAAATGTATTCTTTATTGTTTGAGAATATTATGAAAGAAAAGAAAGAGTTTTCTTTTGATGAAGAAATATTTGAGATATCAAATTCTAGGCTAATTGGTACTTGGCAATCTGTTAAGTATTTAGAAGGCTATGAAGAGTTTTTGAGAAATAAATTTAAGTTTAAACCCCCTTTGGATTTTGAGAATATAAGCCTATCAAAGGAAATAGAAAAGGGTAATTCGGTTGCTGTTCATATAAGAAGAGGAGATTATACAAAATCAGAATGGAAAAATTCGCATTTAGTAATTGATGGACCAGAGTATTATTTAAATGCAATTGATGAATTATCATCAAAATTAATTAACCCTATATTTTACTTTTTCTCAGATGATATTGATTGGGCCAAAACTAATTTTAAAGGTTCAAACTTTAAATTTGTGGAACATAATAGTAATGATAAAAGCTACTTAGATATGTATTTAATGAGCTTATGCTCCAATTTCATTATAGCAAATAGTACATTCAGTTGGTGGGCAGCTTGGCTATCTGAAAATCCAGAAAAAATTGTTATTGCTCCAAATCCCTGGATAAAAGGGTTGAGAACTCCCGAAATTTACCCTGATAACTGGAGTGTAGTTAAACTTTAGTTGAATAATTTAAATGCTTTCACATTGTTGAAGATAGTCCAAATACAATTTTCTAATAAATCAGCAGGTTCTTGTGCTAGGAGGCTTCATCAGGGCTTTAGTAATTCTAATTCTATAGATTCTAATGCTATTTCATTGTTCATGGATGGTGAGGCCTATGATGGAATAATGTATTTGTCAAGAATCCCCAGATTAAAAGCTTTCATTAATAATTGGGTTGAGAGAAAAACTCATAAATATGATAGTTCAAAATTTGGTTTATATACCTCATGTTTTCTTGGGACTGATGTTTCAAAAATGAAATTGATCCAAGAAGCTGATGTGATTTATATCCATTGGGTTCAATTGGGATTCTTCAATTTTAATTCATTTGAAAAGCTATTTAAAACTGATAAAAAGATATTTATTGTATTACATGATATGTGGTTTATGACAGGTGGATGTCATTATGCCGTTGATTGTGAGCAGTTTATAGATGGGTGTTTGGCATGCCCAATTTTTGAGGATAAATCAATAGCGTCAACTCAACATATAAAAAAGAATAATTTACTTTCTAAGTATAAAGGTAGATTCGAATTTATTACTCCGAGTTTATGGTTAAAAAATCTTGGGGAATCGTCAAGTTTGCTTAAAGATTCAATTATTCATTTTGTTCCTAATTACTTTGAATCACCAAATTTTAAGCCTGCCTCTCAAAGGCAAGCAAGATCAGTTTTATCAATTGATCCAACAAAATTTGTAGTTTGTTTTGGAGCTGTTAATATCTCAAGTGTTTATAAAGGTTGGAAATTTCTAAAAGAAGCATTTAAGTATTTAACAAACTCTTATTCATTTGAAGATCTTGAAGTAATTATTTTCGGGAATGGAGATTTATCTGAGTTTGAAAAAGCTATTGATTTCAAAATTCATTATTTAGGGTATTTAGAAGATGAAAAAGATATCGCTTTGGCATATAAATGCTCTGATGTTTTTGTGATTCCTAGTATTTTGGACAATCAACCAACTACAATTGTCGAAAGTCTTCACTGTGGCATCCCTGTCGTAGGATTTGATTTATGTGGTATTCCAGAGATGATTGATCATAAGAAATCTGGGTACATCGCTGAGGCGTACAATTCTTTTGATTTAGCGGAAGGAATTAAGTACTGTTTAGAAAATGATCTCCAAGTTAATTTAAAAGAAGAATACAAAAGTGATAATGTTCTTCAAACTCACTATAAGTTGTTAAATAGCAATAATTCAAATGATTGAAACATCCCGTTTAAGAAGTTTGAATGAAATAGGAATTGAGCCATTTGTGTTTCCAACAAAGTCCTATGCCTTATATATTTCTACTTTTTATTTATCCTTAATAGGGCTAAGTGTAGGCTATGTCATGAGCTTAACTTCATTTTCTTTTAATTCTTTATACCAAGCATTAGAGCTATTTAGTTATTTACTATTTATTTTCTCCTTAACTAAGTTAATTAAGATTGATTT
Organism: Algoriphagus sp.; assembly: GCF_024642405.1. GTDB lineage: Bacteria > Bacteroidota > Bacteroidia > Cytophagales > Cyclobacteriaceae > Algoriphagus. Next base: position 14,938 of record NZ_JAHEBC010000037.1, on the reverse strand, counting down.
TGAAATATCATATTTTAGAATGATTGTTTTTATTTATTTTATTTGGCAAGTGTTAATTTTAGTAAGGGGAGATTATTCTACATTTGACTATTTTGAATTAAAACAATTTATTTTTGATTTAAATTATGGTGGAGCTTTATATTTTATACCTCTTTTAGTTTTTATTAATTTTAATATGTTTTTAATTAAGAGGTTATTTGATACTGCAGTTATATTATCATTAATTTATTTTGTTTTCTTTTTTCTTAATTTTGGTGTTTTATTTGACAGTGATTTGTCAAATCTGATTAGTCAAGGTGCTGCTGAAACTTATTTTAAATATTTGGCTATTCCAGTTGGAATACTAGCATTAAACTTTAATCTATTAAATGATAAAGTTAAACCTCTTATTCTGATAGTTCTATTAATGGTGTTTGTAGTTGCTATTTTTCGAGCAAGAAGAGGAATGATATTTATGGCTGCTATGATTACTTTTTTTGGAGGTTTAAATTATTTTATTACCTCTGAAAGAAAATTTAGTATTTTGTTTTACCTTACTTATGGTCTTATTGGAGTATTTCTTTTTTTCTTTTATTCAATTGGAGAAGATATAGGAGAAAATTTCTTTTTTAAGAATGTTGCTTCCCGAGGTTTAGAAGATACCAGAGGTTATGTTGAGAATTGTTTTTTTAATGACATGTCATCATATGATTGGTTTTTCGGTAAAGGATTTAATGGAGGGTACAAATGTCCAGGTATTGATGAAAATATTTTTGAGGGAGGAATTAGAAGGGTGATTGAGACAGATTTTCTGCAATTAATAATGAATGGTGGGATCGTTAACATTTTCTTGTTACTGGCAATAATTTTGCCTGCAATAATTTTGGGATTGTTCTACTCTAATAATAATTTAGTCAAAACTTTAGCAATCTGGATCCTATTATGGCTGCTTTTCCTGTATCCTGCCAATGTTTATAGTTTTAGTTTATTTCATATTTCAATTTGGTTGAGTGCTGGGATTTGTTATACTGCTCCGATCAGAAAATTACCAAATTCCTTTGTGAAAAAATATTTTCTTAGTGAGTTCATAATTAAACCAGAATTAAAGGATAATAATAATGCCTAAAGTATTGGTTTTTGGTCAGTCATTTAACTCCAATACAGGAGGTGGTGTTACTTTGTCTAATCTGTTTAAAGGTTGGAATAAAGATGACTTAGCGGTTATCTGTACTAGTCACTCCAATGGAAATATTTCTCCTGAAATTTGTGATAATTATTATTTTATAGGTTCTGATGAATTTCATTGGAAGTATCCATTTAAATATTTTCAAAGGGAACTTCCATCTGGTAAATTACCTATTAGGACTACTCCAGACTTAGATAATTTTTCCTTTAAACCTACTTTTAGAGAAATAGTAATCCATAAATATCTCTATCCATTCCTTCAATGGTCAGGACTTATGCACACTATTTCCATCATGGAGGTCAGTGATAACCTTCTTAAATGGGTAGATGAATTTTCTCCAGATATCCTCTACATTCAAGCTTCAACAAGAGAGTCTTTACTTTTCGCAACTAGTTTGTCCGAAAAATTAGATGTGCCGGTAGTGATTCATCAAATGGATGATTGGATAAGTTCAGTTGGATATAATGGACTCGCAGGTGATTATTGGAACAAAAAGATAGATAGTGAATTTAAAGAGCTTGTTCATAAGGCGGATTTATGCCTTAGTATTTGTGATTTGATGGGTTCAGAATATGAAAAGCGTTATGGATCAAAGTTCATAACATATCACAACCCAGTTGATCTAAAGATGTGGTTGCCTAAAGGTGAGAGAAAGAATAATACTGGTAAAGAGATTTCAATCTTATATGCAGGTCGTACTGGGTTTGGAATTTATGATTCTCTTATATCTTTTGCAGAAGCAGTTGAATTATTCAATTCCAAAAGCGATATAAAAATTAAGTTTTATATACAAACTGCAGAAAAGTTGACTTGGACAAAAAAATACAAATATACTTTTCATAAGGACTTAATTCCTTATAATAAATTGCCTCAATTATTTCAAAGCATGGATTTCTTGCTATTACCCTGCGATTTCTCAAAAAAGGCGATTCAATTCCTTAAATATTCCATGCCCACAAAAGCTCCTGAATATATGATTTCAGGTACCCCTATCATTATTCTTGCACCTGAAGAAACAGCCATTTATCAATATGGTAAAACAGGGGAATGGGCATGCACAATAAACAGCGATGACCAAGAATTGATCTGCTCTAGATTAAAGGAAATAGTTTCTAATGAGCAACTAAAACAAAGATATACCCAAAATGCCATCAAATTGGCAAAAGAGCGTCATTCATATGAACTCGTTACTAAAGAATTTGCCAATCAATTCAATGCTCTTTTGGAAGGGCAGTTGAATGATGACACACAATAAAATTAATTAAAATCCTACATGGATATATTGGTATTTGGAATTTCTTTACGGGAGGGGATGGCAGGATCAGTAAGAGTTAGAAATCTTTTAAACCCTCTAATAGAAAATCATTCAGTAAAAGTAAATAATATTTATTTTTCGAACCAGGCGGATAGTATAGATGACTCGGGAAGAAGTGATGAATTGAAAGTGGATCTGAATTTAAAAAATCCGGTTTCAATAATCACATATTTGTCAAAATCCTTAAAATTTATCCGCAAAAAATTCAATAAGAAGGAGAAGAATATTTTTTATCTATATGATACGCCGGATATTAAGACTATTATTCCGCTTATTTATGCTAGAACTTTAGGATATAAAATAGTTTTAGATATCGTTGAGGATAGTACTCATGCATATAGTTTTGGTGGTTTCGTCAATAAATTAAGAGTGAAAAGTGGAGTTTATATTCTCAAGAACTTTCAATTTTTAATTGATTTGAATATCGTGATTTCCTCTCATTTAGAACAGTTGTTACTTTCTTACACTTCTAGTGAAAAAGTGCTTTTTATTCCAGTGACGATGGATATTTCTAAATTTAAAAAAAGTGAATTTAAAAAAAGTAAGGCCACCACTTTATTCTATGGTGGATCATTTGGTAAAAAGGATGGACTAGATCTACTACTTAAAGCTTTTGAAGAAGTCTGCAGGGAGAATGAGGATCTTAAATTGATATTGACTGGCAAAGGTGAGGCTATTCATGATTTTAATGAATTTATGAAGTTGGTTAATGCTTCTGAATTTTCTGAAAGGATTTTTTATAAGGGTTTCATTCCTTCTGAGGAATATCAGGGCTTACTCAACTCTTGTGATATTTTTTGTGTAATTAGAGATAATTCTGGTGCAGCAAATGCAGGTTTTCCTTCTAAATTAGCTGAGTACCTGGCAACAGGTCGAGCTGTTATTGTTACAAATGTTGGCGATGTTTCTCAGCATTTAAGTCACAAGAAAAATGCGCTTATTGTAGAACCTGAATCTCTAACATCTCTCGTAGGGGCAATAAAATTTTTAATAGATAATCCAGAACAAATAAGTACAATAGGAAAAGAGGGGCGGTTAGTAGCTCAAGAAAAATTTAATAATATCAAAGAAAGTAATAAGTTACTCCATAGTTTACGGACTATTTAAATCTGATAAAATGACTAAAGTTGTGGTTTTGGTGACAAACTCTATCAATACTTCCTATGGAGGGATAGGGCCTTTTGTTAAGAATTTGGATGTTCATTTGTCTGAATATTACGATTTAGACTATATCACTCTTCCAGATTACTTTGATAATATTACAATAGTTCCGCATAGATTTTTATACTTCATGTATATGTTTTTCAATTACTTCAAACTTAGAAAGTATGATATGGTAATTTCGCATTCCCATGAAGGTGCCTATGCTTGTTCTATATTTGGTCGCCCATTTATTCATGTTTATCATGGGAATGACAATCCGGTATCAGTTTCAAGGTTTTGGTATGGCAAATATTTTATTTCCCTATTCAATCATGCAACAAAAATGATTTCTGAAAAAAGCCTAATCGGCTATACCGTTGGTAAGGAAGAAGTGGGAAGAAAAAAAATATTAAATCCTATTTCACATGATATCTCACAAAAAGACTTTTCGGAACGGTCAGGTTTTATTTTTGCGGGAAGATTAGAAAAAGGTAAAAGAGTAGAATTGATATTAGAGTCTTACGCACTTTTACCTGCAGAGATTAAAGAATCCAATAAATTGAAAATTGCAGGGAAAGGTTCTCAGTTAGAATTTCTACAAGAGAAGGTAAATGAGTTGAAGCTAAATAAGAATGTAGAATTTTTGGGTATTCTAGATAACCGTTCATTGATAGAACAAATTTCGAAAAGTAAAATATTCTTAATGGCATCAGGGTTTGAAGGTTTTCCTATGGTAATTGCTGAGGCTTTTTCGGTCGGAGTTCCTTCTGTTTCAACTGATGTCGGTGATATACCAAGATTTCTCAAATCTGGAGAGAATGGGATGTTGGTAGAAAAAGATTTTAAGTTTTTAGATTTTGCGAATGCCGTCCAGAAAATATTAGAAAATTATGAGCATTTCGCCTCTAATGCTTTTGAAGCCGGAAAACTATTCGATGCAAAAAAGATAGCGACTGATTTGGTGAAAGATATAAATACCTTGATTGAAGCTAAATAAATCTTTTCCTAAATTCTTTGAAAAGAGTTTATGTTTTTGGTTTAATGCATTTTCTATATTTCTATCTTTTTTTTATTGATGAAACAAAGTCTGATTTCATCTAAGAAAAGTGCGTTTTAATGGTTTTTAATCGATTTTCAGACTAGATAAAGTTGAAATTAACCTGTCCTCAAAAATTGAGAGTGTATAGTTTTCCTTGAATCGTGCGAATGCATTAACACCCATTTGGATTCGTTTTTTAGGATTATTTTCAAGAAAATTAACTGCTTCTGAGATTTCTTTTGGAGATTCTTTTTTGACAATTATTCCTGTTTCATTATTTATTATAATTTCTGGAATAGCTCCTTCAAAAGTTGAAATTACAGGCAAACTGTATTGCATCGCTTCCAAAAGGACTAAAGGAAAGCAATCTTCTTGAGTTGGATGAATAAATATATCTGCTTCTTCAAAGACTTTATTCTTTGCATCCCCTGAGACTTTACCTACATATCTGATTTCTTTATCCAATCCATTTTCCTTTACAAAATTAGTTAATTCTAAAGCAGTTACATCTCCTTCAGCCCCTGCAATAATACATTGGAATTTTAAACCATTTTCTTTTAAAATAATACAGGATTTTAAAAGATCCCATATCCCCTTAGTTTTTAGTAGATTAGAAAGGAACAATAAATTGATTTGTTCTGTACGGGGTTTCGACCTTATTTTATTGATGTCAATGTTTTCCTCTATGCCATTTCCACAATATTTCACTCTTCCTTTATTTACATATTTTGAAATATCTTCGTATAGGTAGGGTGATAATAGGATGACGTCAGTGTTTTTAAAAATCCTTGGGTATAACTGCTTTTCAATAAATTTTCCACTATTTTTTTTGACTCCTTTATTGTGTAAGTGAAAAACTATTCGGTAACCAAGAAATTTAACAATGAATACAACTAGTGCATCTTTGAATAGACCTGGAGCTGTAGTACTTAAAGTCATGTAGACCAGATCAGGCTTTTGTTTAATACATTTATTAATTGTTTTTAATAAAATTTCAGCATATCTCCTCCATTTCAGCAATCCTCCTTTCCCAATTTCATCGATAGTATGTGAGGTGCTCAAATTGATGAAATCTGATTCAAAAACTGAATTAATCTTTTTGCTAGACATTATATATTTCCCGACTACAGCTGCACCATGAATAGGAGGTGGATAATGAAGGATAAAAAGAATTTTCATAGTAGTTGGTAATGTGCTTCCATCAAGATGTGAGATGTTTTCTTATCAAGGATTTTCTTTTTGGAAATAAATTTTGGTATCTAGAAAAGAGATGATTTTTTGGTTGGTTAAAGCAACTTTAGTTTATGATTTTTAGAACAAGTAAACCAAAAGTGGGGCTTATCCGAATTTTAATTATTTGATATTCCAATATTAATGGTTTTTGTTTGCATGCCTAAGTTAATCGATCAAATCAACAATAAATTCCAATTTAAAATTTGTAAATATCAAGCCTTATTAATTCATAAATTTAATTTTCATAAGAGCTTGGCTTAAAAACTCTTATAAATAAACTCTTTTTGCTTCACCCAACCTCATTCGTTTTCCAAAGACAATTTCCTTTCAAATCAATTTCAAAGGTAAATGCTATTCGAATTAATCTGAGTGATATTTATACCTGAAATCCTTTATGTTATAAAATAAAATCTCTATTTAGGAGACTAGTTTTAGTTTAATGATTTGAGAAAAGTATTTAAACTAGGAAATAAAATTTATTCATGAATCCTAATGTTTTCTTTGAAGAAATTGGGATAGAATTTTTCTTAACCTTAGTCTCGTTTTTGGGAATGAAATTCTTTTATTATAAAAAATCAAGTACAAGAATATTAGGTGTCATTTGTTGCCTAATTTTCATTTTAATATCGCAAGAGAGAAGTCTTGCTTTAGATTATTATTTTTCTTCTTCTGTAGGCGATGATAGCCGTTCTTTCGAATTAGCTCAATCAGCTACAACACCTTGGAAATCTATAGAAAAACTAAATGAGATAGCTTCCTCCTTAAAAGGTGGAGATAAAATCTATTTTAAAAGAGGAGATGTGTTTCATGGTACAATTCGACTTTCAAAGGGTGGTACAATAAATGATCCTATCTTATTTGATGCTTATGGTACGGGGGAATTACCGATTATTACTTCTTTAAAAAAAGTTGAAAACTGGGAGAATCTTGGAAATGGGATCTATCAAGCAAAAATTCCTGATATTAATTCTCTTGATTTAAAAATTGTATTACTGGATAATGAAATTAAAGCTTTTGGAAGATATCCGAATATTAATGAAGAGAATGGGGGATACCTTACTATTCAGTCCATTAATCATGATTTTAGTATTAACGGAAGTTTAATCCCATTCAACGGAAAGGGAGGAGAAGTTGTAATTCGTAAAAACAATTGGATTATTGATAGTTATCCTATCTCAAACATAAAAGAAAATAGAATTGATTTCCTAAATAAGGGTAGTTCAGGATACAAGCCCATTATTGGTTTTGGCTATTTTATTCAAAATCACTTAGAGGCTTTAGATCAAATTGGTGAATGGGCCTATTCCAAAGAGGAAAAGATATTGTCTATTTACTTGGGAAAAGACCTTTCTTCGGAAAGAATAATCGAATATGCATCAAATGATTATCTCATTGTTACAAATTTTTTAGTCAGGAATCTTTCTTTTAGGAATCTTCATCTAAAAGGAGGGAATAAGAATATTATAAACATTGAGAGATCCTCTAATATTTTGGTTGAGAATAGCATTTTGGAGTTCGCAGGAGAAAATGCTATTTATAGTTATAGCACTCCGGATTTTTCTGTAAAAAATAATATTATTCGAAACTCATTAAGTGGAGGGGTGTTTTTTTGGCACAGTACACCTAGAGCAGTTATTTCAGATAACTTAATTGAGAACTCTATGCCTTTTCAGGGTATGGCAAAAAACAGTGATTTAAATGGTATAGGGGTTTATTTAGCTGGTAATGCCAATGAATCTAAGATTTTTAGAAACCGAGTTATAAATTCTGGTTACAACGGAATTCATTTTGGAGGAAATAATTCAGTTGTTAAGAATAATTTAGTGGATAATTATTGTTTATGGAAGCAAGATGGAGGAGGGATTTATATGAATTCAGACGGGTTAGTAAATTCTAATAATAAGGAGAGAGAGATTGTCGGAAACATTATTTTAAACGGAAAAGGAGCAAACGAAGGAACTAATCAGGATATTAAGATAGCAGAAGGTATTTATTTGGATGATAATACGTCAGGAGTCTACGTTGCGGAGAATTCAATTGCCTACATTAATGGAAAAGGGATTTACTTACATAATGCTAACAATATTACGATTGTTGAAAATCTGATTTTTGAATGTAACGTTTTATTGAAACTGAACCATGATCATTTAGGAGGCCCTTTGAGAAAAATAAAAATTGAAAAAAATGAATTCATAACTTTTAAAGAAAATGACATTGCTTTTTCAATTTCATCTATTGAAGATGATTTAAGTCTTTTTGGGGTAAGTCAAGAAAATTATTTTTTAGAGCCATTTGGAAATGAGTTTATTTTCGAATCAAAAAGTCCTGAAAATGGAGATTATGCCGTGAGGAGGAATAGGAAAGACTGGAATGAAACTTTTGGATATGATAGTTCTTCAAGAATTGAAGTAACAGGATTAGAAAGATTTAAAATATTAGAGCAAAAAGTTCTAAAGCAAAGCAATTTCAATTTGGACATCAATTTGATTTCAGGTGTTTATCATGCGATTTCTCAAAAAACAAGTGAAGGTCTATGGAGAATCACCCCAAATGGATCGGAACAAGCTCTAGCATATATTCAAATGGGACCTGTAAATAAAGGAGATATGATTTTGATAGAGATGGAGGTAAAAAGTGTGAATGAAAACCAAAGAGTTGAGCTATTTTTAGAAAATTCATTTAACCAAAACTCAATCAATACCATCTCATATTTTGAGGCTTCAAATGAAATGAAAAAAGTTAAAATGTTTTTGAATTCAATTATAGGTTCTAAAAATGAAAGTTTGGTAATTCGAACAGGCAATAGCCCAAATCCTTTGCTGATCGATAATCTGAAAATTTCTAAAGTTAATGCTGAACAAAATGGCGAGAACGTATTTTTTAAATTTAATTTTTCAAATGAATCTTATAATTACTCGTTGGATGGATTATATAAAAATCCAAAAGGTGAAGTTTTTGAAAATTCAGTAACCATCCCTCCTTACCACGCAGTTTTTTTGGTTAGAATAAAATGAACTTTGTTTATAATTATTTGATGTAATGCTTTGTTGAAAGTCTGAAATTCAGTTTGATGATTTTCACTATTTATTTAGGGGTTGGCGTAATATTGGCACGCAGGAATACTAATTATATTAAACAAAATATATAGTTGATAATTTGGAGGTTTTGAAAAAATAAAATTATAGTATTTTAATTATCAACTGATTATTCGATATCTATATAGATAGTTTTTAATAGTCAATTAATTTGAAAATTATGATTAAAAAAAAGTATGTATTATCTCCACGATCTGTGGAATTTTTCCACAATTTTCACATTCTCAATAGTTTAATACAGAGAAATTTGGTTTTTTGAATGAGATGATCCTTGGTTAATTTAAAAAATTTATTTAAATAATTTTATTAGCTATACTTAATATGCTCTATATTTTAATTAAAAAATGCAATATTCAATATTTGAACCCTTTGCCTATATTCTTAATTCAACAATTGCATAAATAATTATTATTATAAAATTTAGTTTGAAGGCTGGAGTTTCAATAAAATTTTATCAATCAAAACTTTTTTATGAAATAATATATTTTTTTTCAAAGTTATTTTAAAAAATTTAAATAAATGTAAAATACAGAAATAATATTTTAAAATGATTTTAGTTATGTTTAAAATGCATTTTTGTAGGTTTTTACGGTTTTAGTTTAGAAGAGATTTTTTAAGAATTATTATCCGAATATTTATAAGTAATTTATTGGATTTCGTAATATAATTTGCTTTATTTTTATTTTATGGTATTTAAATTCATAAAATAACTATATTTAAAATTTTATATTGAATAAGAAACTGTATTTAAACTTGATTTTTTAGCATTCAAACAAAAGAATTGGCAAGGAAGTTGAAATTGTAATTCATTGCCCTATTAACTAAAAGTATCAAACCACCATACCGCTAAATCACCGAATCACCATATGAAATTTACCTTGCTTGATGAGCTAAATTATATGCTCTTTAAAAAAACTAGATTAATTAAAAAGGTATTATTGATTATTGTTTTATCTGTTGTTTCCACTTCCTATTTGAAGGCAACTGATTATTATTTCTCCAGTTCAACGGGAGACGATAATCGATCCGCCACACAGGCACAAAACTCATCCACTCCATGGAGGAGTATTGATAAGTTAAATGCTTTTGCTGATCAATTGAAGGCAGGAGATAGAATTTTATTTAAAAGTGGTGACACTTTTTATGGAACAATACTTATTTCAAGAGGTGGAAGTTCCGGTAATCCCATTACTTACACATCATATGGAACTGGAGCAAAGCCTGTTATAACTTCCATGTTAAGAGTTTCGAATTGGGTATCTCGTGGAAATGGTACTTATGAAGCATCCCTTTCTAATATGGATGCTGGAAATGTACAAATCTTGGCCGTGAACAATCAAATTAGAGAGGTTGGAAGGTATCCAAATACTGGTACGGCTAATGAAGGATTTCTTACAGTTACTTCTGTTAATAATTCTTTAAGCATTCAGGGTGCAAATATGCCGGCAAATTTCGTTGGAGGTGAAATTGTAATAAGAAAAAATGATTGGATAACTGATAGACACGAAATTTCTTATAACGCAGGAAGCACCATTAGCTTTTTATCAAATCCAGAAACAGGATATACACCTAAAAGTGGTTTCGGATACTTTGTGCAAAACCATTTAAACACCTTGGACCAATTTGGAGAGTGGGCTTATTCTAAGTCAAATAAAAGGATCTATGGATATTTTGGAGGGCAGAATCCTAATAGTTTGAATGTTCAGGTTGCAACTCGAGATTATTTGGTAAAGACGAATAGATATATTCAAAATCTCACTTTTAATAACCTAAATCTAACAGGCGCTAATGCCGATCTTTTCAATATTCAAAATTCAGCAAATGTTCAAATCACAAATTGTGAATTGAATTTTGCTGGTCAAAATGGGATTTATTCCCATACTACACCTGACCTGATCATCAGAAGTAATACATTTAATTATTCTTTGAGTGGAGGAATTTTCCTTCCTTTTGGTACTCCAAGAGTAATAATTCAAGATAATGTAGTAAGTAATACTATGCCATTTCAAGGAATGGCTAATAGCAGTGATCTGAAAGGTGTTGCAATCTATATAGCTGGCGATGCAAATAATTCTCAAGTAACTAGAAATAGGGTTTTAAATACTGGTTTCAATGGAATTCATTTTGGAGGTAATTATACTGTTATTAAGAATAACCTGATAGATAATTATTGCTTATTCAAGCATGATGGAGGGGGAATTTATACAAATTCAGATGGAATCACTTGGGGTAATAATGAGGGAAGAGAAATTGTCGGCAATATTATTAGGAGAGGTAAAGGAGCGATTGCAGGAACTCCTGTAAAAGATGAACTCGCTGAAGGAATTTATATTGATGATAACGCAAACGGAATTAAAATTTCTGACAATACAATTTCTGAGGTTACTGGAAAAGGTCTATACCTTCATAATGCTAAAAACCTCGAGGTTCTAAATAACACTTTTTATAACATCCCAATTCAACTCCATGTTGGTGATGACGTGATGGGAAATCCAGTGAGAAATGTCAGAGTAGAAGGAAATCAATTTTCTAGGGTTTATGAGGAAGAAGTGCCTTATAGTATTTCCTCTGATGCTAATGATATTAATCAAATCGGAACATCCAATAATAACTATTTTCTGGATCCTTATGGGGTTGAGGTTTTATTTAAAAGTCAAAGCCCAAATGATGGACCTGGTGGAAGAAAATGGAATATGCCGAATTGGGCTAATCAATATGGGTATGAAAGAAATTCATTGCGTCCTGATTTCGATTTAGAAAAATATACTGTTATCAGCGCTAATACGATAAAGGAAAGTGACTTTAGTTCAAATTTGAATATTGTATCGGCTGTATATAACGGATCTTCGGAATTATCTACAGGAATTGATGGAGGTGTATGGAAAATTAATTTTAACCAAACTACAAATGCTTCTGCATTTATTCAGATTGGTGCTGTGTCTCAAGGAGATGAGATATTAGTTGAATTTGATACTAAAAGTTCTACAGCAAATCAAACTGTAGGATTACTTCTTGAAAAAACCTTTAATCAAAACCAAGAAGGTACAGTGTTTGATTTTGTAACTTCGACTGAAACCAAAAAGGTAAAGTTACTTTTGAAAGCAAATGTATCTGCAGGTAATGAAAGTGTTGTTTTTAAATTCCCTAAAACACTTCCAAATATTTTGATTGATAATTTGAAAATTTCAAAGGTTCAAACTGACCCAATAAATGTAGAGCAGCAGGTTTTTTTCCAATATAATTATTCAAATCAAACAGTTAGTTATCCACTTTCTGGAGTATATAAGAATGGCAAAGGCCAAATTTTTAATGGATCAGTTAGTATTCCAGCTTATAGCTCAGCTTTACTAGCCAAAATTGAAGAGGGGGCTGCTCAAGAGAATCTCCCGCCTACAGTATCTCTTTCCCAGCCTACCCAAAACCAGGTGTTTAATATTGGAAGTCCAGTACTTATCACTGCAAATGCATCTGACCCTGAGGGGCAAATACAAAGAGTTGAGTTTTATGTAAATGATAATTTAGTAGGATCTTCTACTCAGGCTCCTTTTCAATTTTCTTGGAATAACGCTCCAGTAGGAAATTTTAGGATTAAAGCTAAAGTAATTGATCAAGGAAGTTTGTCAGCGGAGTCTGCTGTTATAAATGTTTCAGTAGTTGATCCTAATTCAAATAATCAACCACCAGTAACCAGTATCGTAACACCAACCCAAAATCAGATATTTGATGAGGGAAATGCAGTTTTGATACAGGCTTATGTTGCTGATCCAGAGAATCAAATAGCCAAAGTAGAATTTTTCAATGGAAATATTTTAATTGGAAGCGTTACTGGGCCACCTTACCAGATTAACTGGACTAATGCGCCTGCAGGAAATCATTCATTAAAAACAAGAGTGACTGATCAGGGTGGTTTATCTGCAGAATCAGGTGTTGTAAACATAACTGTAAACTCTTCAGGTCCCGCAAACCAACCACCTGTGACAAGTATTGTTACTCCAACACAGAATCAGTCTTTTGATGAGGGGGATCCTGTTTTGATACAGGCCTATGTTGCTGATCCAGAGAATAAAATAGCCAAAGTAGAATTCTTCAATGGAAATACGTTGATTGGAACAGTCACTGGTTCACCTTATCAGATTAACTGGAATAATGCGCCTGCAGGAAATCATTCATTAAAAACAAGGGTGACAGACCAGGGAGGTTTATCTGCAGAATCAGGTGTTGTAAACATTACGGTAAATTCTACGGGTCCTGCCAACCAGCCGCCTGTAACCAGTATCGTTACTCCAACTCAAAATCAGTCCTTTGATGAAGGGAAAGCTATTTTGATACAGGCGTATGTGGCAGATCCAGAGAATCAGATCGCAAGGGTTGAGTTCTTCAATGGAAATACATTGATCGGAACAGTAACGCGTGCACCATTTGAGATTAATTGGACAAATGCTCCGGTAGGTAACCACTCTCTGAAAACTAGAGTGACAGATCAGGGTGGTTTATTAGCAGAATCCGGAGTGGTGAACATCACAGTAAATTCATCAGCTCCTGCCAACCAGCCGCCTGTAACCAGTATCGTTACTCCAACGCAAAATCAGTCCTTTGATGCAGGGAAAACAATTTTGATACAGGCCTATGTGGCAGATCCAGAGAATCAAATTGCAAGGGTAGAATTTTTCCGAGGAAATACCTTGATTGGAACGGTAACTCGTGCTCCTTTTGAGATTAATTGGACAAATGCTCCTGTGGGTAATCATTCCTTAAAAACCAGAGTAACAGATCAAGGTGGCTTATCAACAGAGTCTGGGGTAGTGAACATCAACGTAAAATCTTCAACTCCGGCCAATCAGGCTCCATTCACAAGTATTGTAACACCGTCAAACAACCAATCCTTTGCCCAAGGTTCTGATATTTTGATTCAGTCGTATGTATCAGATCCAGAAAATCAAATAGCCTTGTTGGAGTTTTTCAGTGGTAATACCTTGATTGGGTCTGTTACTTCATCTCCGTATCAATTATTAGTAAGGAATGTACCGGCTGGAAACTATGTGATTAAGACAAGGGTTACAGACCAAGGTGGATTGTCAGCTGAATCAGATTTAGTCAATGTTACCGTTTATAGTGGTTCTGGATTTAGAACGAACAATTTGGAGATTGTCAGTCCTAGTATGGATCAGAAATTCAAATCCTCTGAAAATGTGACTGTAGAAGTTGGAAATCAATCTGCCAATACGAAATATGACAGTCTTGAAGTTTATGTTAGAGGAATTAAAGTTGGTTCCACAAAAGAATTTAGCTTTGACCTTCCTGGCAATACTGTTTCGGAAGGTGACAATGTGATAACTGTAAAAGCCTTTCAATATGGTGCAGAATTGTCCTCTGATTGGGTGAATGTGGCCATATTGAAAGATCAAATTGATTCTCAAAATAATTCATTTGAAAGTTTTGGAGAAGATAATTACACATTTGATTTTGGGCCAAATCCTACGTCGGATATATTGAATATTTACTTGGATAAAATGTACCAAGATGAGGAAGTTGAAATCCATATTTACAATGTGAACGGAACTACTTTGGATGTACTTCAAACAAATACAAATGTGGGTAAACTAACAATTGATGTGAGTTCCTATAGTCAAGGAGTTTACTTCATCAGAATTCTTGGTAAGGTGTTTATTTATGATACAAAGCGATTTATTAAGAATTAAAAATATGAATCAATAAAAATTAAACCTGTGAATTATATTCACAGGTTTTTTTTTGAAATAGAAGGAATGAAAGTGGAAGAGTCTTTAGCCAACTCTTTGTTCTATACCTCTATATACGTAGCTAATTGATATTTTTGTGGAGCTTTTATTCTCAAATAAGCTAAAAGACAAATGATTTTGAATTGATAAAACGAATGGATTTTTTTTCAATAAATCGATTTTCGGAAAGCTCAATTAGGATGATTGAAA
>NZ_JAHEBC010000245.1 GCF_024642405.1 Algoriphagus sp. | reverse complement strand
AATATTGATCGGTCTAGGCCCATTCGCCCAGATGAGGTATTGAATTTTGACGAAAGTCGATTAGAGAAAGTCGACCAACTAGTTGAGCGATGTATCGATCATGGCTTGCACGTGAGTTTGAATTTGCATAGAGCCCCAGGATTTTGCATCAATGCTGGTTTTGTGGAGCCTTACAATCTTTGGAAAGATCAGGAAGCTCAGGATGCTTTTTGTACCCATTGGGAGATGTGGTCAAACCGGTATAAAGGTATTTCCAAAAAGAAATTGAGTTTTGATTTAGTCAACGAGCCTTTTCAGAGAGAAGATCCCAATGATCAGTATAGTGCTGGAGGTCCGGTAGATGTGATAGATTATTATCGAGTAGCCAAAGCGGCATTGGACACGATCAAATCAGTGAAAAAGTCACGAATTGTGATCGCGGATGGCAACGGAGGAGGGGGAATTGCAGTTCCCGAGCTGTCAGACTTGGATCTCGCCCAAAGTTGTAGAGGCTATCATCCATTTCCGATTTCGCATTATAAGGCTAGTTGGGTTTATAAGGATCCAGCAAGTGTGCCTCCAGTGGATTGGCCTTTGCCACAGGGAGAAAATGTTTTAGATATCGATAATATCCGAGCATACTATGCACCTTGGAAGGCGCTAGTTGATCAAGGAGTTGGGGTGCATTGCGGAGAGTGTGGGTGTTACAATGAAACACCGCATGATGTATTTCTAAATTGGTTTGGGGATGTTTTGAAAGTGTTGAAAGAAAATGGAATCGGATTTGGAATTTGGGAATTCTCAGGAGCTTTCGGGGTGATGAATTCTGGACGAAAAGATGTGGAATATGAGGATTGGTATGGAGAAAAGTTGGATCGGAAATTCCTGGAATTACTTCGAAAACAGATTTAACAGATTCAATTAACACTCCAATAATCGAAATTTTGCCTACTGCTCATTGTCGGTACCTACTGCGACTGCCTACTGCGACTGCCTACTGCGACTGATCACTGCCCACTCCATTTATCTATCCAAAACCTATTTATAAAGCGGTACTTTAAATCCTACATAAACATCCGTACTATTCGAATTACTACTGATCAAATTGGTTAAAATTGATCCAGACCCCACAATCACAGGTCCAACTCTTAAACCGACTCCCCAAGCAAGACTCGAGTCATATTGACGAACACTGATCGGACTGTAAACACTGATCCATTTCATTTCAAACCTAGGCGTGACAGTGAATGCATTGATGATATTGCTCACTGGAATTATATTTCCTTTTTTGATTGAAATTGCCCCTTGGGTGCTTACATAAAACTTGGAGGTAATCTGGTAATCCACAAAAAGTTGTAAAGCTGTAGGAAGACTAAGTTTTGCGTCCCCTAATTCTTCCAAACCAGGAAAATTGTCTTTGAGTAATTCTTCTAAATCTTTATTATCAAATTCATTAGCATCAATTGTTGCGTCCATTTGGTATCTGGCATTTGTGGAGCCTGAATATTTGATGGAACCAATATCAGTCACAGATACGCCAATTTTTAATTTATAAGGAGTTCTGACCGATCTACTGTTATTGGAATAAAACTCATATACGGCACCCAGATCTGTACCAAATCCAGATTTGATATCTGAAAAACTGATATCATCTGAATCAAATCCCGAGGTATACCCATAGTTCAGATTTCCTGAAGTAGCAAGCGTCTCGATTCCTGCATCATATTGTGCAACTAGCCTTCCGCTACTCCCATATATACCTCCTGCTCCAAATAGGTATTTTAGGGTAACCCCAGCTTTTAGCAGATGTTGATCTTGCGCGATCAAAACTCTTCCAAAAGTTCCTCCAATTTCTCCCCATGCGTGGATAATTCCTGAAAGACCTTCCATGTTTAAGTTGAAATTTTTATCTACTTCATTAGAAGATGCTACTTCATATAGTTCTCCTCCCAAGTTATGCAAATTGAAAAATGTCCTAAATCGTGAGGTTATTGCAATACTGTTTTTGTCATTTAAGTTGAATAGAACAGAAGGGCCTAAAATATCTACATTACCAAAAAAATTATTTTGGTCTTTTGGGATTGTTTTGACATCAGTATTAAAATCGAACCCATCTTGAAAGTTTTTTATTTCACTTAGATCAACGTATAAATAATCACTTCCCACAAAAGCACTTCCAGACAAAAGATTGATGTCTAACCTCATCTGTGAACCGGCCGCATTGGCAGGATTCATCAAAACAGATTGAACACCGCCTCTATTGTCTACTTGGGCTCCAATAAATGTTTGGGAATAAGAAATTGTTGAAAATCCCAGTATTGCTAAAATAAATGATAAAAAATTGAATATTCTTAACATGGGGCATTGAGGTTTGAGTTGGCTAAATATGCTAAGCCTCAACAATAATAGAAAATGATCATTACAAATATCCTATTAAAAATTTATTAAACTTTTCAATTTCTTGGTAAATCGCTCCACTGGCAAAAACTGCTTTTCCAAGTTGGGAGCAAATGGAACCGGCGTATCTAAGCTTCCTTCTCGCATGACCGGAGCATCTAGATCTTTAAAACAATGTTCCGATATCCATGCACAAATCTCAGCTCCAATACCCCCTGTCAGGCAATCTTCTTGAAGGAAAATTACCTTTCCTGTTTTCTTTACTGTTTCCTTAACTGCTTCCTTATCCCAGGGTAATAGCGTTCTTAAATCAAGAATATCTGCTTCGATAGATAGTTCTTCCACTACTTTATTCGCCCAGTGTACCCCCATTCCATAGGTAATAATAGAGACTTGATTTCCTTCTTTCACTAATTGTGCTTTGCCAATTTCAATTGTGTAATAATCATCTGGAATGGATTCACTAATAGAACGGTAAAGCCCTTTGTGCTCAAAGTAGAGATAAGGATTAGGATCTTCAATAGCGGCATTTAGCAACCCTTTGGCATCATATGGATTGGACGGATAAACGATTTTTAATCCAGGAGTGTGAAAGAACCAGGCTTCATTGGATTGGGAGTGAAAAGGGCCTGCTGCCATTCCGGCGCCCGTTGGCATCCTTACTACCACATCCGCATTTTGACCCCAGCGGTAATGAATCTTTGCTAGGTTATTTACAATTTGGTTGAATCCGACTGAAACGAAATCAGCAAACTGCATTTCTACCATTGCTTTAAAACCGTTGATAGATAGTCCCAAGCCTGCACCTAAAATGGCACTTTCACAGAGTGGTGTATTTCTTACTCGATCGGCACCAAATTTAGCTTTAAATCCATCTGTAATCTTAAAAACTCCTCCATATTCACCAATATCTTGTCCCATGAGGATGAGATTTGGGTACTTTTCCATGGATTGTTTCAAGCCATCAGAAATCGCATCAACAAGTCGTTTTTCAGTTTTATTGCTGTTTTCTGAAGGGTCTATTACTTCTTGCAAAAAAGGCGCATATACATCAGCCATTTCAGACTCTAAGTTTGGAGAAATTGCTTCCTCAGCAAAGGCTAGGTCTAAGCCATCATTTATTTCCTTTTTAACTCTTTTATTGAGTCTCTCTTTTGTCTTTTCATCCAAGACTCCTATTTCCTCTAAATACTGCTCATAATTTTCCAGAGGATCCAGTTTACTCCAATCATTCATCAAGTGCTTAGGAACATATTTAGTCCCAGAAGCTTCTTCATGGCCACGCATTCTGAAAGTGATGGCTTCCACCAAAACTGGTCTAGGATTTTTACGGAGATCTTCTGCCAATTCCAGAATGGTTTGATAAACTTCTAATACATTATTGCCTTGGATTCGAATGGACTCCATGCCATAGCCTGGACCTTTATCCGTGAAGTTTTTAAAAGCAAATTGCTCCTCATTGGGCGTGGAAAGCCCATAGCCATTATGCTCAATCACGAAAATCACCGGAAGTTTCCAGACAGCTGCAACGTTTAACCCTTCATGAAAATCACCTTCTGAGCTGGCTCCATCACCAGAGAAAACTAAAGTGACTTCTTGTTTCTTCGATAGCTTACTGGCCAATGCAATCCCATCTGCAATTGCCATTTGCGGCCCCAAGTGGGAAATCATCCCGACGATGTGATGTTCTATACTACCAAAGTGAAATGAGCGATCTCTTCCCTTGGTAAATCCTGAAAGTTTACCTTGAAACTGAGCAAATAGTCTTTCCAATGGCATATTTCTCCCAGTAAATATTCCTAAGTTTCGATGCATTGGAAGGATGAATTCCTCTGGCTTTAGCGCATTCACAGCTCCGATGGAAATAGCTTCTTGCCCCCATCCACTAAACCATTTGGAGATTTTTCCTTGGCGAAGTAAAATCAACATCTTCTCCTCGATTCTCCGAGGCATTAAAAGGGATTCGTATAATTCAAGGAGAGTTTTATTTGAAAGGTTTTTTCGGTCAAAAACCAAAGGAGAATGATTTTTTATTGCTGTTTCCATAAGAAGAGGATTTCCTGTCTAAGGTACAGGAAGCTAAGAAATCACCAAAGGAATTTGTGGATTGAAAGAACAAAAAAATGCCCCGAAATCAATCGGGGCGGAAAAATAAATGCAAGGAGTTAAAAAGTGTTTGCTGTATGTCTCAAAATTAGGCAATGGTTTTCTCTGTCTGCTAAATCCTACGTTAAGGTTCTTTTATCAAAAAGTTAAGCTGGTAATTTATAAGTAATATTGGGGTGAATTGAAATCAATAAATCCTTAAATCCTCATAAATTAGAGAGAATCTTAAATAAGATTAGTTAACATAGCCGGTTTTCAAGAATGATCCTTTGTAAGTAAATTGATTTGACATATCTTAATTGAATGAGACATCAACCCATCCTAATAATCTGGATTCTATTTTTATTTTGGTCAACTTCAGTATTTTCCCAAAGTCAAAGAAATACTATCGTTGAAATCAAAGGGGAGCAATTTTTTATCAATGGTGAGCCGACTTATTCCGGTAGGTTTTGGAATGGAAATAAGGTAGAAGGCCTATTGATGAATTCAAGAATGGTTCAAGGAATATTCGATGACTTGAATCCAGAGACTATCAAGAATTGGGAGTATCCAGATACCAAAAATTGGGATGCAGACAGGAATACAAATGAGTTTGTCGCCCAAATGCCTACTTGGAAGTCATATGGCTTACTCTCTTTTACAATTAATTTGCAAGGAGGAAGCCCTTTTGGATACTCCCAAAATCAGCCTTGGATCAACACTCCATATACCGAAACGGGGGAGTTGAGGGAGGCATATTTCAAGCGGCTAGAGCAAATTTTGGATAAAGCTGATGAATTAGGAATGGCTCCTATCATTGGTTTGTTTTATTTCGGGCAAGATGAACAACTGAAAGATGAAAGTGCGGTGATCAAAGCAGTGAGTAATGCTGTGGACTGGATTTTGGAAAAAGGCTATACCAATGTGTTGATCGAAGTAAACAATGAGTGTAATGTTCGCTATGATCATGCGATTCTTCAACCTGAACGGGTTCATGAATTGATTGAATTAGTGAAAAGAAGGGAAATAGGCGGTAGAAGATTATTGGTTAGCACGAGTTATGGAGGAGGAACCATCCCAAAAGAAAACGTGGTAAAAGCTTCAGACTTTATTTTACTCCATGGAAACGGAGTTTCTGATCCCGATAAAATTGGCACTATGGTAGAAGAAACCAGAAGTGTGAATGGCTACAAACCCAAGCCCATTGTTTTCAATGAAGATGATCACTTTAATTTTGATCAGCCAAAGAA
>NZ_JAHEBC010000244.1 GCF_024642405.1 Algoriphagus sp. | reverse complement strand
AATGGAGTTGACTTAGAGAAATACAATCGAAACGCCCTAAAAGAAAACCATTTAGTTGCTGCAACAATGCGTATTCTACCGGGAGAAAATGACTTTGTCATACTTGCTGTTGGTCGATTAGTAAAAGATAAAGGCATTGAGGAATTGGTTTCTGCATTTACCAATTCTAAAATTGAAGGTAAATCAAAACTGGTATTGTTAGGAAGCTTTGAACAAGATTTGAACCCTTTGTCTCCTGAAACGATACAGACAATTACAGATCATCCTAGGATCGTACAGATCGATTGGTCAGATCATGTTGCGCATTATATGGCTTTGGCTGATGTTTTAGTCCACGCTTCGCATAGAGAAGGCTTTCCAAATGTCTTATTAGAAGCAGGAGCAATGCAGCTTCCAATTATTTGTTCTGGGATCATCGGAAATACTGATATTATTACTCAGCAGAAAACTGGATTGATTTTTCCAGTCAAAGATGCTGGCGTTTTGAAAGAGGCTTTAGAATTTGCGTATGTAAAAAGGGATAAAATGGCTCAAATGGCGATAAAATTAAATGAAGAAGTTATCTTAAATTACAATAGACCTAAAGTTCATCAAGAAATTTATGATCGTTACCTTGATCTTCTTAAAGAGGTCAGTCCAACAGAATAAATTATATTTAGGAATTAATCACATTAGACTCAGTTTATGAAGTATCTGGTCACCGGAACCGCTGGATTTATTGGTTTTCATGTTGCCCGCACGCTGTTGGAAAGGGGAGATCAAGTCGTAGGCTTAGACGTGATAAACGATTATTATGATATTGATCTGAAGTATGCTCGATTAGCCTCAATGGGTATAAGTAGGGAAGAAATAAAAGTGGACAGACTTGTCCAGTCTTATATGACTCCTTCCTATAGATTCATCAAATTAGACCTAGCTGAAAAAGACGACTTATTGGAGCTTTTTGAACTAGAGAAATTTGATGTAGTAATTCATTTAGCTGCACAGGCAGGAGTAAGGTATTCATTGACTCATCCGGAGGTTTATATCCAAAGTAATATTATTGCTTTTCTGAATATTTTAGAAGCATGTCGCTTTCACCCTGTAAAACACTTAGTTTATGCCTCTTCAAGTTCGGTTTATGGTGCAAATGAAAAACTCCCGTTTTCTACTTCTGATTCTGTAGATCATCCGATTAGCTTATATGCAGCCTCTAAAAAATCTAATGAATTAATGGCGCATACTTACAGTCATTTATTTAACATTCCTACAACAGGATTAAGATTTTTTACAGTTTATGGTCCATGGGGCAGACCTGACATGGCACTTTTTCTTTTTACAGAAGCTATTTTAAAAGGAGAGCCAATCAAAGTTTTTAACTATGGTAAAATGAAACGTGATTTCACCTACATAGATGACATTGTGGAAGGGGTAATTCGAGTAGCTGATAGACCAGCCACTCCGAATGTTGATTTTGATCCAATGAATCCTGACCCCGGTAGTGCAAGAGCTCCTTATAAGGTCTATAATATAGGAAACTCCTCACCAGTACTTTTGATGGATTATATTCATGCAGTTGAAAAAGGACTCGGTAAAAAAGCCAAAATGGAATTACTACCATTACAACCCGGAGATGTTCCAGCTTCTCATGCAGATGTTTCTGATTTAGTAAGGGATACAGGTTACAAACCAGAGACGACTATTGAAAAAGGTGTTTATGCCTTTACGGAATGGTATTTAGACTATTATGGTGAGGAATAGGCAAATACATTTATGAAAAAATCAATTTTGATTACTGGTGGTGCCGGATTTATTGGGTGCCATGTTGTGAAACTTTTTGTTTCAAAATATCCGGAATATAAGATTGTCAATCTTGATGCTTTGACCTATGCAGGTAATCTGGAAAATTTAAAAGAGGTAGAGGAAGTTCCTAATTATTTTTTTGAAAAAGTAAATATTCAAGAATCAGAGGCCCTTAAGGCTGTTTTTGAAAAACATAAAATTTCAGATGTAATTCATCTGGCAGCTGAATCACATGTCGATCGGTCGATTACTGATCCTTTGGCATTTGTAAAGACAAATGTATTTGGCACAGTTAATCTTTTAAATTCTGCAAAAGAATATTGGAAGAATAACTTTAATCAGCATCTATTCTATCATATATCGACTGATGAGGTATATGGATCTCTTCATGATGGAAGTTTTTTTTTGGAAACAACACCATATGATCCCCAATCTCCTTATTCCGCTTCTAAGGCTTCTTCAGATCATTTTGTACGGGCTTATGCCAATACTTATAAAATGAGAACTGTCGTTTCTAACTGTTCTAATAATTATGGCCCAAATCATTTTCCTGAGAAGCTTATTCCTCTTTGTATTAATAATATCAAAAACAATAAGCCTTTACCGGTGTATGGGAAGGGTGAAAATATCAGAGACTGGTTGTTTGTAAAGGACCATGCTAGAGCTATTGATACTGTATTTCATCAAGGGAAAGCAGGGGAAACGTACAATATAGGTGGGTTCAATGAATGGAAGAATATTGATATTGTAAAATTGCTTTGTCAAAAGATGGATGAAAAACTTGGCCGTGAAGCAGGGGCTTCTGAAAAGCTAATCACTTTCGTAACGGATAGGGCAGGACATGATCTTCGCTATGCTATAGACGCTACAAAAATCAAGGAAGAATTGGGTTGGGAGCCAAGTTTACAATTTGAAGAAGGGATTGAGATTACGATTGATTGGTATCTAAATAACCAAGATTGGCTAGATCACGTTACTTCTGGGGCATATCAGGATTATTATTCTGAATTATATGAAAATAGATAGGGAGTTTTAGTCTGTGAAAAAAGTACTTTGACTAACTCCCAATAATTGAACGGATTAAGAATAGTTTAACTTTTTGATAAAGATCTTGAGTTTGTAAGATCTCGTTAACCAAGAAAGAGTATATCTAAGTATTTTTTATGAAATCATCTTTTGATTTGTAAGATCAATCATAAATCCACCAGTCAGGTATTGTGATTGTCCAATCCCGGCCTGCTGCTCGACTTTCACAGGAAAGGCATTCTGCCGGATATTGATTAGTAGGTTTTCCGGGAATGTAGTCACAGATTGGTTGCAAATAAATAGGAGAAATCTCTGAAGTAACATAGAACCTCGATACTGATGATTTTGCAACCTCAAAATAGCCAAGGACAAGTTCATCTGGATTTTTAGTATTTATGATATTCCCAAATACCGGCGCAGGAGGTATGTCAAAAAGGGAGCCTTTGTTGTTTATAACTGTATTGATTTTTTGCCAGTATTCAAATGCCTCTCTGTTAATACTTAACTGTTTTACTGTAACAAAATATGGGAATAAGAATGAATTGTCAAATTTCCTGATAGCCAATAATTTCTCAGTTTGACGACTTGAAGTAACTGTTCCGTCAAATAAATTAACTCTTGAAGGATCCATGACATCAAAAATAAAACAGGGAGGAGGCGGAGGGGTGCCAGGAGGAATCCAGAGTAGTTGCCAATAATGTGCTTCTTCCACTATCCATCGGAGGAATAACTGGTCTTTTGTTTCCGGTATTTCTGATTTTGCAAAGACCTTAAAAACATACTCATTTTGAAAAGTTCTGAATGGTTCATACGAAACTTGATAGCTGAGACTGTCCTTACCGACAGCATCGGGCATTTCTTGAAATTTTGACTTGTATGTTACCCCATTCAAAATCACCTCTAAAGCATAACTTTTCCCTTCTACTGATTTCACCCCATGCAATTCATAAACACCATTTCCTTTATTGGAATATGATATTCTATCTTCTCCATCGGTCAGTAAATAAACCGCTGCATTTGAAACACTTTTGGGACGAAAAGCCAAAGGTGCAGAGGTGCTGATATTGACAACATGCTTATCATCCACATCAGTAAACAATCCATAGATAATTAATTGTCCCTCTTGTGTTTCTTGCCAAAAATCAAGTGGTTCAATACAAGAGAATGTTACCGAAAGTAGAGGTATCAGGCAGGTAAGTAGCTTTAATTTTGAATAAAAGTCCTTTTTCATCTTATGATATTCTTCTAGCCCAAACCTCAATAATCTCAATCAAACTTCCACCAATCAGGTACGTCATTTGTCCACCTTCGGCCTTCCGCTCGCGCTTCGCAAGACTTGCATTCAGGGGCATAAGAATCTTCAGATTTATTTGGAAAATATTGACAAGGGTCTACGAGATTAAACGGAACATCTGCACGTGTTGTATAAATTCTAGTCACCTTGGTTTTGGCAACTTCAAAATACCCCAAGACTCTTTCATTTGGGTCTTCAACATTGGAAATGTTTCCAAATACTGAAGCAGGGGGAATATCAAATAAGGATCCTTGGTTATCGATCACAGTTTTTATTTTTTCCCAATATTCATAAGCTTCTCGATTGATGCTGAGTTGTTTGACGCTTACAAAAAATGGATACAAGAAGGAATTGTCCACTAATCTTTTACCCAATACAAAATTCCCTTTTCTTGTACTTGTACCCGAACCATCAAATAAACTGAGTCTATTGGGTTCAATGACATCCGATATAAAACAAGGTGGGGGAATTGGAGGAGGAAATCCTGTCCCCGGTAAATATACCAAAGGCCAGAAATAAGTCTCTTCAATCATCCATCTAAGGTAGATCGGATCTGCTGAGTTAGGCAGTGTAGCCTCTGTAAAAACCGTAAAAACAGATTCCGGAGATTCTGTTCTAAATGGTTCTTTATTAAATTCAAAACTGATTTCATCATCCGCAAGAAGCTCAGGAACCTTTTCATACTTAGACATATAGACCTTGTCCTCCAGAATAACCTCGATGGCATAACTTTCTCCTTCTTTTGCAGCAAATCCTTCTAATATATATTCCCCAGATATGCTAGAAGAGTACCTCAATCTATCACCAGATGCAGTTAACAAAGAAACCTGGGCATCCAGAACTTCCATTGGTGCAAGTCCCATAGCAGATGTCCTAGTAATGGAGACTTCTTGTCTTTCATTGGTATCGGTCAAAAGTCCATAGATTACTAATTGCACTTCATTGCTTTCGATGAAATAATCAAGTTTTTCAATACAGGAAAATGGCAATAAAAAGTAAACTGAAAATACCAAAATCAGTCGGACAGATTTTTTAGTTTGTGAGATCATTTGCCAAAAGAAACAGTGTAGCTGATTGATGGGAAAGCGGAACCCAATATTGAAATCTGATAAGGTAATAATCTCTGTGACCTTCCTTCTCTTTGAAAAAATACCGAATAGGCATTTTTTCGACCTGTGAGGTTGTAGACACTAAAATTGATCTTATCATCCCATTTTCTTACAAATCCATTTGTTAGGTAGGAAAAGTCAATTCTAAAATAGTTTGGAATCCTGAATTCATTTCTGTTCCCAAAATTTGGAACATAAACCCCTCCGACTACATAGTTAGATGAAAGCCCTGTAACCGGTCTGCCTGAGGAAAAATTTATATTCGTATTGAAAGTCCGTCCCCTTCCGATATGGATGTTGGTGACAAGAGATATGTTGTGAGGTTTGTCAAAATTGGTAGCAAACCAATTGCCCTGATTGACCTGAATTTCAGCAAATCCTGAGGTGGTTCTAATCAATGACCTGGTATAGGTATAGGCGAGCCAACCTGTGATACCACCGCTGTTTCTTTGGATCAATAATTCCGCACCATAAGCTTTACCTTCTCCCTGGATCAATTCGGTCTCTATATGCGGATTTA
>NZ_JAHEBC010000243.1 GCF_024642405.1 Algoriphagus sp. | reverse complement strand
GAAATGTTATTAATGGTCCCGCCACGCAGCCTTTAAAAGTCTATTCAACAGCAGTTTCTGGAAATACTTTAACGATTACTAAGTAGAATTACCTGGACTCTAATTGGAAAGTTCTGATCCAGAGATTTCCGATTTCATCTTCAGATTTTAACTCATAGTTTTTCATCTTCAGCCAACTTTCCAGTTTATCTACATCCTCTTGTTCTTTGGGATAAGCATGTTTGAAATATCCATATAACAATACTTCAATTTTAATAGGGAGATTTATATCCAAATCATCTAAAGATTCAATAGGAAAAAGTTTCTCTTGTGCAGCTTGATTCTCTGGTAAAATAACTTCCCTGGAAAAATGAATAAAATTATTGGTAAGTATAATAGTCTCTTTATCAAGGGTCTGTGTACTCTCAGTAAGAGTATCAGTTAAGTTATGGTATTGCTTTAATTGTTTTTGATAATAAATGGAAAATAGAACAGGAAATACCAAAACAGCTCCCAAGAGTATAGATTGATAGGTTCCATTTTTAATCCAAATCACTGGTAATAAAGCACATAAAAACAGGGCTTGTTTTGCATCTCCTTGAACTGCAGAAATGATTGCTCCAAGAGAAATCAAACTATACAATGCTATTTTCCATTGCTTCGAATTTCGCCAAGAATTCCATCCTGAGGTAATAAGGAAGGCCATAATTGGAACAAGAATGATTAGGTGCCTTGGATTGAGATAAATGGGGTTGTAAAACTCCAACGTTGAAGTCATAAACCAGAATCCAAGAAAAAGACATAGAAATGCAAGAGCGAATTCAAACTCCAAGGATTTCTTGTATTTCAGTCCTTGGTATATTCCCGGTATTGCAAACACCAGCCAAGGCCAATAGGCACGTTCCACAAAAGTTGTAATTGGCGTAATACTTAAGCGCTCAATTATCGCCCAAATTCCTTTATCGGCATAGGTGAATTCCGAAATGTAATGACCTGCATTGATGGAAGTGATTCTATAAAGTGGATCTCCAAATTGAATCCAAAAGTAAGTCAGATAAAGGATACCTAATAAAAGTCCTGAAGCTACAATGCTGATATAGAAGGCTGAATTGACTGATTTATTTCTAAGATCAAAAAGTAATAAAATGATGATGAAAGGAGCGAGGAAAATGATGGTTTCTTTGGTCAAAAAGCCCGCAAATAAGGACAGAACAAGAATCACCCCTGAAAGAATTGGTTTTTGCTTTCTATAAACAGCAGCCACTGGGATGATTGTCACCCAAAGTACCAAAGGAGAGTCGGGATACACTTTAGTTATAAAGTGCATGAAATAAACCTGAGTAGAAAACCAGATTACCAAGATCCATGTGAGCTTTTTATCTGGTAAAATCCTTACCAAGATGTAAAGAGTGATCAGGTAGCAAATGAGTGAGAAACCTGAGATGATATGCGCATCAAAACCAAAAATGTATCCTATCAATCCAGAAGGAACATAAGCTCCCCACCGACTGGAAAAATGGTAAGAATTCACTTCCATGGTACCTTCCCAAAAGCTTTTCCCGGCGAGCATGTAATACACATCATCACTGAAGGTGATTCCATCAAAACCAAAAATCCAAAATAGAATCAAGAATAAAATGCCTGAGATTAAAGCTGTTTTTTCTTGAGATTTAGAATTGAATAGGGTGGAGAGGTTTTTCATTGAGGGGTTAAAAATAGAAAATTTTGAATGCCCCTTCCCCCTTTAAAAGGGGGATTTGGATTCTTCTTCCAAAAGAATTTAGGAAAAAGACACTATCTCTTTCGATCCTATGCCAAAACAAATAAATATGTTGGATTACCTCTCCCTTGGAAAGAGGATAGTAGATTGTATTTCTAGCCAAAAAAGATTGAAATTATATGCAAGCTATCCATTTTGAATCCTAACCATTTAATCTAGTAGGATCGATTCCCCCTTAGCAAGGGGGTAAGGGGATTGTTTCATAATTTTATTAAATTAGTTCATGTATTTTTTACCATACAATCGCTCTCTAAAAGATTTTTCTCGAGAATTAAGGTCTCATTCTACCTTGTCTGAAGTTTTACTTTGGCAAAAACTTAAGGCAAGTCAATTTCGAGGATATCCATTCAATCGACAAAAACCCCTTGGTA
Organism: Algoriphagus sp.; assembly: GCF_024642405.1. Lineage (GTDB taxonomy): Bacteria > Bacteroidota > Bacteroidia > Cytophagales > Cyclobacteriaceae > Algoriphagus. The sequence continues at coordinate 3,616 of NZ_JAHEBC010000243.1, read as the reverse complement.
ATTATATTGTTGATTTCTATTGTAAGAAGTTAAACCTGGTAATTGAAGTTGATGGAGATTCTCACTTTCATGAGTCCGCATTGATTAAAGATGATGAAAGGCAAATGGTTTTAAAAGAAATGGGACTTTATTTCTTTAGAGTTCTTGATTTAGAGGTTAAGAAACAAATGTCCACAGTTTTAAATTCTTTGAACGAAATGATTGATCAATTGGAAATAGAAAAAGGATTAGAGAGGACATTTTTTGAATAAAAAAATCTGTTTAAATAATTTAAAATCCCCCTTACCCCCTTTTAAAGGGGGAATTGGATTCTTCACTTCTAAAAGTTTATAATAATTAAAACAAGGAGCTAAATCCGAAACGAAACCTCCTTCTTTTGTAGTCTCGTCTTAACCAGATCAAGAAAGATTTGGATTCTTCACTTCTAAAAGTTTTTGTAAATAAATCTTGAAGTTCTATCTGAAACGAAACAGGATTTAATTGCAGTCTCGACTCCTCCTTAGCAAGGAGGTATGGGGATTGAATCATATTGACAATAACCGTCAAAAACTTTTCTAACCAACTCTCTTTCTCTAGATTTAAACTCTAATTTTTGAAGAAATGGCTCAAGCAGGAAAAATCGAACAACAGAAAATCTTAAGGGTATTTAAACTCATCAACCTCCTCCAAGGAAATATTGGGAAACCTGTTCACCGACTGGCGGAGCTGTTGGAAACAGACGAACGCACAATCTATCGCTATTTCAAATTATTAGAGGCTCTCGGTTTTGAAGTAGTAAAAGAATTCAGCAAATACAAAATTCAGCAAAGACCTGGAGTGGATCAAACCTTGAACTATGGGACTTTCTCTCAGGAGGAAAGTCAATGGTTGAGATCTATGATTGAAAGCCAAGGAAAAGGAAACTTACTTCATGACTCTATTCTGCAAAAACTTCAAGTAAGATCAGAAGTGAAAAGAGGCTCAGAACAACTTTTTAAAGCAAATTTAGGCCGCTTTGTGGATGAATTAGGAAAAGGTATTCAAGACAAAAAGCAAGTTTGGTTAAAGGAATATTACTCGCTGAGTAGCGATACCACCAGTGATCGACTGGTGGAACCGGTTGCATTTTCCGCAAATTATGAATCGATTCATGCTTTCGAACCAGAAAGTAAAACCATGAAAGTCTTTAAGATTGAAAGGATAGGGGAAGTGGTGGTTTCCTCACTTCCATGGAAATTCGAATCGAAACATCAGTTGCCAGGTACCCAACTTTTTGGGTTTTCCGGAAAAAGTCAGTTTAAGGTGAAATTAAAACTTTCAAAAAAAGCCTATCAATTAATGTTGGAAGAACATCCCAATGCCAGGCCTTTTATGGAAATTAAGAACAGAAATCAGTTTTACTTTATTGGAGAAGTTCCACAACTTCCTGGCTTGGCAAGATTTATTTTGGGTTTGCCGGGAGAGATCAAAGTTGAAGAAGGAGAGGAGATGAAGGCATATTTATCTGAACAATTGGAAAGACAAACTTTTTAATCAATTCCTAAAAAGAAAGGAGTGAGGTATTTTTAATTCAAATTTGGTGGCATTATACTCAGTATTTTTTTAACTTATTGATTATCAATAACCAAAAACTTTTTTAAAATGATCAAACTACAAAAAATTTCATTTGGGCTACTTTTTATAGCCCTTTTTACATTTTCCTGTGAGCAGGAAGATACGACGCCAATGGTTACTCAAGATTCAGCTGAGGAGCAGTTACAAAAAATTATTCCAAGTCCAGAAATCGATCAGATTATCCTTCAATCTCTCCGGGAAAGAGGGGATTTTCTTTGGATGAGTCAAAGCGATGAATTGATTTGGAGTGCACTAGTACAAAGTGATTCAATTTTAACAATTGGATATAGTCCTGCTGCTATGGAAAGTCCTAATGCCAGAATTGGAATTGAATCTGTACAAAGTCCGGAATGGCAGGAATCCGCCCAAAAAATCTTGGGAATGATCTCTGAGACGATTGAGCGAACTGGTTCGCCACAACTCCGAATAGGGAATGAATTTTCTGACATTCATGCTGATTTACCTTTTTTGGAAGTTAAGGTTGTTAATCTTGAAGTATTGCAAAATCTTCGAAAAATGGGGGAGGTTCGCTACTTCGAGCCCTTGAGCTATGAGTTTGATTACAGTTTATTAAATGAGGGTTCGGATGCACGATACTTCTCAGATTCCGGCTGTTCTAATGAGCCTGAGTCAAATTTACCAACGGTGGATTATTCAGTTATTAGTCCAAATGCAAAATCCTCTTGGAATTATTCTCAAATGGGTATTTCACAGGCATGGGCACAAAGCACTGGAGATAATATAACCGTGGGCTTGATCGACACGGGGGTATCCCCAAATCAGCCATTGCTAGGAGGTTCATTTCAAAGTGGGGAATCATCCACTAGAAATATTGAAAAGTATGGAACCTATAAAACAGGGTTCTGGTGGTGGAAAAAATACGATGGACCCAATGATCAATGTGGTCATGGCACAGCGATGGCTGGAGTAATTTCATCTCCAAGAAATGCTGTGGGGAATTCTGTAGGTGTTGCTTATGATGCTGATTTGATTTCTGTTCGAGGAACTAGCGATGTGATCATCAACTCAGGTAATGAAAAGGATGGAGTTGCAGAGGCATTGGTATTATTAGGAAAGAGATCTGATGTAAAGATTATTAGTATGTCTGTTGGGGATATTTTCTCCAATTCCAAAGTTGCCGATGCAATTCGGTATGCTTATAATCGGGGGAAATTGATTTTTGCTGCAGCTGGAACATCTACTTCATTTACCAATTGGTATGGAGTGATTTTTCCCGCAACTATGTCTGAAACTGTTGCCGTAACGGGAATAAAAGAAGGGCAAGGATATCAGAGATGTAATACCTGCCATTCTGGTTCTCAGGTTGATTTTACCGTTATAATGGAGCGAGCTGCTTCTGAGAATAAGCCTCTTACCTTGGCTTTATCGACAAATAATCCATCTACCGTTGGAGGTTCCTCAGTAGCTACAGCAACGGCATCTGGAATTGCTGCATTACTTTGGTCAAATAATCCAACCTGGAATCGAGACCAAATCCTAGAACAGTTGAAAACTACCGCTGATTTATATCCCAATAGAAACTCACAATATGGATGGGGAAATCTTGATGCTGGTGCTGCACTAGGAGTTTATTGAATTAGATAGTCAGCTGATCAAAGTTTAAGCCTTTCTTCATAGAACGTCAGGCTGAGCGAAGTCGAAGCTATAGTTTTAGAGAAAAAGGAATAGTGATGATTTGTCAGGCTGAGCGGAACCGAAGCCTTTTTTGCTAAAGGATGTTCAAGGTAAAAATTAAAAATTGTGAGTAGTCAGAATAAATAATCGATATACAATAAAAAGTTCTCGACTCCGCTCGAACTGACATAAAAAGAGGCCCGTATTCTTTGTCAGGCTGAGAAGAGTCAAAGCCTTAGTTTTAAAAAATAGGTATAGTGATGGTTGTCAGGCTGATCGGAGTCGAAGCATACTAATTGAAAAAGCCCTGAATCAAATAGTGGATTCAGGGCTTTATTAAAAAACTATAGATTATAATGACTTTGTAATCTTCTTCACTTTCTTACTG
>NZ_JAHEBC010000242.1 GCF_024642405.1 Algoriphagus sp. | reverse complement strand
GAAGTATCAGTAGGACCAACAATTTCATCCTCCATCTTCACTCTCCAAGTATTTACCTTTTCAGCAGAAATATTTACCTTATTTTCCACTACCATTTGCCATAGTTCTTCCGGACTAAAGCAACCAGGCAATACACAACCCTGACCTATTATTGCAATTGGTTCAAACCTTATTAAACCCATTTTTTAATTCTGTCTATACATGTAGAGGCGCAATCCTGAAAGTTTGGCAAGTACTTCCTGTTTATTATTTTTAAAAAAAACATCCCACTCTGAATTCATGTCGCCCTGCTTATTTAATGTCAATTCGCAGTTAAATTGATCTGTCAATTTTTCATAATCATAAATGCAAAGTGATTCGAATCCTAAAGGCAGAGAAGAGCTATTATTGGTCATATTTTGGATAGCAAGAGCTGCCAATTGAACACCTCCATCAAACAAAAACATTTCGGATGCCCAATTCAATTTGTCGTTGAATAATGAATTGGAAATTTTCAACTCCCCTTTACATCCTTTGGAAGAAATTCCTTCAAGGTTATTTATAACTTGAAAATCAGGGCCATGAAATAAGATAGGGCCATAGACGTCATCTTTAATAAATAACCAATTTTTTAAGTCTCCTAAGTTGGTATTTGATTTAAATGGCGCGTCAATGTCCTCTGCCATAACAACTATAAAGCTGTAGTATAGCTGCTTAGATTCCCCTTCAACCTTTATCTCTACTAGTGTATTCTCACCAGATTTTTGAGATTCATAATAAAAAGAAAGTATATCTCCTGTAGTTTCAAAATTAGCAAGGTGAATGCCTTTATAAACCTTCATCTTTTTAATTTCAGCAATATTTAAGTGAGAATATAGCTTTTTTGCCAGTCTCAAGCCCCACTCATTTACCATCATCATAGGAACTATAATTTTGTCCTGAATAGTATGGCTGGATAAATAAGGATTATTAATACGGTGCACCCAAAGTTTGAATGAACCTTTCCCATTTTCCTTATCTTCCTTATTGCCCCATTTTTCAAATGAACCACCTATGACTACTTCAACATTTTCAAAGGAGCCATCCTCCATTTCATCAGCAAATATTTCTGCTCCAGTTTCCAAAGGAATCAAGTCAACACCCATGCTTTCAAAATGCTTTTTCAATTGAGGAGATACCATTCCTCCATCCCAAGGCCCCCAATTCAAAGATTTTACAACACAAGTTTTCCCTCTTCTTTGCTGTTCACTTTGACATACTTTATTTAAGATTTCATTCGCCATAGCATAATCCACCTGTCCAACGTTTCCAATACGGGCAGAAACAGATGAGAAACAGCAAATGTGTGTCAACTTATCATTTGATGTTGCTTGAAGTAAATTTCTGAAACCTTGCAACTTTGTATCGAAGACATCCATGAACTGATTCATCGTTTTTTCATGAATATACCTATCCGCTAAAACGCCGGCGGCATGAACAAATCCATGAATAGCGCCGAATTCTTCGCGTATTGCCGATACCGCTTTTTCAACTTCTTTTTGATCAGAAATATCAACTGAATGGTAACTTACCTGAGAACCATTACGCTCTAGCGTATCAATATTTTTATGGATTTCTCGGTTACCGATAATTTTAGCAGCCTCTCGATTTACTTCTATTGGCGTTATTTTTTTTCCTTCAGCAAGTGCCTGCTTAAATAAGATTCCTTTCAGTTCCGCATCAGTAGTATATTTTTTGAATTCTGGGTTTTCTTCATCTAATTTAGTCCTTCCTAAAATTCCGATATTAATTTTCTTTCTTTTTGACAGGGCGATTAAACAGGCAGCGGTAACTCCCTTCGCTCCTCCACTGACAATAATGGTATCTCCGTCGTTTAATCCTCGGCTTTTGTTTTCAATCGCAGCAACTTCACATATTAATTCATAGCTTTTCCCAAATGAATCAATTTCGATTTCGACCTCTACCCCGCCTGATGTAATAGAATGAAATAATTCCATTGCAATTTTATCGGCAGGTTTATTGGCGCAATTTATATTGATAGATCTCACCTCAGCATTAGGCCATTCTAACTTAGCCGTTTTAGCAAGAGCACTAATACCTCCCAGCCATGCTCTATCATTCTTTGATTGATGAGATAAACCATTATCAAAAGCAAGGAATAAGCATCCAGCTTTGCCATCAAAAAGATTTTTTCCACAAATCTGAGCGTCCTGAAAAAGTCGGGTATTGACAGCTAATAGCTCCTCAATAGATGCATTCGAAAACCTGTTTAATCCTCTTAGATCAATCACAAAGGAAGATTCAACAGGCAATTGATCTACTATTTCTGTAGAAATCTCTATGCTTTGAAATAACTTTTGCAATTGCTCAGCTATGCCAAAATCGTCTGATATTAAAAAAAGAATATCACTACTTTTCCAATTTAAATCTCCGAAACCACCTGCAGACAATAATTTACGAGTAACTATATACCTGAAAATGCTTTCGGATTTAATTACTTTTTTTCCAGAAACTCCGAAACTCCTCCTAAGTCGCTTGCTTTTGTTCCATCAGAATAATTAAGAATTTCACCCAAGGTATTCATTGCCGCCAATTTGGCTTTATCTACGTTCTTCAATTCTGGAAAGACCTCTTGAAGCGCAGATAATATTTCTACCCTTTTTATTGAGTCAATTCCTAGACCTGATTCAAGATCAGTTTCTAAATCCAAAATCTCTTTAGGATACCCTGTTTTTTCAGCAACTATATCAAACATTACGCTTTTAAAATCATCGGTATTCACAGTTTCTTTTTCAGAAGAAATTTCTGAACTATCAGAGATCGGGGATATAGATGCGGAAACTGAAGATGGAGAAGAAACGCTAGATGCATCTGAATAATTAAGAATTTCACCTAATGTATTCATCGCGGCTAATTTAGACTTGTCTACATTTTTCAATTCAGGAAATTCCTCTTGTAAAGCAGATAAAATTTCAACTCTTTTTATTGAATCTATCCCCAAACCAGATTCTAAATCTGTATTCAAGTCTAATATTTCTTTAGGGTAACCTGTTTTATCAGCTACTATTTGAAACATTACTTCTTTAAAATCATTTTTCTTGGGAAGGCTTGAAGACTGCTTTTCAACTACTGGAGTTGAATTCACTACAGGAGTATGAATTCTTTCTTCAGGCATTGATTCAGAAATTCCATTCTCTGCAGCTGAAATAGGTTTTAATTCTGGAATAGGCTGAGAAACTTTTCTCTCTAGTTGAGGGGAAGTCTGTTTTTCAAGTGGTGCTCCATTTTCCGAAGCATGATTTGAATTATCATTTATAGAGATTGATTTAAAAGAATTCGTAGACGTATTTACACTTCCTATATTTGGATTAAATCCTCCTAAAATTTGAAAGGCCGTTTGAGAAGTTTCCAGGAAAATTCTGTGGCTTTCCGCCAATGTTTCTTGAAATCTTTTCTGAGCTTCTAGCGTGTTTTTCTGTATTTCTTGAAAAGCCCTGAGCTTTTGATCGCTAAATTCGTTCATGTACCTTTTTTGATGATTTGGGGTTGATGATATTGTATTATTAATAGGCAAAGCGACTTGTTTGCTTATAGGTGATTCAACCTGCTTTACAGGTTTGAGAATTGTTTCCTGTTTTAATTGAAGTGGTTGACTTCTAGGCAACTCTGGCTTACTAATTTCATCAGGTTCTTTATTTGGCTTAGGCAAACTCTCATATCCACCAACTGGAGGGTAAGGTTTGCCATAATTGGAACCATTGATTTTAACAGTTGCTATAGATGGCTTCTTAGCACTAACCACTTTTTTGTTAAGATCGACATTCTCCCATAGCTCATTGTAAGAAATAGGTATTCCAGCAACTGAAAGTTGGGCCATTGAAATCCAAAATGCATCTTTTCCATTTTGCTTAATGCCACCATCAATAGAAATGGCTCTATGTGGTTTATCTTTTAAAATATCCTTCACAAAATTCCCAAGCACTTTCCCAGGGCCTACCTCCAAAAAAACATTAACACCTTCATCAAACATGGATTTCACCTGTTTTTCAAATTGAACTGGTGCCGCTAATTGGTTGGCCAAAACCTTTGGATACTCTGAAGGACTTTTAGAATATTGTTTTGCTGTTGTATTAGAATAAACAGAATATTTAGGTTTGCCGAACTTGATTGTCTTGAGATACTTTTCAAACTCCTCTGCACTTCCTGAAACCAACTCAGAATGAAAGGCCGTAGAAACATTTAATCGTTGGAATCGAATACTACTTGACTCTAGTGTTTTTTCAAACTTTTCAATTTCGGATTTTTCACCTGATACAACAGTCTGAGAAGGACTATTTATATTCGCAATTACAACTGAGGTTTTGGCAGTCTTTAATTTTTCTGAAACTACTAATTCTGAATCAAAAATAGCGGTCATTGCTCCATCCTCCTTAGAAGCAGCCCCCATTAATTCACCCCTTTTTCTGGAAATATTAACCAAATCTATTTCGTTGGTAATTATTCCTGCGGCATACAATGCAGCTACTTCACCATAACTATGACCTCCAATAAGAGTAGGTTCAATTTTTAATTTTGAAAGTAAATTTAAGTGTGAAATAGCTAAGACACCTATCGCTGGCTGAGCCCATTTTGTATCAACTAACAGCTGTTTTTGCGCTTGTCTTTCTACTTCGCTAAATACAGGTATTGGATAAACAACATTGTTCAGGCGCTTATTAACATCTAGTGCCATGGCTGAAACATGATTCCATGGATCCATTGCTTCATCATATTGCATGAGCAAATCAGCCCCCATATTAACATATTGACTTCCTTGACCCGAAAACAAAAAAGCAACTTTGTTTGTAGGCTTTTCTTCAGAATAATAGATGCTATTATTTACAATGATATTTGTTTCCTTTTTTTCGAGTTCCTTTAAAACAAAATTTATCCATTTAGTAAGCTCATTCTCATCAACGGATAAAATAGCTAACCTAGAATGATCAGTCGGAACAAATTCACCTTGTGAAAATTTAGCTTTTTCGCCAATATTTAGATTTTCTGTTTTCTGGATAAAAGATGACAATTCAGAAGTAATTTCTGAAGAGTTTTTTCCAGAAAACAAAAACAACTCTATTCCTTGAACATATATTTTCTTGGGTCTGGCTTCTTGATTATCATATTCCTCCATTGCAACATGAAAATTGGTACCACCAAACCCCATGGAACTAACTCCAGCTTTTCTTGAAGAGCTAGTTTCATGTATCCAAGGACGAGCCTTTGTATTCAGATAAAATGGGCTGTCTTCAATTGCAAGTTTCGGATTCGGATTATCGATTTTAATAGTAGGTGGTAGTACTTTATTATTCAAGGACATAGCGACTTTTAATACGCTAGCTGCCCCTGCTGCCGATTTCGTATGTCCAATCATAGACTTTATAGAACCCATTGCGCAGTATTGCTTTTTATGAGTTTCGCCATAAGCTAACTTTAGTCCTCTAAACTCTGCATAATCTCCCGCCATTGTGCCTGTTCCATGACATTCTACAAGTTCTATTTCCTGAGGAGAAAAGCCTGCTGCATCATAGGCCCTATTTATCGCCATCGATTGTCCATTTGAATCTGGCGCATAAATACTACCTGATTTCCCGTCAGAGGAACTTCCGACTGAGGTTATTATGGCATATATTTTATCTCCATCACGCTCAGCATCTTCCAACCTTTTTAGAGCCATCATTGCTACAGCTTCTCCTAATACTGTCCCATCTCCTTTGTCGGAAAAAGGTCTACAATCCTCTGTT
>NZ_JAHEBC010000036.1 GCF_024642405.1 Algoriphagus sp. | reverse complement strand
GTAAAAAACTTTTGGAAACAGGATTGAAATTTAAGGACCTTTTTAGTTCTATGTTTGACATGGGGCCTGGTGATCCAGATGATTTCGAGGAGGATGACTTGTAATCTGTTAACCGCAGAGGAAGTTTCCTTAATTACAATTATGTCACATTGAGCGAAGTCGAAATGTCCAATTTAATGGTGCAAATGGACTTAGACTTCGCTCAGTCTGACAAACTTTTCAAGTTTGAGATATTCTGTTTTATTCCGAATACTTTTTATCAAAAACTTTTAATCTATCACTTCTGCGCTCTCTGCGCCTCTGCGGTAAATTACTTCAAATGAACCAAAATCAAAGCGACCAAAGCAGGAAATGCCTGAATCCAAAAGATTTTTTTACTTGCGCTTAAACCTCCAAAAATTCCAGCAGTGAGAACGCAACCTAAGAAGAAAATTGCTACATAATTAGCCCAAGCAAAATCAGTGATAAGCAGCGACCAAATGAGTCCTCCCGCCAAGAAAAAGTTATAAAGTCCTTGATTCGCTGCCATCACTTTGGTATGTGGGAAAACGTCTTTTGGGATTTGCTTGAAAGTTTTTCGTCCTATTGTATCCCAGGCAAACGATTCAAAATAGAAGAAATACAAGTGTAATGCAGCGATCAATCCGATCAAAATATCTGATGCAAGTGCCATAATGTAGATTTTGAAATCAAATTACAGTTTTGATCTCAAAATCTGAATTAATTAACAAATCATATTTCATCAAGCACAGATGCTCCTTTGGAGAAATCACCTGAAGTCCACTGCCATGTTTCGTGGAGGCGTATTTTTCCGTTTTCCTGTACTTCCGGCACAGACTTGCAGATTCCTGTCATAAGTTCTCCAGAAGTATTTACTTGATGGTATCGCATTTCGATTTCTCCGGATTCATTCACTATTCCTATCAGATGGCCTTTGATGATTTTCCCACCAGTATATTCACAGGTTAGGATATTTTCTTTTTGCTTGTAATGGAATAATGTTTCTGAGGATGTTTCCCCATTTTCTGAATTTATAATGGGGCTAAAAATTTTGTTGTTGTAATTCATTTTAAAATTCTTCTATGCCATACGTTATACCTCATAGTCTTTAGGATCCCATCCAACAGTTTCATCTTCTAAATAATGAGGGTAAATTTTCCGATGTGCTTTTTTTACTTCAGCAATCAAAGATTCACGAAACTCTTCCACATGTAATCCAGAGTTAGCTGCCATAAAAACCGGTTTGATTCCTGTTTTTTTCTCATAAGCATCTGACAAAGAAGGAAAATCCAAATAGTTGGCTTCTTCTAGTTCAAGTTCTGTCATGTTCATGATGCCTTCTTCATCTGGCATGGTTTCCACCAAATCAATCTTATTGAAAACCAATAAAATAGGTTTGTCTCCTGCCTTAATTTCTCGAAGTGTCTGATCTACCACAGCGATGTGGTCTTCAAAGTTGGGATGAGAAATATCCACCACATGAACCAATAAATCTGCTTCGCGAATCTCTTCCAAAGTGGATTTGAATGATTCAATTAAGTGAGTAGGAAGCTTTCGGATAAACCCAACCGTATCAGAAAGTAGAAATGGAACATTCTCTAATACTACTTTTCTCACAGTCGAATCAACCGTCGCAAAAAGCTTATTTTCTGCCAGGATATCTGTTTTAGTGATCAGGTTCATCAAGGTACTTTTCCCCACGTTGGTATACCCTACTAAGGCGACACGAACGATTCCTGTTCTCCCTTTTCTTTGAGTAACTCCCTGTTTCTCAATGTCACGAAGTTTTGCTTTGAGTAAAGTAATTTTACCTCGAATATCTCTTTTATCGGTTTCTATTTCTTTTTCACCAGAACCACCACGGGTAGTTGTACCACCTCGCTGACGCTCCAAGTGAGTCCACATATTGGTCAATCTTGGTAATAAATATTGGAATCGCGCCAATTCTACCTGAGTTTTTGCTTGGGCAGTTTGTGCTCTGTTTAGGAAAATATCAAGAATAAGAAGTGATCGATCATATATTTTGACCTTCAACTCATTTTCAAGGTTTCGCATTTGAGATGGAGAAAGATCATCATCAAAGATGACCATATCTACTTCGAAATGCTCCACATAAGATTTGATTTCTTCCAGCTTCCCTGAACCGATAAAAGTTTTGATATCGGGTTTTTCCATTTTCTGGGTAAACCTATACACTGTTTTGGCTCCCAGTGTTTCTGTTAAAAAAGCGAGCTCATCTAAATGCTCTTCTGTTTCTCTTTCAGATTGCCCTTGACGAATGACACTTACCAGAACGGCCGTATCAACTTTAGGAGCTGTATCGTGTAATTTTTGAAGTTTTCTTGAAAATTTACCCATGAATTCAATTATCTGATAATAAAAGGGAGGTGAATGGCATTTAGTTTCATTTTTTTAAACTCTTTGAGAAATAGAGAATTTTCAGCCTTTCACTAACTTTATCCGTAAAGTTCGGGATATTTCCTCAGAATTGATTAGGATACTCCACATTGCGGTAGTTATTTTACCTTTTTATTGCCCAAATAGTTTATTACCAATGGTCGAAATCAAAAAGACGCTTTTATCTGGAGTTTTAGAGATATTTCCTAAAGTGTTTGAAGATGAAAGAGGATATTTCTTTGAGTCTTTTAGGCTAGATTGGTTAGAAAAAGAAGGAATAAACGAAACCTGGGTTCAGGATAATCAGTCTTATTCTCAGAAAGGAACTGTCAGAGGTTTGCATTTTCAGCGAGAGCCTCATGCACAAGCAAAGCTCGTACGGGTGATAAAAGGTAAGGTACTAGATGTGGTAGTAGATTTAAGAAAAGGATCGAATACTTTTGGATCACATTATTCCACAATTTTGGATTCCGAACAACATAATTTACTATATATCCCTACTGGATTTGCGCATGGTTTCTCGGTGATTGAGGATGCAATTTTTGTATATAAATGTTCCAACTATTATAACAAGAATAGTGAAGGAGGAATCATTTGGAATGACAAAAATCTTCAGATCGATTGGATGGTGAAAAATCCGATTATCTCTGGGAAAGATAAAAATTGGCAAAACTTAGAAGAATTTAAAGCAACTAGTGAAGGAGGATTATAAATGGGGTTTTTAGATTTATTTAAAAGGAAGGAAGTAGTATTCGAGGAATTGAATCTAAACTGGATGCAAGTAGACATGCATTCACATTTGATCCCAGGGATAGATGACGGTTCTAAAACGATGGAAGAGTCTTTGGAACTGATAAAGCGCTTATCAGGCTATGGACTGAGAAAGCTTATTACGACACCTCATGTTATGTCAGAATATTATCGAAATACTCCAGAGATAATAAATATGGGGTTATCAGACCTTCGAAAGGCCGTAGAACGTGAAGGGATAGAAATTGAAATTGAAGCAGCGGCAGAATATTATCTGGATGAAATATTTCTGGAAAAAATTAAATCAGGAGAAGAGCTTTTATCATTTGGACCAAAGCATGTTTTGGTGGAGACAGGCTTTATTAATAAACCTCAGATGCTTTTGGAGACGTTTTTTCAACTTGAGATGGCGGGATATAAACCTATCTTTGCCCACCCAGAGAGGTATCAATACCTGATTGCAGATAAAAAATTATTAGAAGATTTAATAGATAGGCAAGTTTGTTTTCAGATGAATTTGTTGTCTTTAACAGGCTTTTATTCGAAGCAGGTAAAAGATTTTGCAGAAATGCTTTTGGAAAGGAATGTTGTTAAATTTTTTGGGACAGATTGCCATAATCCTAGATATTTGGACATGCTAGAGACTTTAACCAGATCCAAGTCTTATGCAAAAATCAAAGAGATGGATATTCTAAACACTAGCCTTTAACTTTATAGGAGTGAAGATTTTTATCACTGGAATCACCGGACTTTTAGGGAGCTATGTTGCAAAGGAATTTGCTTCTCTAGGAGAAATACATGGTTTTAAGCGTTCCAGTTCTTCTACTAGGCTACTTCAAGGAGTTGATTTCCCAATCCAATGGCATGAAGGTTCAATGTCTGATATAGGTTCTATCGATCAGGCGCTAGAAGGAATGGATTTGGTAATTCATTGCGCGGGAAAGGTTTCTTATCTCAAGAAAGATGAAGAGGAGCTTTTTGAAGTAAATGTTAAGGGTACAGCCAACCTAATTAATGCAATGCTATATTCTGGGGTCAAAAAATTGATTCATGTAAGTTCAGTTTCGGCATTAGGAAGGAACCCAGAAGTTACTATAATGGATGAAAAACATAAATGGGTTGATTCACCTTTCAATACCAAATATGGAACATCCAAATATTGGGGAGAACTTGAAGCATGGAGAGGTGAACAGGAAGGTCTAGACTTGATTGTAGTAAATCCGTCTATTCTTCTTGGGAAAATTAAAGATGATAGAAGTAGTACTTCTATTTATTCTTATGTTTTAAAAAACTCGAGTTATTACCCAAAAGGAAGTATTAATTTTTTGGATGTGAGAGATGCGGCTAAAATAATCAAAGAGCTTTTTACAAATAATTGTTGGGGAAATAGATTTATACTAAACAAACAAAGTATGAAGTATAAGGAATTCTTTGAAAAAATGGCTGTTGCTTTTGGCAAAAAAGCACCCAATAAGCCCGTAACAGATTTTCTTTTAAAATTTGGATTGTTTTTTGTCAGTCTAGGTAGAATTATGGGTTTGTCTAAAAACCCTTTGAATAAACAAACAGCAATGTTAACTCAGCAGGATATTAGATTTGACAATAAGAAAATTAATGATGTTTTAAAATTTGAGTATACACCGCTTGAAAACACCTTTTTATGGGCTAAATAAACTTATTTTTTTCACCTATCGTTTGCAACTCATAATCCATAAAATCAATTCTAATTTAAATCTTGATTTTAAAAGGAAAAATTAACAATTCGGGATTTTGAGAGACCAATTTATTTGGTATCTTAAATAAACTTAACACATCCTAATGACTGGAGATCACGATCACGATTGGGAAAATGACAAAAAACTGGTAGAACGGTTTGAAAATTCCCTGAAATCCAATTTGGATTTGTACTTTGAAGAAGAGGAACTTGAAGATATCATTCGTTTTTACTTTGATCAGCAAAAGTTTCTTAAAGCTCTGAGAGCAAGCGAATTTTCGCTTGAAAAATTCCCTTATTCTGTAGAAATCAAATTGCTAAAAGCTCAATGTCTGATTTTCAATGATGAATTGGAAGAAGGGCTTAGCATATTGGAAAACATCAATAATATTTCTCCAAATAATGAAGACATTCTTCTTGCTTTAGCGAATGCGCATATTTTAGCTGGAAGCCCTCAAATAGGCATTGAACTTTTGGAGAATTTTATTCCGTTAGCGGAGGATAAAGCGGAGGTATTTTACTCCTTAGGAAATCTTTATCGGGCGACTAGTGATAATGTCAAAGCATCTCATTATTTCAAGGAAGCTGTCAAACAACGAATCAATCATGAAGATGCTCTTTTTCAGTTGGCAATGATTACTGAGGAAGAGGGTTCATTTGATGAAATACTTCAATTTTATCAGGAATTTATTGATCAAGACCCATACAGCGCTGGTGCTTGGTATAATTTGGGAGTGGTTTACAATAGATTGGGTAGGTTTGAAGAAGCTATAAAAGCTTACGATTATGCGATTATTATTGATGATTCATTTGCATCTGCATATTTCAATTTAGGCAATGCCCTTATGAATACAGAGCAATATGAGCTTGCTTTGGAAGCTTATCAGAATACCATTAATTGTGAAGGGGCCAATGCAGAAAATTGCTGCTACATGGGTGCAGCCTATGAAAAGCTGGGTAATATTGAAGATTCTTTTAAATATTTTAAAAAAGCAGCAAAACTTGACGAGGAATACGATGATGCCTGGTTTGGATTGGGCATGTGTATGTTAAAAAAAGAGAAATTTTTTGAGGCAATCCATTATTTTAAAAAAGCATTAAACTTAAATAAAGACAGTCCAAATTATTGGGTTGGGCTTGCAGATGCCGAGTTTAATTTGGGAAATTTGCAAGCGAGTTCTGAAGCTTATGAGGAAGCTATCAACTTGGAACCCGGTATTTTAGAGACATATATCAACTTATCTGTAATTTATTTTGACCAAAATAGATTTGAAGAAGCTATTGACGTTATCCGAGAAGGTATTGAGGAATTACCGGAGGAATCTGAGCTTTATTATAGAATGGTAGTTTTTCAAATCAAAATGGCTAATTACAAAGAAGCGTTTTCATTTTTGGAAAATGCATTAACTTTGAGCTATGATAAGCATGTGGTCTTGTACGAATTGATGCCTGAGCTTAAAAAGCAAAAAGCAATGTCCAAGATTATCGCCCAGTATCGGGAACAAAATCCCGGGACTTAACAATATTAATACCTAGCCAATGAATTATGAGCTGAAGAACATTCCTGTACGTACTGAAAAGCCACGTACCACGGGATTTACTATGGCCATGGACAAAGGTCTGAGCCTAAGAGCAACAGAAGATTTTGTCGATAGCTGTTCCGATTTTGTTGATATCGTCAAATTAGGGTGGGCAACCTCCTATGTGACAAAAAATCTTACAGAGAAAATTGCCATTTACAGAGAAGCGGGGATTCCAGTCTATTTGGGAGGAACTTTATTTGAAGCTTTTATTGTAAGAGATCAATTTGAAGATTATCGGAGAGTATTAGATAAGTATGGATTAGAATACTGTGAAGTTTCTGATGGCTCTATTTCTTTAAATCATGATCGGAAGTGTGAATATATTTCTACACTTGCCAAAGATGTGACAGTTTTATCCGAAGTTGGATCTAAGGATGCTGCAAAAATTATTCCTCCTTATAAGTGGATAGAGCAAATGCAAACTGAATTGGATGCTGGAGCCTGGAAGGTTATAGGAGAGGCAAGAGAAGGTGGAAACGTAGGATTATTTAGAGATTCCGGGGAAGTAAGACAAGGGTTGGTCGAAGAAATCCTGACCCAAATCCCCGAAGAAAGAATCATTTGGGAAGCTCCGTTAAAAGCTCAGCAGGTTTGGTTTATAAAGCTTATCGGAACAAACGTTAATCTTGGAAATATTAGCCCGTCAGAAATTATACCTCTTGAAACTATTCGCTTAGGCTTAAGAGGAGACACTTTTGACCACTTTTTGGGAGAAATAAAATTATAACAGTATCAAAAACTTGAAAGGCTGATCGATAATTTATTCGATCAGCCTTTATTTTTGCATATGGATCTAATAAAAAAATATTTCCTGAATTATCTAAAGGGAATGGCTATGGGTGCCGCAGATATTGTACCGGGAGTTTCCGGTGGATCGATTGCTTTGATTACCGGGATTTATGGCAAATTGCTCGATAGTATAAATTCCTTTAATGCTAAGAATTTAAAATTGCTTTTATCTTTTCATTTTAAGCCATTCTATAAATCTGTCAATGGGACTTTTTTGTTGAGCTTATTATTTGGAATACTTACGAGCATTTTCACACTTTCTAAATTAATTACCTATTTGATGGAGGAACATCCTGTTCCTCTTTGGTCATTTTTTTGCGGATTGATTTTGGTGAGTGCATTTGTGATATTAAAAGGAATAACTCGTTGGCATTTAGGGGTTGTGTTCGCCTTGATTGTTGGTACGATTTCAGCCTATTTTATTACTGAATTACCACCTGTCAGCTCTCCCGAAGCAATTTGGTTTACTTTTCTTTCGGGGGCAATAGCTATTTGCGCCATGATTTTACCAGGAATTAGCGGAAGCTTTCTGCTCTTGATTTTGGGTAAGTATGAAACTATTTTAAATGCAGTTTCAGAAAGGGATTTTATGACCTTAGGGGTTTTTGCAGGAGGATGTATTGTAGGAATTTTGTCTTTTAGCCGAGTTATATCTTGGCTTTTGAAAAAGTATTATTCAGTGACGATTGGTTTACTTTCTGGGTTTATGTTAGGTTCAATGAATAAACTTTGGCCTTGGAAGCTGGTAACAGCCTATAGAACTTCATCGAGTGGGGAGGAAAAACCATTTTTGACTGAAAATCTTTGGCCTGGAGAATATCTATCTCAAGTAGGACAAGACCCTAAACTCGGATTGGCAATCGCAGCGTTTCTTTTTGGAATTTTACTAGTTGTAGGAATCGAACGTTTGGCAGCAATTTTAAATAAGCCATGAGAAAGTTCGGATTAATTGGTTTTCCTTTAGGACATTCTTTTTCTAAGAAATATTTCACTGCAAAATTTGAAAGAGAAAATATCCAAGGTTGCCGGTTTGATTTGTATGAAATACCTAAGATTGGCGATTTTGAGGATGTATTAAAAGAAAACCCTGAATTAGAAGGAATCGCAGTAACAATTCCTTACAAGCAGCAAGTGATTCCATTTTTGGATACCCTGGATTCGGCATGTAAGGTGATTGGAGCTGTAAACTGTATTAAAATCAAGAATCAAAAGCTTACGGGTTATAATACCGATTATATTGGTTTTAAGCATTCACTTGAAATTTGGATCGGAAATCATAAACCCAAAGCCTTGGTTTTGGGGACTGGAGGAGCTTCCAAAGCTGTAATGCAAGCCTTAAAAGATTTGGGGATCCAGTATCTTTCTGTTTCTAGGTCGCCTTCAGGAAATCAAATATCCTATCAGGACCTCAAAGAAAATCCTTCTATTTTAAAGCAACATCATTTGATCATAAATAGCACACCTCTAGGGACTTACCCCAAAGTGGAGGGAATGCCGGATATTCCAATCGATCAATTAACCTCTAAGCATTTAATTTATGATTTGGTTTATAATCCTTCCGAGACAACTTTGATGAAGGCCTGCATTAATGCCGGAGGAAAATCAAAAAATGGACAGGATATGCTAGAACTGCAAGCAGAAGCTGCTTGGAAAATATGGAATGAATAAATTTGTGCTATGAATAAAGCAATTCTTTTAATTCAATGTCCTGATCAAAAGGGGATAGTGGCAGAGGTCTCAAGGTTTTTGTATTCATACAATGGAAACATTCTTGAGATTGATCAGCATGTTGATGAAGAATTAAGTTTATTTTTTATGCGAGCTGCTTGGGAGTTGGATTCATTTTCAATCCAGAAAGACGAAATCGCATCAAAGTTTAAGAAAGAAGTGGCCTTAAATTTTCAAATGGATTTTAAGCTTCATTTTAATCTGCCAAAGCCTAAGATGGCTATTTTTGTTAGTAAACTTTCTCATTGCCTTTTTGATATTTTAGGAAGACATCATGCAGGCCAATTGGAAGTTGATATTCCACTTGTTATTTCTAATCATCAGGATTTAAAATCTGTTGTGGAGGCTTTTGGGATACCATTTTATCATGTTCCGGTTACAGCTTCTACAAAAGTTCAAGCAGAGAAAAAACAACTGGATTTGTTGAGTAGCCATCAAGTAGATTTTGTGGTTTTGGCTAGATATATGCAGATTATCTCAGGTGATTTTATTGCAAATTTCCCTAATCGGATCATTAATATTCACCATTCATTTTTGCCAGCATTTGTGGGTGCAAAGCCATATCATGCGGCCTACGAAAGAGGTGTAAAAATTATCGGAGCAACGGCGCACTATGTTACTGAAGAACTTGATGCGGGACCAATTATCGAGCAGGAAGTGGCAAGAGTAAGACATCATAATACCATTTCTGATTTAGTGCAGATTGGACAGGATGTTGAAAAAGTAACTCTTTCAAAAGCCATAAAGTACCATTTGGACAGAAAAGTTCTGGCTTTTAAAAATAAGACAATAATTTTCTATTAGGGGATCACTTTTCTTGGGATATCCTTTGGCAGTCGGGTCAATAGTTCATAATTCACCTGCTGAGTCGATTCCGAAAATGAAGCAACAGTGATTTCTTTGCTCCCCTGTTTTCCAATTAAAACTACTTCATCTCCTACCTCAATGTTTTTCAATTTGGTGATGTTTAAAGCAATTGCATTCATAGTCACAGTTCCGATTACTTGACAATATTGCCCACCGATCAATACTTGACCCTGATTACTCAATAAACGGCTATATCCATGACCATATCCCACGGGGACTATTGCGAGCCTCATATTATGAAGCGCCATAAAGCTATTTCCATATCCTACAAATTCACCCATTTTCACAGGTTTGATGCTCATCACCGTACTTTTCCAAGAGATCAATCGCTTCAGGGGGTTTTTATTTGCTTTTGGTAATGAGTTGAGTTTTGCATAAAAAGTTTCTTTTGTAGGCCAAAAGCCGTATCCGGCGATTCCAATTCTGACCATATCCATAATCGTCTCAGGAAAAACAAGGGTTGCTGCCGAGCAAGCAGTATGGTATTTTTTAAACAAAACATCTTTTTGTGTGAAATATTCTCTGAATTTCAGATATACCTCTATTTGGTTTTTTACCCTTACAAAATTACTGATGCTCTCTGCACCTGCATAGTGGGTACAAAGGCCCTCAAGTGAAATATGGGCAGAATCAGAAAGTAATGTCTTAGCTAGTTTTTCTCTTGCGCTCCATTCAAAGCCTGTTCGGTGAAATCCTGTTTCCAGTTCTATATGGATTTTTGCTGGGATTCCCAGGCTTTTAGAAATGTTAGTAGCAAGTTCTAATCTTTGGAAATCATATACGTAAAAGCTAATTCCTGCTTTTATTAAATCACCCATCTCCTCAGGATACAGCATTCCCAGGATCATAATTTCAGATTTTTTCTTGGAGTATTTTAAAACCTCCCAAGCCTCGTCTGAGCTAAAAGTGCTGAAATGTCGAATACCGGCTTTTTCAGCAACTTCAACCATTTGTTGTATTCCATGTCCGTAGGCATTTCCTTTTACAACAGCTGATATAACAGTCTTTGGGCCTATTTCGGATCGGATATAGCGAATATTTTGGCGGTAAGCTTTCGCGCTAATTTCCAAAAAGGAGGTAGCGATCATTGAATTGTTGTTATTGAAATGAAAAAGTAAGACATGCTGCCACTTTATCCCAATTCTCAATTAAATTTATTCCTAAACTTTAAAAAATTTTAAGATGAGTGATCAAAAATCCCGCTGTCACTGGTGTTTAGGCTTTCCAGAATATGTCAAATATCATGATGAAGAATGGGGAAAACCAGTCTGGGATGATCAAACTCATTTTGAATTTTTGGTTTTGGAAAGTGCACAAGCGGGTTTGAGCTGGGCTACTATTCTAAAAAAGAGGAATGGCTACAGGGATGCTTTTGCAGATTTTGACTATAAACAAATAGCTGAATTTCCCGAAGGATATGTTCAGGAGCTTTTGCAAAACCCCGGAATCATCCGAAATGAACTGAAGATTCGCGCAGCAATTAATAATGCCAAACGGTTTATGGAAATTCAAAATGAATTCGGAAGTTTCACAAAATATATCTGGGGATTTGTGGGAGGTAAACCTATTCAGAATTCATTGAAACATGGAGATCCTGCCCCCGCCACCACTCCCGAGTCTGATGCTTTGGCAAAGGATCTCAAAAAGCGGGGGTTTAAATTTTTAGGAAGCACTACGGTTTATGCACATATGCAAGCCACAGGACTTGTAAATGACCATTTGGTGGAGTGTTTCCGATATGAGGAAGTTAAGGAACCTTAACCTACGAAAGCGAAGAAAACTAACCAGACTAAAATCAGAATCGGAAGTAAAACGGGCAATGAGAATCGAATGATGTAGCCAAAGAAGGAAGGCATTTTGATTCCACTCTGTTCTGCAATCGATTTTACCATAAAGTTTGGTCCATTTCCGATATAAGTCATAGCTCCAAAAAATACAGAAGCAACAGCAATCGCCATTAACTCAAAGGCTGAATCATGGAATCCATTTGCAGCAAACATTCTAACCTGTTCAATATTATTGATATCCGCACCTTTGGATGCCATAGCAGCAGCCAGGAAGTTTAGATAAGTTGGAGCATTGTCAAGAAATCCTGAAAGCGTACCAGTACCCCAATAAAGCGTGTTGTGGGAAATTAAAGATGCTCCTTCGGGAGATTTTGCAAAGTTTCCTACCAATTCCAACGCAGGCATCATGGTCCCGAAAATTCCTATGAAAATAAATGCTACCTCACGGATTGGTTCGAAATTAAACTCATTGCCTTGAATGGCTCTTTTATCAGCAAACCTAAAGGAAAGAAATGCTACCGTAAGCATAATGACTTCTCTTAAATAAGAAAATTTCTGACCATCATAAACGATTGCAGGAACTCCATCAATGACATTGGGATCTAAGAAAACGGAACAGATTATAATAAACAACCATCCGAAATTCTTCATTCCAATTAATGAAAACTTATTGCTATAGGTGATTTCCTCAGGTTCAATATCTTCATCAGCCGCTTTTCCTAATTTTTTGTCGATGAAGTAAAACGCTGTTGCTAATAATAGTAAAGCAAAAACCCAAGCAGGCCAGTTATGCTCTAAGGTCCAGAAAAATGGAATACCTTTTAAGAAACCCAAGAACAAAGGAGGGTCACCAATTGGAGTTAGAGATCCCCCCACATTACTTACCATGAAAATAAAGAAGATAATGTGGTATGCTTGAATATTTCCTTTGTTCAGTCTGATAAAAGGTCTGATCAATAACATGGAAGCTCCGGTAGTTCCAATTAAATTTGAAATTAAAGCTCCGATTAAAAGCAGGGAAACATTTGCAAGAGGGGTGGCTTTCTTGTCTATTTCTATCAAAATCCCACCTGATGCAATGTAGAGTGACGCCAAAAGCGCAATAAACTGAATGTACTCAGCCATAGCATGTACTGGAGCATGCACATTTTGGAGTACAAAAAGGTAATAGAATACTACTAAAATAGCGAGCCCTATGGCGATTTTGGGATAGTTCTTATGCCAAAAGTGTTCGTAAAACAAAGGGCCAGTTGCAATCATTAAAAGTAATACCACAAAAGGTATTACTAACCAAGTGGGTGCTACATGGTGCTCTGAATCACTATGATCCGCTTCTTCATTGTGTGCTGCTTCAATATGCTCTGAATCAGTCTGATCAGCCTGTGCCAAGAATGTTTCTTTGGTTTCTCCTTCTTGGGCATAGCTTAGCTGAGGTTGTAAACCACCAAGAAAGAGAATTCCGAAAAGTAGAGAGAAACTTAAAATAATATTCTTCATTAGGCAAATTGGGGTCTTCTGGGCAATCTTCTCGGTTAAATTAAATAAATTTTCCTGCGGTTGTCTCTTGACTTGGCTTTCGCTAAACTACTGATTTTGGATGAAACACACCAATACAGAAATAAACGCTAGCAAGAATAATTGAAAATTAACTTTTGCTAGCGTTACTTACTATAAAATTTTATACGAGTTGAGCTAGAGCTATTTTAAAGGAGTTTTGAGCAATATTCGTTTTTTCAGGATTTTCTACAAATGTTTTTTTCAAGGCTTTTTCAATAGTTTTACTAACATCATTAAATATAGCTTTATCAGTTACTTCAGCTTTTTTACTCATTAAGTAAGCAAATACTCTAGCCATTCCACAATTTGCAATAAAATCTGGCAAAATTGAGACTCTTCTGTCAGCCCAAAGTCCAATTGGTCCGAAGAAAATCTCTGAATCTGCAAATGGAACGTTGGCACCACATGAAATTACTTCTAATCCAGCATTAACCATGCGTTCCACCTGAGATTGGGTTATTAATCTCGAAGCAGCGGCCGGGATGAATATCTCACTTTCAAGATCCCAGATTTTTTCATTGATTTCTTCGAATGGGATCATATTCTGAGCCACAAGTTTATTCCCATTTCTATCTATAAACAATTGTCTAACCTCATCCAAGCTAAACCCCTCTTCTCGGATTATACCACCATCTCGATCAATAATACCCACTACTTTCACTCCCTCAACAGCCAAGAAACAAGCTGCCGCTGCACCTACATTACCCCAGCCCTGGATCACTGCTCGTTTTCCTTTAATCTCTCCTCCCCAAATTTTATAATAATGCCTAACAGCCTCAGCTACTCCATAGCCAGTAATCATATCTGAAACGGTATATTTTTTAGGACCATTGGGGGTGAAATGTGGATCCTCTAATACTTTTGAAACTCCTTGCCTCAATTGCCCAAGTTTTTTGATTTTTTCAGGCTCAGTGGCTTGAAAGTGGCCATTTACTATTCCCTCTTGTGGATGCCAAAGACCATATGCCTCTGTAATGGGAATAACTTCATGAATCTCATCCACATTCATGTCTCCCCCAGTTCCGTAATAATTTTTCAACAATGGCATTACTGCCTTATACCAGCGTTGCAAGACTTCATTTTTTCGAGGATCATTTGGATCAAAATTTATCCCAGATTTTGCACCTCCAATAGCAGGACCAGAAACTGTAAATTTCACTTCCATGGTCTTCGCCAAAGATTCAACCTCCCTTTTATCCAATCCTTTGCGCATTCGGGTACCTCCTCCAGCAGCCCCTCCCCTCAAAGAGTTGATGACCACCCAACCCTCGGCCTCAGACTCATTGTCACTCCACTCGAAAACAATTTCTGCCTTTTTATTCTCGAATTTTTTTAATAATTCCTGCATTACATTATGGGTTTATATTTCGCCCAAAATTATGAAAAAATCACACCCAAAATAATTTTGTTTTTTGGATGGTTAGCCAAATATTGTTCCCCCCGAAGAATCAATTTTAGCATGGGTAACTGATGCCAGACAATTGTTTTCACCCCGTAATCTCAAAACTCCCAAAAAGCCAAAAATTAAGGCTTCCTTGAACTCTATCAATTCATTAGAAGCTTCAAATTTCTTCCATTTTGATTGGAGGTAGAAGTCTAATCGTTCCAAAAAATAGAGATGATAAGCACCCCCTCCTGTGATTAATACTTTAGGAATTTCTTTTTGGGCAAAAGACTGGATGATCGATGCAATTTGAAAAGCATAATGCTCTGTTAGAGTCGCTAATTTATCTTTGTTGGGAATGGAGCTTTTCTGGATAATTGGTGCAAATACTTCCTCCATATCTTCTCTGCCTAAGGACTTCGCTCCTTTAATTTGATAAAATGGAATATGATTTAAATTTTCAAGTAGCTCCTGATTTATATTTCCTTCTCTGGCCCATTTACCATCTTCATCGTAGGGCATCCCGAGTTTTTCTGCGATTGGATTCAATAGCAAATTGAAAGGAGAACAGTCGAAGGCAATTCTTTCACCTTGCGATTGCATGCTGATATTAGCAATGCCGCCAAGATTGATACAAAAATCCATTTCAGGAAATAATAATTGATCTCCAATTGGCACTAAAGGGGCTCCCTGTCCTCCCAATTGCACATCAAGCATCCGAAAATCATTGATAACTTTCAGTCCAGAAAATTGGTGTAAAGCCCAGCCATTTCCGATTTGAAGAGTAAGACCCTTTTGGGGTTGATGAAATACGGTATGGCCATGGGAACAGACTACTTGAGGGGAGATTTCTTGTTCCTGACAAAACTTTTTCACTTTCTCTCCCATCCATTTTCCAAAATTCACATCAAGAAGTTGAAGTTCGAGAGAGTTTAATAAATGAGCATTCTTAAGTTGCTCTCCAAGACCAGAAGGAAAAGGGATTGTAATCGTCTCAAGTAGTTCAAAATGCCATTTTTCGGTTTTTTCAAAATGGCAATACGCCAAATCCAAACCGTCACCTGATGTTCCAGACATCAGTCCGATTACATGATAGTTTGAAGTTCCCATGGGTTAAAGTATGTTAAGTATTGAAGTTTCTAAAGATAATTTAAGACTGTAGAAAAGTCCTCCTTTTTTTAAATGCCTAATTTGCGGTCTATCTATTATTGAATGGACAATCTAATCATTGATATTGGCAATTCCAGAATCAAGTCGGCCTTGTTTAGAGGAGATGAATTGGTTAATGAATCTGTGTTCGCTGATCTTCCGTCCGCCTTGTTGGCTTGGAAAAAGCTTTCTTTTCAGAATTGTCTGGTAAGTTCAGTAAAATGGACAGAGAAAGATCTCAAAATCCAGCTTCCATTTGACTTTATTTTTCTTAAAAAAGACCTAAATTTTCCTATTGGGAATGGCTATGGAAGTCCTGCGACTTTAGGGCTTGATCGATTGGCAGCAGCTGTTGGAGGATGGGATTTGGCAGGAAAAGGGCCAGTACTCGTTATTGATTTGGGGAGTTGTATGACATTTGATCTCGTAGATGAAAATAATATTTATAGGGGAGGAGCGATAAGTCCTGGCTTATTTATGAGAGCAAAAGCTATGAATAGTTTAACAGCCAGACTTCCCTTGGTAGAACTCCATGAAAAGCCCATTGAATTTATAGGAACTGACACTATCACCTGTATGCAAATTGGGATTTGGTATGGGATGGAACTGGAAATTCTCGGCCAAATCCAGAAATATGAGCAAAAATTCCCCCAAATAAAGGTCTTTGTTTGTGGTGGAGACGCTCAATCTTTTGAATCATTAGCAAAAGACCACATATTTGTAGTCCAAAATTTAGTCCTACATGGATTGAATTGTATTCTAAACCACAATGTTGAGTAAATTAAAACTGCAATTGCTGGGTGTAGCAAGCATCCTTTTCATATTTTCAGAAGCTAAAGCACAGTCTTCAGCTTCTACTTATAGTGCATTGGGCATCGGGGAATTTAATTATTCTGGGCTTACCCAAAATCAAGCAATGGGAGGACTTGGAATTAGTTATGGCACAGGTTGGAATGTCAACGTGGTCAATCCAGCTCTTTCCACCTACAATACAATTTTTAATTTTCAGGCTGCTCTGAATTATAAAAGTATCAAAGCCAATAACGGTTCTGAAACTTCTGATGTAGATGGCGGTGGTTTGTCTTATGTGGCTTTGTCTCTTCCTTGGAAGTCAGGAAAAGTGACTATGGGATTGGGTTTGAATCAAATTACGAGTGTGAATTACAGACTCCAGATTGAAAGCCAGGTTAATAATGCTGAATTGAGAGCCAATAATTTTATCCAAGGAGATGGAGGAATATCTGAGGCCTATTTAAATATGGGAGTTAAAGTAACTAAAAATCTTAGTTTGGGATTACAAGGCTCCTATCTATTTGGGTCTACTATTCGAAACAATGTTCTTACGTTATTGAATGATAATAATAACCAAGTTGGTAATACAACTCAATATTATGAAAGATTAACAGTCAGTGATATTGGCTTTAAAGCGGGGGCACATTATTTAGTTAAGCTTTCTGAAAAGAATAATTTGCATTTAGGTGCCATTTATCAGAATCTTGGGGACGTTAGTGGAAAAGCCTTTGCCAAATTGGCTGCTTTGGGCCAAGCTAGCGATCCGGATTCAGACGGTGATTTGATTGCAAATGATGAAAAAGGCAGTATATACATTCCAAATCGCATTGGTTTTGGGGTTACATTTGAAAAAATGAATAAATTTGCCCTTGGAATAGAGGGTCAATATCAGGATTTTAATAAGTTCAAATCGTTCTTTGGAGAGAGTTTGGCATTGAAAGAAGCTATCAAATTTGGATTGGGTTTCCAGATTGTGCCAGATTATTTAGCTATTGATAGTTATTTAAAGCGAACTACTTATCGCTTTGGACTGGAATATCAACAGACTCCTTACTATCTGAACCAAACAAATATCAATGATATTGGCATTAACTTTGGAGCTTCTTTCCCAGTGAATCAATTATCATTGGTGAATCTTGCAATGAAAGTGGGACAAAGAGGTACCACGGATAATGGACTGATTCAAGAAAGATATGTGAACTTCACTTTTGGATTTTCACTGAATGATAACAGTTGGTTTTATAAACGAGTATTTGAATAAAGCATAAATAACCATGAAAATTAAATCAACCCTATTAGGTCTAGCCGCCGTTTTGATGGCTGGCGTGGTTCAAGCGCAAGATGGATGGAATTGGCCATCTGATCCTGCACAAGAAGCCAAAGCGAGAGAATTGAACGCAGCTTATACTGACTACATGAAGTCAGATCAGTTTGTGGAAGCTACTAAGCCATTAAACTGGCTTCTTGTGAATGTTCCTGAATTGAATGAATCAATTTATATCAACGGAACAACAATTTACAATGCAGCTGCTGGCGCAATAAGTGACGAGGCAAAGAAGAAAGTTTATCAAGATTCCGTGATCGCTCTTTATGAAAAAAGAGGTCAGATATATGACAATGAATCTAAATGGATAGAAAATAAAGCCTATTACGGGTACCAATATTATAAGAGCGATAAGGATAAGTTAAAGAACGCAATTGCTGATTTCGAAAAAGCAATGGAATTGAATGGTACTATCAATTACCAGTTAACAGCTGCGTATTTTGATTTGGTATATAGAAACTATGCCTACAATAAAGCCTATACTCCTGAGCAGATTCTAGATATTCATGATAAAGTTCAGGCGATGCTTACTCAAGCTGAGGCAGAAGGTAAAGATGTTACTAGCCAAAGAGGTACTTTAGAGCAATTGCTTGTTGCGATGGAATTAATCGATTGTGATTTCATCGAAAACACCATGGGACCTAAGCTTGCAGCGGATCCAACCAATGAGAAGCTTGCTGATCAGATCTTCAATTATTCTGTGCAGTATAAGTGTTTCTCTTCAGACGCTTTCTTGAGAGCTTTGGAGATCAAGGATAACAATAATCCAACTTTTGCAACTTCTCAAGTAAGAGCTATGAGATATTTGCAGGAGAAAGATTACGATAAAGCTGAACCTGTATTGGAGAAAGCTATTACACTTGCTGAAAACGATGCTCAAAAAGCAGAAGTTAAGTTTGAATTAGCTAGGATTTATGGTGCTAGAGGGCAAAAGTCTGCTGCTAGAACTGCTGCAAAAGAAGCAGCTACATTAGACGAGGAAAAATCAAAAGATGCGTGGAAATTAATAGGTGATCTGTATATGGGTTCTGCCAATGATTGTAGAGGAGGAGTAAGCCGTGCAAAAGATTACTCCATCTATATCGCAGCTTATAATGCTTATCAAAGAGCAGGTGATTCTGGAGGCATGTCAAGTGCAAGACAAAGATTCCCTTCTAAGGAAGAATTATTTACTGAAAGTTTACAAGTAGGAGAAACTATCAATACAGGTTGCTGGATTGGTGAAACTGTTACTTTAGCGACAAGAGATTAATTAGATTTAATTATATGGAAGGGCAGCTAAGTGGCTGCCCTTTTTTTGTTTGCTGCTATTCATTTAATTTTCAATTATCTTTACTTCGTGAAAAATAGCTTACTTTTTACAATTGGATTTTTTTGTTTGCTTTCCTTTAGTTCTTGCAGGGAAGATATGGATGCATCGGCTTTACAGGTTTATGATGGCCCTATAAATACTGCTATTAATATAAATTTGGTACAGAGTGACTCAGCGATCGTGAGGTCTCAGATCAAAGCCGCAAAACAACTTGAATATGAAAATGGGAATTTAGAATTTCCAGAAGGAATAGATATTCAATTTTTTGACGAGGAAGGAAATGTTACCACCACGATGAAGGCCAATAAAGGATATTATCTAAGAGAGGAGAATCTTTATAAAGGTGTGGGGGATGTACAAGTAGAAAATATGGTGAAAGATCAGTCTCTAAAAGCAGAGGAGATGTTTTGGAATCCTAATAAGAAGCAGATATACACAGAAAAATTTGTTACTGTTCGTGATGGACAAACCCTTTTTAACGGAACTGGAATGGAAGCTGATGAAAGTTTTACCAATTATACATTGAAAAACATAAGAGATAGTAGGACCTTACTTCCCGGAGAAGGAATGTAAATTCATCATATATTTGATTCATAGAAAATAAATAAATTGAAATTACCTGACGTCCTAATATTATCACTTGCATTGGCTTTAGTGATTATCGGCATACATCTCAGCCTTACACAAGGAGTGGAAGTTTCCTATCCTGTTTTTATGTTTGCGGTGGCCTTATTATTTTGGTTTCAATATAGAAGGACAAACAAACCCAAAGAAACCCCTAACCCAAAGCAAAAAACTAAAAAGAGGAAAAAGCATTAAGAATGGATATCTCTTATCTTATTTATGTCATCATTACATTGCTTTTTTCCGCATTTTTTTCGGGAATGGAGATAGCTTTCATTTCTTCCAATAAGCTTCAGATTGAACTTCAAAGAAAACAAGGATCTTTAGTAGGCCGGGTATTGAGCACTTTTGTGAATAATCCTGGGCAATTTATCGGGACGACTTTGATGGGGAATACGGTTTCATTAGTACTCTACGGCATTTTTATGGCTTTTCTTCTCGAGGATCCTATAAAGATGATACTTCCGGAAAGCCTAACCAATGAGGCATTTATATTAGTACTGCAGACAGTATTTTCCACTATAATCGTTCTTGTTACCGCAGAATTCATCCCAAAAAGTCTATTTATGCTGAACCCGAATAGCATGTTGACTTTTTTTGCAGTGCCCTTTTTAGGGATTTATTTTCTGATGTATCCGATTGTATGGGCTGTAGTTGGACTTTCCAGATTCTTTATCACCAAGATCTTGAGATTGGAGTATAGCGAAGACAAACCAGTTTTCACCGTCACTGATTTAAATAGTTTTATTCAAAACCATTTGACGCAGGAGAAAGAGGAGGGGAAGGCTGATATAGATACCAAGATTTTTGATAATGCTGTCGAGTTTAAAACTGTTAGGGTCCGGGAATGTATGGTTCCACGTACGGATATTGTTTCCGTAGAAATTGAGGATTCAATTGAAGATTTAAAGGAGGTTTTTGCAGAGAGTGGCCATTCAAAAGTCATTGTATATCGCGAGACAATAGATGATGTTATAGGATATTGTCATCAATTAGAGCTTTTTAAAAAACCCAAGACCATTGAAGAAATCCTGACTCCAATAATCATTGCACCGGAATCTGCTTTGGCAAATGAGCTTTTGATTGAATTTATTCAAGAGAGAAAAAGCTTGGCTTTGGTAGTGGATGAGTTTGGTGGAACCAGTGGAATTGTCTCCATGGAAGACATCATAGAAGAGATTTTTGGAGAGATCGAAGACGAATATGATAGTGATGATTTGATCGAACAAAAGACAGGAGATTATGAATATTTGTTAAGTGCGCGTCACGAGATAGATTATTTAAATGATAAATATGGATGGGAATTACCTTACGGAGATTTTGAAACGCTCTCAGGTTTAATCCTGTCTTTGACGGAAAACCTGCCCAAGAAGGGCGAATCGGTCGTTTTTGGCCCATATACCTTTACAATTATGACCAAACAAGACCATAGAATTGACTCAGTTAAACTCAAAATCAATAGCTCGGGGATTTTTTAGTTAAAGGTTTGATTCAGAATATATTTTGAATTTCGACCCTAATGCTATTATTTTGCGACACTTCTAAAAAAGCGTAGAAATACTAATGGCGTTAATTAAACAAATAAGACAGAGAACGGGTCTCGCAATCGGTGTAATTGCCGGCGGGTTGATTTTATTCCTATTGGGGGGAGATTTGCTAAGTCCAAATTCTACCTTGCTCAATTCAAATCAAAATATTGTGGGTGAGATCGCAGGTGAAGAAATCACCTATGAGGAATACATCGCGAGCGTTGAGGAGTTTAGAGCTGCTTTCCAGCAAAGAACTGGCAGAGCACCTTCAGAACCAGAAATGTTTTCTGTAAGAGAACAGGCATGGCAGGCCCTCATTGTGGAGAAAGTATTCAAAGAAGAATATGATAAACTGGGATTGACTATTTCTGATGCAGAATTAGTTGATATGGTACAGGGAAAGAATATTGTTGCAGAATTGCGTCAGCAATTAGTAAACCCTCAAACTGGTGAATTCGACAAATCTCAGTTGGTTTCTTTCCTTCAATCATTGGAAATAGCTGATCCCACACAGCAGGCTTTCTGGGCTCAGCAAGAACAACTGTTTGCTGAATCTAGATTGAGAATCAAATATGATAATATGCTTAATTTCTCGGAATATATTACTTCTGTAGAAGCGAAGCATGAGTATAAAGCAGCAAATACCACTGCTGATGTTTCTCATCTGTTTATTCCTTACTATGCAATTGCAGACTCTGCAGTTTCAGTGAGTGAAAGTGAAATGAGAGATTACTTAAGTAAGAACCAAAGTAAATTCAGAACTGGTACAAGTGCCAATCTGGAATATGTAAGCTTCAGTATTTTGCCAAGCCAACAAGACTCAGCTGATGTTATTTCTGAAATTCAGGTATTAACTGAAGAATTGAAAAATGCTGACAATGACTCAACTTATGTTGCCAGAAACTCTGAATCACAATTCCCATTCTTCACCTATGCCCCTGGAACAGAACTTCCAGTTGGCTTGACTTCCAATGTTGATGAAATTGAAGAAGGTGCTACTTATGGACCATTTGTGACGGCAAACTCAACGTATGTAACCTATAAGGTGACGGATAAATATGAAGGAGCTGGTAGAATGAGAGCTTCTCATATTTTGTTTAGCACGGAGGGAATGGATGATGCAAATAAGGCTGCTGTAAAGGCTCAGGCTGAGCAAGTATTGTCCGATCTT
>NZ_JAHEBC010000035.1 GCF_024642405.1 Algoriphagus sp. | reverse complement strand
AGTTTTTAGTAGGAAAAACTGAACAAAGAGGTGAATACACCGCATTCCTTCCAAATTATAACAGCAGTAAATATACATGGGTAGATTATGATCCTAGGTCTCAAGTATATCTTCGAGAAGCGGTGGTTGTCGCCGATACCGAAAAAACCCTGGAAGAAGGTAAATTGCCACTCTCAAAATTAGTGGTCTTAGACAAGGAATTTAAAAAAATTGGAGAAGTAGTTTTACCATTTCCTACCCGTGGATTTTCAACTCCCAGAGGCTATTATTTATATATTGGATACCCTCAGTCCGAAGATGAAGTGGCCTATGTTAGATTGGATTTCTCGAAATTAATAGCAAAAAAGAATGAATAATTAATAGATAAATAATATTTATTATGATTATCCGCAATGATGCCAGTCACCTTAAATTCTTTGCTTATCTGGTCGGAAGACCGATGACCGAAGACCGAAGCAGCCTAAAATTTACAGTTGAGCTTATTTTGTATTGCATTAGTCTCCTTACTGGTAGAATTGCGGATATACACAATATTTATTAATACTTCAAGATTTACAAAGCAAAAAAAAGCGAGACTATTCAGTCTCGCTTTTTACTTGAAGTTCTATTTCCTCTCCAGATTCATCTTGGAATCTGTATTCCGTCACAGGCAGGGAAGAATCTTTGATCAGTTTAATCCATTTGTTATACTTGAAAAACCACTTTACTCTTCGGCTTAAAATTCCGGTAGTAAAGTATGCGTGCAGGTAGGGATGCAGCCCGATGTGGATGTTAGCCACATTTTGGATAGTTGCAATATGCTCCAGATCTTTTTCCAGCTTATCGGCAATCAGGATAGATGCCTGAATTTTGCCGGTTCCATTACAAGCTGGACAGGTTTCTTTGGTAACAATATTTACTTCCGGCCTTACTCTTTGCCGAGTGATTTGCATGAGCCCAAATTTGCTCAGCGGCAAAATAGTATGCTTAGACCTGTCAAACCTCAGCTCCTCTTTCATTGCTTCATAGATAACCTTTTTATTTTCGGCCTTTCTCATGTCTATGAAGTCAACTACGATAATGCCTCCCATATCCCGGAGACGTAGCTGTCTGGCAATTTCTTTCGCAGCGACCAGATTGGTTTTTAAAGCTGTTGATTCCTGGTCACTTTCCTGGTTGGATTTGTTACCACTATTCACATCAATGACATGTAGTGCTTCGGTATGTTCAATAATAACATAGCCACCCTGGGGAAGGCTTACCGTTTGTCCAAACAGGCTTTTGATCTGTTTCTCTATTCCAAAATTTTCAAATAGCTTAGCTTTACCATTGTAAAGCTTGACAATTTTTTCTTTTTCAGGCGCTATAGACCTGATGTAGGATCTGATCTGATCGTAAGTTGATTCTTCTTCTACGGTGATTGCATCGAAGGATTCATTGAGGAGGTCTCTCACGAGTGAGGAAGCCATACTCATCTCTCCTATTACCTTGTCACGGCTTTTGGCTTTCATTAACTTCTGCATCCCTTCTTCCCAGTTCTTGAGAAGATTTCGAAGGTCTTTGTCTAATTCGGTGACAGACTGACCTTCTGCCACAGTGCGAATGATCACACCAAAGTTGGCAGGTTTAATAGAAGTGATGAGCCTCAAAAGGCGTTTTCTCTCGTCATTACTTCTTATCTTTTTAGAAACATTTACTGAATCTGAAAAGGGAACTAATACGAGATAACGACCTGGTAGAGAGAGCTCGCAGGATAGTCGGGGTCCTTTTGTGGAGATGGGTTCTTTGACGACCTGAACCAACACTTGATTATTTTTTGACAGGATGTTGGAAATTTTCCCAATCTTGTCTATTTCAGGGTCGTTTTCAAAACCCTTCAACATGTAATTGCTATAGTTGTTGTTGCGTACCATTTTGGTAAACTTCATCAGGCTGTTGAAATTTGGGCCTAAGTCCTGGTAATGAAGAAAGGCATCTTTCTCATAACCTACATCAATGAAAGCTGCGTTAAGCCCATTGACGATTTTTCGTACCGTACCCAAATAAATATCCCCAACCTTGAATTGATTTTCCATTCCTTCGGAATGCAATTCAACTAAGCTTTTATCTTGAAGGAGTGCAATTCGACTACCACTTTGAGCAGAATCAATTAATAATTCCGTACTCAAAATCGTGTCTAATAAATATGTAAATGAACGTGTTTAATAAAACAGACATAAGAAGAAGTGTATTACTTCTTCTTATGTCTGTTTTTTCTAAGTCTCTTTTTACGCTTGTGCGTAGCGATCTTATGTCTTTTTCTTTTCTTACCGCAAGGCATAGTTTTTAGAATTTAAGTGATAAAATAATTTATAGCCTGTCAAGATAGCCTTGGATACTACTAAGGATCATCTCATCCCCAGTCATTTCCTTAACTGCCTCAAACTGAGCTTTTGCTTTATTCTTTAGATTGGCTTCAAAATAGCTTACTCCAAGATAAAACTGACCTTGAAGATTTTGAGGATGATATTGAATCAATTCCTCAAATCGCTCCGCAGCTCGCTTATATTGACCTGATTGAATCGCCAAGATACCCATATTAAACAAAGCATCCTCATTTTGAGGGTCTTGTTCGAGAATTTCTCGAAGCATCGTAATGCCTTGCATAGGGTTTGTTGAAGAAACATAAGTCATGGCGACTTTGGTTTTCAAATCCAATCGGGTGGGATCTTTTTCCAACACCTGATTTAAATACTTTCGGGTTTGTTCAGAAGTGTAAGCAACCTTATCGGCATCTAAAGCAAAGGTATAAGCCTCATAGAATGAATCTCCAGCCTTTTCCGCTAAAGCCAAATTATTGCTTTCCTCTGCTGCTAGTCCGAAATAAAATCCAGCACTGTCAAATTTACCCAATTCCTGATAAATAGAACCTAGAGAATCAAGAATTGCTACCTGATATTCTCCGGAATTGCCATCATTTAATTTACCTCTAAGAGAAGTAACTAAATCCATTTGATCAGGTGACAACTCAGCCTCATGCATAGCTACCGAATTAGACTCTGAAGTTTCTGCTCCCGCATTATCCTGGGATATTGCATCGACTTCTCCTTCATTATCTACCACTACACTCGGCAAAGCATATAAGCCTGCTATTGTAATGATTCCCACTATGATGAGAATGAGCTGAGTTTTTTTCATGTCAAATCATCTTCTCAGATTAATCCTGAGGAGCCAATTCTTTAATTTTCTTACTGTTTTTAATCTTCTCTACAAACACTTTAGAAGGCTTGAAAGCCGGAATGTAGTGCTCATCAATTACGATAGCTGTATTCTTGGAGATATTACGAGCAATTTTTTTGGCTCTCTTCTTATTAATGAAGCTACCAAATCCTCTTACGTAAATGTTTTCTCCCTCAGACATAGAATCTTTTACTACCTTAAAGAAGGCCTCTACAGCCTGTGTAACATCATCCTTCTGGATTCCTGTTTTGTCTGAAATCTTAGTGATTACTTCTGCTTTTGTCACAGTAAATTAAATTTAGAAATTATGAAATAAGCTTAACAACCTATTAACCAAGTGTTTTTGGGACTGCAAATGTACGAGAACCTAGGCAATTAAAAAACAAAATGGCAAAAATTAGCTTGATTTGTATAATAGAATTTTATTATCAATGAATCGTAAATATACTGACTTACAGGCATTTTCGTATCAAATCTTATTTTGGTATCGCTCAAATCCTAGAGAATTACCTTGGAGAGGAACCAAAAATCCATACAAAATCTGGCTTTCTGAGATTATTCTCCAGCAAACTCGTGTCGCACAGGGAACCCCTTATTTTCACAAATTTGTTAACAATTACCCAACAATCCATGATCTGGCAAATGCTCCTGAAGAAGAAGTATTAAGACTTTGGCAAGGTTTGGGCTATTATAGCAGAGCCAGAAACCTGCACGCATGTGCCAAATATGTTTGTTTTGAATTGGGCGGAAAATTTCCAGAAACTTATGAAGGGCTCCTCAAGCTTAAAGGAGTGGGAAGCTACACAGCCTCAGCAATTGCAAGTTTTGCTTTTGGTCAGGCCAAAGCAGTAGTAGATGGCAATGTATTTAGAGTATTGGCGAGATATTTTGGTATTGAAACTGACATAGCCAGTTCTCCGGCTAAAAAAGAGTTTGAGGCTTTAGCGGATCAAATCATTCCAAAAAACTCTCCAGATGAATATAATCAGGCCATCATGGATTTCGGGTCAAGACAATGCACTCCATTGAGTCCTGACTGTTCAAACTGCCCCCTACAATCAAATTGCTTTGCTTTTAATAATAATATGGTGAAAGATCTTCCTGTTAAAATCAATAAGACAAAGATCACTGAAAGAAATCTTCATTATTATATAATCAAATGTGGAAAAGAATGGGTTTGGAAAAAAAGAGGATCAGGAGATATTTGGGAAGGTTTGTTTGATTTTCCGGTAAAGGAAAGTGATAAATCTATGAAACTCCCAAATTTGGATTTAATGGAGGGAGAAGAAACTCATTTGTTTGAGAAAAAATACCGACATATTCTGTCACATCAGAGGCTAAACGCAACTTTTTCAGAGGTTGAAATTCCTGCCAATAAATATGATAAACTATCGAAATGGTGTAATGAAGAGGGTTATATACTCGTGAATGAAGATGAAATAGACTATTTAGCAAAACCCAAATTGATCATAAATTTTTTGACTGATCAGGGTATTTGAGTAACTTCAATTTTCACTTTTTGAATTATTTAATCATCAAAAATTATGGCAGGAGTAAACAAAGTAATATTAATTGGAAATCTAGGAGCTGATCCAGAAGTAAAGTATCTTGAGGGAGATAATGTCGTTGCAAACTTAAGTTTAGCGACAACTGAAGCATATAAAGATCGAAGTGGTAATCGAGTAGAGCAAACTGAATGGCATGATCTCGAACTGTGGGGACAGCAAGCCAAAGTTGCAGAACAATATCTCAAGAAAGGCAGTCAAATTTATGTAGAGGGAAAAATTAAATCCGATAAATGGACTGATGAACAAGGACAGAATAGAAAAAAAATAAGAATTCGGGTTTTGAGTTTCACCATGCTCGGAGGCAAACCCGAAGGATCTTTTCCTTCAGCACCACAATCAAATAATCCTCAATCCAAACCATCCCCAGCACCCATGCCATCCGGAAGTGATAAAATGGTGATGGATGATGGTGATGATGATCTTCCATTTTAATTCAAGTCCTCTGAAAGTTATTTTCGGAGGATTTTTTTTTACTTTTGTAGCAAACATTTTCGTTTATCCATGGACGACCCCTATCCGAGTTATCATTTACTCGCTCAGATCAGCGAACTAAGTGCAAGTTATCTGATCTTTAATAGTTTACTTTTTGTATTATTATTGATAGGCTCAGCTCTAGTTTCAGGTTCAGAAGTAGCATTTTTTTCCCTTTCTAATGATGACCTAGACTCCCTCCAATTAGACCAATCCAGCAATGCCAAAAAAGTGATTCATTTGGTAGAAATGCCAAAAAATCTACTTAGTACAATACTTATACTCAATAATCTAATCAATATTGGTATTGTCACTTTGACCACATTTGTTTCCTGGTCGATTTTTGGAATGAATGCAACAGGGATAATTATCATTCTTGTTCAGACTATTGGAGTAACTTTTGCAATTGTCTTTTTTGGAGAGATCGTACCAAAAGTTTATGCTTCGAAAGCCAGTATGCAATTCAGCCTAATCATGGCTCCAAGTATTAGTTTTTTTAGTACTGTTCTCAAGCCAATATCTCTCTTTCTAATGGCCATGAGTAACCTAATCGAGAAAAATATTCAAAAAAGAGGATATTCTCTTTCAGTAAATGAGCTAAATCAGGCATTGGAGATGACTACTGAAGACACTCCTGAGGAAGAAAGAGACATTTTGAAAGGAATCGTAAATTTTGGAACACTTACAGTAAAGCAAGTCATGCGAAGCCGAATGGATATTACTGCAATTGATGAAGAAATGGATTTCCATGAATTAATGGACAAAATAAATAAGAGTGGTTATTCTAGAATCCCTGTTTTTCAAGAGACAATAGATAATATCTCCGGAATTCTTTATATCAAAGATTTGCTTCCTTTTATCGAACGGGATGAAACATTTGCCTGGAAAGACTTAATAAGGAAAAGCTTCTTTGTGCCAGAAAATAAAAAAGTAGATACTTTATTAAAAGACTTTCAATTAAAGAGAGTTCATATGGCTATCGTGGTAGATGAATATGGAGGGACTTCAGGATTGGTAACTTTAGAAGACTTAATAGAAGAAATCATCGGAGAAATCAATGATGAATTTGATGACACAGATGACATTTTCTTTCAGGAACTGGATCCAAATACATTCATTTTTGAAGGAAAGGTTTCTTTGAATGATTTTTGTAAAAAACTAGAGTTAGACTCTCAGCTATTTGAGGAGGTAAAAGGTGAAAATGAATCATTGGGAGGACTTCTCTTGGAATTGAATTCCAAACTTCCAAAGAATGGAACCAAGATAAAATTCGAGGATTTTGAATTTACAATCCTGGCCGTTGATGCACGGAAAATCAAAAAAATAAAAGTTCACCTTCTTGGAAACGAAAAAGACCTTCCCGGTCCCTACACTGACTGATAAATACAGTTAAACTTTTGATTTTTAGTTTTTTATTTCTTTCAGAATATTATTCTGTGAATTTACCATATCATTTCTGAGTGAAAAGGTGATTTTAAATATTTCCAAAAAAAAATTAATGTTATTTCAAAATTTTATTTTAAAAACCATTTTTTACCAAATTCACATTATTTATCTCGAATACTGGCCTCATTTTACCCTTCTTTATTAATAAACAACAATTTTTTGAAAAAATGATGATTTTATTAAACCCATAACTTTTTTGCGAAATAATCAATAAAGTCAATTTTCATAAAAAATTAGGCATTTAGAACGGCGGTTTATTGCCTAAATTTTAATGAAAGAAATTTTTTCTGTATTTTTTGGAAATTTTGAACCTATTAAAATCTAGAAAATAATGCAAAAAGGGTTATATCGATCGGAGTTTGAGCATGACTCCTGCGGTATTGGTGCGGTTGTCGACCTGACAGGAGTCCCTTCCCATGAGACAATTAGCGATGCCTTATATATGCTTAGCAATATGGAGCATCGTGGCGGCAGGGGATCCGATCCTAAAACAGGAGATGGAGCAGGTGTGCTGATTCAGGTACCGCATCAATTCTTAAAAGATATTACAGCAAGGTCAGAGATTAATCTTCCTGAAGCCGGATATTATGGCGTGGGGATGACTTTTTTTCCAAAAAACAAACAGCTGTTTCATAAATCTAAGGAACTTCTTAATCAGATTATTGAGGAGTTAGATTTTGATTTGATTGGTTATCGACAAGTGCCTGTTGACGAAACAGTCCCAGGTTCAGGTGCCTTGGAGGTTATGCCAATCATTGAGCAGCTATTTGTTAAACATAAAAAAGGCCTTACTGGAATTGACCTGGAGAGGAAGCTATACTTATTAAGAAATTATTCCACTTCGGAAATCAATTCTAAGATTCCAGGAGTAAATAATTCATTCTACTTTGCGAGTCTAAGCAGCAATACAATTATATATAAGGGGCAATTAAGAACAGACCAGGTTTTAGCCTTCTATAAAGATTTGCAAAACAGCAAGATTGAATCTGCTTTTGCCATTGTCCATTCTAGATTCTCTACTAATACCTTCCCTAACTGGAGATTAGCACAGCCTTTCAGATTCCTTTCACATAATGGTGAAATCAATACCATCAGAGGTAATGTCACCAAAATGAAGTCGAAAGAAACTTTAATGAAAACGAAGTTTTATTCGGATGAGGAACTGAAAAAACTACTTCCAATTACCAATAGTCAAAATTCTGATTCTGCGAATTTGGATGCAATGGTGGAATTACTTACTCTCACTGGAAGGTCATTACCACATGCCATGATGATGCTTGTTCCTGAAGCTTGGCAAGATAATGAGGTTATGGATCGGGATAGAAAGGCATTCTATAAATTCCACGCTTCATTAGTGGAGCCTTGGGATGGGCCTGCTGCTTTGTTATTCACCGATGGAAAATCAGTAGGAGCAACGCTTGACCGAAACGGTTTGAGACCACTGAGATATTTTATCACTAAGGATAAAAGACTGATTCTTTCTTCCGAGGCCGGTGCTTTACCAATTAGGGAAGCCACTATCGAAGAAAAAGGTCGAATTAGCCCTGGAAGGATGCTTTGGGCTGATTTAGAAAAACAAAAAGTTCTATTTGACGAGGAAGTAAAAGGGGAAATATGTAATAGGCAACCGTATGAAAAATGGGTAGCAGACCAGAGAATCAAGCTTCGTCTAGTACCTGATCCTGAGCATCTGACATACCCATATAATTCAAAGGATCTTAAAAAGTGCCAAACAGTATTTGGCTATACTTCTGAAGAACTCAAGGTAGTACTTGCCCCTATGGGAAATACCGCGTATGAAGCAATTGGCTCCATGGGTGCGGATACCCCTTTGGCGGTCCTTTCCAAGGAGAGTCAACATATCTCCAATTATTTCAAACAGCTTTTTGCTCAAGTAAGTAATCCGCCAATCGATCCCATTAGAGAACGCTTGGTCATGTCTTTATTTACTAGAATAGGAGAAGGTCATAATATTTTGGAAGAAAGTCCAAGACATACCAGACAGATTCATATTTCTCAGCCCGTTTTATTAAATAGTGATTTGGATAAAATCCAAAACATGGAGCACTTAGGCTATAGAAGTCAAAAAATCTATGCTCACTTTAATACCGATCATCAGCCTGGAAGATTACTGGAAGCCTTGGAAAAGCTGTGTTTGGAAGCCGAAAAAGCAATTAAAGACAGCAAGAATATTCTTATTATTTCGGATAGAAATAGCTCCGAGGATTGGGCTCCTATCCCATCTTTATTAGCAATCGGGGCTGTTCACCATCATTTGGTAAAGAATAACATCCGAACAAAGGCTGGTTTAGTTTTAGAATCCGGTGATATTCGGGAAACTCATCATTTTGCGACAGCAATAGGATATGGGGCATCTGCTATTAACCCATATATGGCTCTGGAGTCACTTTTAGAAATGTTTGAAAAAGGACGACTTCCGAAAGTAATGGATAGAGAAAAAGTATTCTCTAATTATCAGGAAGCTATAGGGAAAGGATTATTAAAAGTTCTTTCCAAAATGGGAATCTCTACTCTTCAATCTTATCAAAGTGCACAGATTTTTGAAGCACTTGGATTAGGTCCTGAAGTTATTGACAGATGCTTCAAGGGAACTATTTCTAGAATCTCTGGAATATCTTTTGACGATCTGGCAGAAGAAGTACTTATACGTCATAGAGCTGCCTATGGAACAAAAAGTCCGGTTCTTGAAACTGGGGGTGTTTACCAATGGAAAAGGAGGGGCGAAAAACACCTTTTCAATCCGGAAACAATCCATTTACTTCAAAAATCAACACGGCTCAATGATTTTGGACTTTATAAAAAGTTTGCAAATAAAATAAATGAACAGTCAAAAGATGCGCTCACTTTAAGAGGTCTTTTCGAATTCAAAAAAAGAATAACCGTACCAATTGACGAGGTCGAACCAGCTTCCAGTATTATGCGGAGGTTTGCAACTGGCGCTATGTCATTTGGCTCTATTTCTCATGAAGCCCATTCTACCTTGGCAATAGCAATGAATAGAATCGGGGGGAAAAGTAATTCAGGAGAAGGAGGAGAGGATGAAATGCGTTTTGCAAAAAAAGAAAATGGGGATTGGGAACGTTCAGCTATTAAGCAAGTAGCTTCGGGAAGATTTGGAGTTACCAGCAACTATCTAACTAACGCAGCTGAACTTCAAATTAAAATGGCTCAAGGAGCTAAACCAGGCGAAGGCGGACAACTCCCAGGCCATAAGGTTGATGACTGGATCGGAAGAGTAAGACATTCTACTCCAGGAGTAGGTCTTATTTCACCACCTCCACATCATGATATTTATTCTATTGAAGATCTTGCCCAACTGATTTACGATTTAAAAAATGCGAATAGAAAAGCAAGAATAAATGTAAAACTTGTATCTCAGGCGGGAGTTGGAACTGTAGCTGCCGGAGTTGCTAAAGCAATGGCAGATGTAATCTTGATTTCAGGTGCAGATGGCGGTACCGGCGCATCACCTCTGAGTTCTATTAGACATGCAGGCTTACCTTGGGAACTTGGTCTATCTGAAGCACATCAAACATTGGTTAAAAATAATCTTAGAAGTAGGGTTACGCTCCAAACAGATGGTCAGCTGAGAACAGGTCGGGATTTGGCTATTGCCACTTTACTTGGCGCTGAAGAATGGGGTATTTCTACAGCTGCGTTGGTTGTGGAAGGTTGTATCATGATGAGAAAATGCCATTTGAATACTTGTCCTGTAGGTATTGCTACTCAAAACGAAGAATTGAGAAAGCTGTTTACTGGGGATCCTGATCATGTAGTTAACTATTTCAATTTCCTGGTTCAGGATTTACGCGAGATCATGGCATCTCTTGGGTTCAGAACCATTGACGAAATGGTTGGACAAAGCCATATTTTACAGTCAACGGGCCATTTGAATCACTGGAAATGGGATAAAGTAGATCTTACTCCAATTTTCCATAGAGTGGAAGTACCGGATCATGTAGGTATTCATAAGCAAATTGATCAGGATTTTGAACTGAAAAGAGTTTTAGATAGACAATTGATTAAAGCTGCCCACCCTTCATTGGAACAGGCTGTTCCATCAACTGGGAACTTTCAAATCAAGAATACAGATCGATCAGTGGGGGCAATGCTTTCCAATGAAATTTCAAAAATATTTGGTAGCGTGGGATTACCGGAAGACACCATTCAGTTCAAATTCACAGGTTCTGCTGGTCAAACCTTTGGAGCTTTCTTGACTAAGGGAGTGGATTTCGAATTAGAAGGAGAAGCAAATGATTACTTCGGTAAAGGTCTTTCTGGTGGAAAATTAATCGTGTACCCAAGCCGAAATTCAAAATTTAATCCTGAAGAAAATATCATCATCGGAAACGTTGCATTTTATGGCGCCACCTCTGGAGAAGCTTATATTAATGGAAAAGGTGGGGAAAGATTTTGTGTGAGAAACTCAGGTGTTAAAGCTGTAATAGAAGGTATCGGTGATCATGGTTGTGAATATATGACCGGCGGATTGGTTATTAACGTTGGTGAAATCGGAAGAAACTTCGCAGCCGGCATGAGTGGAGGTATCGCTTATATTTTAAAAGAATATATCACAGAAGTTAATCCCGAGTTAGTAGATATAGATCTTCTAGAAGAAGAGGATTTTGCTACTATTAAAGCTTATCTCAAGCGACATGTCAAATTAACTGAAAGTGAATTAGGCATTAAATTCCTGGATGACTGGGATCATTCTAAAGAAAAATTTATCAAAGTAATCCCGAGAGATTACAAAGCTGTTTTGCAAAAAAGAGCTTCAGAACAATCTAAATTATTGGTGTAAGATGGGAGCGACAGAAGGTTTTTTACAATTCAAGAGAGAAACGCCTCAAACAAGAGACCCAAAAGAAAGGGTAGGCGACTATAAAGAAATATATCAGCCATTTTCTAATGAACAATTAAATCATCAAGCTGCAAGGTGCATGGACTGTGGGGTTCCGTTTTGTCATAGCGGATGTCCTTTGGGAAATGTGATTCCAGAGTTTAATGAAGCCGTTTACAATGAAGAATGGGAACAGGCTATCAATATCCTGAAAAGCACAAATAACTTTCCGGAGTTTACAGGCAGAATCTGTCCGGCTCCTTGTGAGGCAAGCTGCGTTTTGGGTATCAACAAAGATCCTGTAACAATTGAATTGATTGAAAAAAATATTGCTGAGAAAGCTTATGAATTAGATCTGATAAAGCCGAATCCGCCTGAAAAAAGGACAGGTAAGCAAGTAGCTGTTATCG
Organism: Algoriphagus sp.; assembly: GCF_024642405.1. GTDB lineage: Bacteria > Bacteroidota > Bacteroidia > Cytophagales > Cyclobacteriaceae > Algoriphagus. The sequence goes on along the minus strand of NZ_JAHEBC010000035.1, from coordinate 10,516 downwards.
GTTCCGGACCTGCTGGATTAGCGGCTGCTGATCAGTTGAATCAAGCTGGTCATGAAGTTACTATTTTTGAAAAAGACCATAAACCAGGAGGCTTGCTACGATATGGGATCCCCGATTTCAAATTAGAAAAATGGGTCATAGACAGACGGATCGATTTGATGAAAGAAGAAGGAGTGATCTTTACCTGCTCAACAGAAGTTGGTTTTAATATCAAAGCTGAAAATATCCTTCGAAATTTTGATGCTATTGTTATTTGTACGGGTGCAGGTCAGCCTAGGTCCTTGAGAATCAATGGAGATAATCTGAAAGGGGTACATTTCGCCATGGAATTTCTTGGGAATCAAAATAAAGTTATCAATGGAGAATTGGAAGAAAATCCTATCTCCGCAAAAGACAAACATGTTTTTGTAATCGGAGGAGGAGATACGGGTAGTGATTGTATCGGAACCTCCAACAGACATGGTGCGGCATCTATTACTCAACTGGAATTATTGCCTAAACCTCCAAAGCAAAGAATAACACTTAATCCTTGGCCTGAATGGCCGATGACTTTAAGAACTTCAAGTTCTCATGAAGAAGGTTCTGAGAGAATGTTTTCAATCCTTACAAAAGAGTTTTTGGGAAATGAAAATGGAGAAGTTACTGGATTAAAACTGGTTGATATCGAATGGAAGGAAAGTGGAGGTCGGATGACCTTTGAGGAACTTGAAGGTACAGAAAGGATCGCTCCATGTGATTTAGCATTGATTGCAATCGGATTTACCGGTCCAGCTAAAGATGGTCTTTTAGAAGCTTTTGGGGTGGAGACTATGGAAAACACCCTTCCAAAATCAAAAAATTATCAGAGCACAAATTCCAAGGTTTTCCTTGCCGGGGATATGCGCTATTTCAGAAGGTAGAGAAGCTGCTGTTAAAGTAGATGAATTCCTAATGGGTAGTTCATCTCTGCCACAGAAAGATGAATCATTCTTTCAGGTAGAGGAAGAAATCGCAGGTATTGATTGAGTTTAAAAACTCATTTTACCAATAGAATCCCTGTTTAGTTGACAACCCTGCGAAACAGAAAGCCATCCGCTTCGGCAGATGGCTTTCCTATTTTAGTTTCCTCCTTTTCTATGAGGCATATCACCTCTTTCTCTTATTTCTCCCCCTGGTCTTCTCCCTCTTCTGTCTCTTTGTGATTCTTTTAATTCTACCCATTTAGCTCTTTGCTCTTCAGTCAAAACTTCTTTGATTGCTTCATCTTGTGCCTTCATCTCTTCTCTCATCATTTTCATTTCTTCTCTTCTTGCCTCCATCTCAGCTTTTCTTGCTTCCATCTCAGCCTCTCTCTTCTTGGCATTTTCAAGATTGATCGCTAAAATTTGTGCTTTCTGGGCATCCGATAATTCCAGCTTTTCAGCCATCATCTCTGTTTGTTTCTGAGCTCTTTCTTCAGCCGTTGGTCTTTCTTTGGTTTTAGTTTCCTGTGCGAAAGCAGTGATTCCGGTCATAAAAACCAAAAGCATTGCGATAGTTAAATTTTTCATCTTTTTATGGTTTGTTTGTCTTTTAGACCTTCCTAAACTCAGGAAGTTTAATCCACTTTTTGAATTCCTTGTTAACAAACCTTAAATCCTATTTTTCCTCGATTAACTCTTTCCGCTCACTTGCCCTCACATATTTAGGTTTAATCAGAAGCCTCAAACTTGGATCAAAGCTCAAGTAATTCCAAGCCCAATCCATGAAGATGAACATCTTATTTTTTACTCCCAAGATCGCCATTAAATGGACAAACAGCCAGGTAAGCCAAGCTATCATTCCCTGAAATTTAATAAAAGGCAAATCCACAACTGCAAGCTTTCTACCTACCGTTGCCATAGAGCCTAAATCCTTATAATGGAAAGGTGCCATCTCTTTTCCCTGAACATAATTAATTAGGTTCTTTCCCAGGTTTTCAGCTTGCTGCAAAGCAACTTGAGCAACTTGAGGATGTCCTTTAGGGTAGTTTTCTTCTCTCAACAAAGCAACATCCCCAAGAACAAAAATCCCATCTTCACCTGTTACCTTGTTAAACTCATCCACATAAATTCGCCCATTCGGGGCAAAATGTTCATTTCCCAAGCCTTCAATAAAATTTGGTTTAATGCCAGCAGCCCATAATAAAGTATGAGTACTTATAGAATCTTTTCCTTCTAATTTTACTTCCTCTCCATTATAATCATGAACTTTCGTGTCGAGCAAGACATCCACTCCCAACCCTTGCAAATATTTTAAAGAATGTTCCTGAGATTCCTTTGACATAGCAGCAAGAAGATTAGGTCCTGCTTCTATAAGCACTACTTTCATATTACTGAAATTCAGCTCTGGGTAGTCTTTAGGAAAAACATTATTTCTCAATTCTGCCATTGCTCCTGCTAGTTCCACCCCTGTTGGACCCCCACCAACGATTACCACATTCATCAAAGACTTTCTGTCTTCTTGTTTCTCGATATTTATGGCTCTTTCATAATTGGAAATAATCTTATTTCGAATATAAAGTGCCTCCGAAACAGTTTTCATCGGTACAGAATTATATTCTATGGATTTATTTCCAAAATAATTGGTATCAGCACCCATTGCCAAAACCAGATAGTCATAGTCTATATAACCAATATCTGAAAAAAGCCTTTTTCTTTTCGAATCAAACGAATGAACCTCAGCCATTCTAAAAATGGTGTTAGGAGTATTATGAAAGATCTTTCTTAAAGGAAAAGAAATAGCACTTGGCTCCAAGCCAGCCGTTGCCACTTGATAAAATAAGGGCTGAAACTGATGATAGTTATTTTTATCCAGTAAAATTACCTGATAAGGGCCTTTGATTAGTTTTCGGGCGAGTTTTAATCCACCAAATCCTCCTCCTACAATTACAACTTTTGGAAGATTAGATTCTGGTATGTTTGGAATTGGTTTTTGTGCGGGAAGTAACATGTGCTAAGGCTTTCCTAATCGTACGGAATTGAATGATGGTAAGACATAATTTGAGAGTCTTTTTCCATTTTCTTCTTTGCCTTTCTTCCGATTAGCCCATAGATCAAAAGATTTATTATTTTTACCCTCCAAATAAAGTTAACTATGGGAAGAGCATTTGAATTCAGAAAAGAAAGAAAATTCAAGCGTTGGGATAAAATGTCTAAGGTCTTTACGCGTCTGGGGAAAGAAATAGTGATGGCCGTAAAATCAGGTGGTCCAGACCCAGCATCTAATCCCAGACTAAGAACTATCATCCAAAATGCCAAGGGTGCGCAGATGCCCAAAGACAGAATAGAAGCAGCAATTAAGCGGGCGTCAAATAAGGATGAAAAGGATTATGAAGAAGTGGTTTATGAAGGTTACGGACCCTTTGGAATTGCAGTAATAGCGGAAACCTCTACCGATAATATTAACCGGACTGTTGCAAATATCCGGTCTTATTTCACAAAGGCTGGAGGCTCGTTAGGTACTTCAGGTTCTGTAAGTTTTATGTTTGACCATAAAGCTGTTTTCCGGTTTGCCCAAGATGATTTGGACATGGAAGAATTAGAACTGGAATTAATTGATTATGGTCTTTCCGAAATCGATGAAAATGAAGGAGAATTATTTGTTTACACTGAATTTGCTGACTTTGGGACCATGCAAAAAGCATTGGAAGAAAGAGGAATTGAGGTAATAAGTGCTGATTTTCAACGATTTCCTACTACCCTTACAGAACTGACAGAAGAGCAAGAAGAAATTATAAACAAAATGATTGAAAAGATGGAAGAGGATGATGATATCAATCAAGTATTTACAAACATGGCCTAGGCAATAGTCTAGGCTTTTTTATATGTATGAAATTCCCAAAAAGAGAAAATTTTCAGGATTCTGAAAAACAGTTAATTATTGTTGGAAGTAAAAATCCTGTCAAAATAAATTGTACTGAAACAGCCTTTTCAGAAGCATTTTCAAGATCGTTTTTAGTAAATGGAGTAAATGCCTCCTCAGGAGTCTCTGACCAGCCTAATGGTAGCGATGAGACTTTTTTAGGGGCTAAAAACAGAGCCCAAAATGCTAAAAAAACTTTTCCTGAAGCAGATTTTTGGGTGGGTATCGAAGGCGGAATTGAAGAAGACGAACATGGAATGTTCGCTTATGCCTGGATCTACATAGAAGACAGAAAAAATAGGTCAAGCCAGTCCAAAACAGGTACCTTTTATATCCCAGAGAAAGTTAGAAAATTGATTAAAAACGGTATGGAATTAGGAAAAGCTGATGATCTAATTTTTGAAAAAGAAAACTCCAAACAAGAAGGTGGTTCAGTAGGCATTCTGACTCATGGTGTCGTTGACAGAAAGGCTTATTATTCCCAAGCAATTATCCTAGCATTAATCCCTTTTCTAAATAAAAATCTTTATTAAATAGATTTAAATGATTAAAAATATTTATTAAAGTCATCTAGTTAGAAAATTATTTGGTATTAATAGGATATTTCGTTTTTATTCACTTTTTTCAAGCAGTAAATGTAGTTACATAAAATCCTGAGAAAATATTCAATTTAAGTTGTTTCAATCACCCGTAATTTTGACGCAACGGTAGGCCTCCTTTTAGGAGGTTTATTTTTTTAGGTTTCTCAAAAAATTTCTAAGTGCAACTCTCCAATCTGGATCAGCATCCCACTCAGGGCCTAAATATAATTCATTTCGAACTATCAACTTAATATAATACTTCACGACCGTTCTATTGGCAGATTGACCTGTTGGAACTTCCAGACCCATACTTTTCATCATATCGGATTCTCTAGCTTCAACTTTAACCAATAAAAACTGAACTCTATCCCTTATTAATTCTTCATCCGTTTTTGGTTCTGTTAACCATTCCGTATCAAAGAGATATTCTTCCTTTAATATTTGCTCAATTCCAGACTTTTGAGCCTCTTGTTCTGCCAAAATAGTAGCTTGAGATTTACCATACATATCATACCTGAAATAACTGATTAGCCCTGTTTCAGCAGCGGAACCTTCAATGGGTATCCCAAGCTTAAATACTTCTAAATTTAAAGGGTTCGTTTGCAAAAATTTTTGACTAGTAGAATTTTCCGTTTGGTTAATACTCGGAAATTCAGGAACATCAATCACTAAAAGATTTCTTGTTTTATTTGTATCTCCAATTGCTGAAAATTGATCTGCTGTAGATTGATAATCAGAGCCACTAATTCCGAAAACGCTGATAGATGGAATCATTTCAAAATCGCCTGTGAAAGGAGCCACATGAATAGAGGTATTAGTCTTTTGTCGAGTGATAAAAATTATATTCTTAACCAAACGACTAGAAAAGGCACTTGCATAATCGGATTGGACAACTTCTGAAATTGCCACCTGCTCTAATTCAAAATATGCAACAGGGTCTCCACCGGCATCGACAATAGCAGAATGAATACTATCCGCTAAAACCTCCCAAGACATGGCGGGCCTTGCACCTGGGTCATTAGAGACCAGAACCACAGATTTACCATTAAAAAACGTCTCAGGCAAAGCCCCTTGACCAAAACTTAAATGGTTAAAAACAAAAACAAATACTACCGGTAGAATATATTTCATTCGAAGGAATAGGTGAAGTCCTTTTGCTTAGTAATTTTACGAATATACATAACGCAAAATATTTTCATAGATGCATACACTTTTGAAATCAGTTCTGAATTTATCCTTGATCTTTCTTTGTTCTGCATCATTGGCCCAACAAGTTGATAAAAAAACGCTTTTAGACAATATTGAATTTCTATCTTCGGACGATTTTAAAGGAAGAAGAACAGGAGGAGAAGAGAATCTTAGAGCCAGAAATTACTTAAAGGATCAGTTCATAGAATTAGGATTAAAATCTCACTATCGAAATCACGAACAACTTTTTTCTTTTGAGGGAAGAAGAGATAATGAAAAATATGAAGGTGCAAATGTAGAAGGCTTCATTGGTGGAAATACATCCCGAAAATTGTTTGTAATCACCGCACATTTTGATCATGTTGGAATTGGCCGGGCTGTGGAAGGTGATTCCATTTATAACGGCGCAGATGATAATGCCTCTGGAACTGCTGCGCTTTTAGCATTGGCAGAATATTTTTCCAAAAACAGGCCGGAACACAGCTTTATTTTTGTTGCACTCGATGGAGAAGAAATGGGGCTTCAAGGAGCCAAAGCTTTAATTAGAGATTTCCCTTTCCCGCTGGAAACTATTGTATTAAACATTAACATGGATATGATTTCCAGAAATGATAAGGGAGAACTTTATGCTTCAGGAACTTATCAAAATCCCCAGCTAAAGCCAATTCTAGAATCAGCTGTTTCCGGTCAGATTCCAAAATTGGTCTTCGGACATGATTTACCAAATACAGGTTCGGATGATTGGAGTAATTCTTCTGACCACGGAGCTTTCTTAGAAAAAGGTATTCCCCATATCTATTTTGGAGTAGAAGATCATCCTGATTATCATAAGCCAAGTGATGAGTATAAAAACATTCAGCCTGATTTTTATTTTGATGCGGTAAATCTGATTCTTAAATGTATTCTAACTTTAGATAAGGAATTATTGAAAGAATAAGCTTAATCCTTCGAATTGCCTGAAAGGATGCGTAATTTGTAGGCTATATCATTCATTCCCCAATTGAATTTTGCCAAAAACAGACTTCATTACTAAACTTTTAATCTGGCGCCTCAGACACCTGAGCAATCAATCTTTTATAATTATCTTAAGTGGTATTATTGGGATTTTATCAGGATTGGCAGCTGTAATTCTTAAAAGTGGAGTTCATGCAATTCAAGAATTTTTAACTGAAGATTTCTATAACGAATATGCCAATTTTCTTTACATTCTTTACCCCTTAATAGGGATAACGGCGGCCTTTCTAGTCGGTAAATATATTTTTAAGGATGTAGGTGGACATGGTATACCTGACGTGCTTTTTATTATATCAAAAAAGCAAAGCCTAATTCCTAGAATTAAGATGTACAGTCGGCTATTTACCTCTGCATTAACAGTTGGTTTTGGAGGATCTGTGGGACTTGAAGCACCAATGGTAGTCACAGGATCAGCTATCGGTTCAAATACGGGCCTTTTAATGCATCTAAATGCTAAAAAGAGAACTCTTCTGATTGGATGTGGTGCAGCAGCTGCAATTTCAGCAATATTTGGTGCACCCATAGGTGCAGTAATTTTTGCAATTGAAGTAATATTATTGGAAGTAAGCAGTGCAAGTTTCATCCCTTTATTAATTGCATCAGTGATGGGTTCCCTTACTTCAATGATCTTAATAGGCAAGGACTCCATCTTTAATTTCAAGTTTGATGAAACATTCCAAGCCGCTCATATGCCTTATTACTTACTTTTAGGTATTATTTGTGGCCTAGTTTCACTTTATTTCAGCAGAGCTGTAAGAAGAACTGAAATGGCATTAGAGGGCCTAGAGAGTCAGACGATGAGAATGCTTTATGGTGGCGCTTTTCTTGGGTTTATGGTATTCTTTTTCCCACCAATTTATGGAGAGGGTTATTCCACACTAAATCAACTAATCGATGGTAAGTCGGCTGAAATTTTAAATCGGAGCCCGTTTTTTTCAGTGATTGAAAACCCTTATATGATTATTATCTTTTTAGTATTAATCATTTTGGTAAAACCAATCGCAGCTGCTTTAACGATAGGTAGCGGAGGTAGCGGAGGTATTTTTGCGCCCTCTTTGTATGTTGGGGGAATTGTAGGTTTTGTTTTTGCCTATTCTAAAAATCTATTTGGTTTCCATATTCCATTGCCATTAGCATCTTTTACGTTAGTAGCTATGTGCGGCGTCATGAGCGGTGTTCAACATTCTCCACTATCGGCAATATTCCTAATCGCAGAGATCACGGGAGGATATGAATTATTCATTCCTTTGATGTTTGTCTCTGCCATTGCATTTACTACCACCACCTATTATCAAAAAGACAGTCTTTACTCTATGCAGTTAAAAGATAAAGGGAAGTTTTTGCATGAATCCAAAGACCAAGAACTATTGGAATTAATAGACATAACTCATGTCATAGAGCGGGATTTACTTCCCGTTCATCCCGATGCTAAATTGAGGGATTTAACAAGTCTTGTAAAGGTCTCCAAAAGAAATATTTTTCCAGTAGTAGACGAGAAAAAAACTTTGAGAGGGATTATAACACTGGATGACATTAGAGATATAATGTTTGATCCAGAACAACAGGATTCTGTTTATATCCGTGATTTGATGCACAGTCCTCCGGAAATTCTATTGGCTACTGAAAATATGCAAAAAGCAATGGAGAAATTTGAAAGTTCTGGCGCATGGAATCTTCCAGTAATCGAAAATGGGGAATATTTAGGCTTCGTTTCAAAATCAAGAATTTTTAATGCATATCGCAAAAGATTGATTAGACAAAAGCAAGATTAAACAACTTTAGAATAAAATTTGGAATCTTAATTTATCCACTTTTTCATGTACCCCAAAAGCATACTTTTTTCAAGTTAGCTACTTTTATCCACAAAATTAGGTTTCTTTAAATCACTTTATCTTCCTGTTTATCAATGTTTTAAATATAATAAATAGAAAAGTGTGGATAAATTATTGAAAATGTGGATAAAATTTTCTTGCAAATAACAATCATTAAATACGGCCAACTGAGGCCATTTTTCCTAATCTCATTAACAAATTAGGTGGCCAGGCAAAGGCTAAAATTTTTGCATAAATAGCTACTCAAATAGAATAATATTCTGTAAGATGATTTTTTCTAAAGCAATTTGAAAATACTTGAATAGTTCATAACCATAAAAATATTGGTCAATGAAAATAAAGCATAAAAAAATTACAATTTTAACAGAGGCAATACAAAAATCCATTCTTTATTTCCCAAAGCCTATGGGAGCTAAATTATTCATTTGTTTCAATATCCAAGCTTGTCTTCCCAGAATATAAGGAGTAGGTCTCTTTGGGTTCCAACGGTTAGGATTCGGTAATACTGCTGCTATCATAGCAGCTTCATTTCGGTTCAACTTACTCGCAGGTTTATTATAATAATTCTGAGCGGCTGATTCAATTCCATAAATCCCGGGACCCATTTCTATTACATTTAGGTAAACCTCAAGAATCCTTTCTTTAGGCCAAATTATTTCGATTAAAACTGTAAAATAAGCTTCCAACCCCTTTCTTATATAGCTTCGGTCTGGCCATAAAAATACATTCTTAACAGTCTGTTGTGTAATTGTACTAGCACCTTTGATATTCTTGCCTTGTTTATTTCCTTCCCATGCCTTTTTCATGGCATCAAAATCAAAACCAAAATGATCTAAAAATTTTTGATCCTCAGCTGCAACAACTGCCTGAGGGGCATTTTTAGAAATTTCAACCATTGGAACCCAATCTTTAGATAATCGAACCTTTTTTTCAGAATCAAAGGTTTGCTCAAAGAGGCGAATAACCATCAAAGGGGTAATAGGGACGGGAACAAACCTATAAAGAACCGTTAAGCCAACCGAAAGAATTAAAAACCACATAGCAGTTTTCAAAACAAACCTCCAAATCTTCTTAAGTAACTTCATCTAATTATATCCTTGCATTTGCCTGCACAAATTGATAAGAAAAAATCGCATTTTCATCTGAGGCTATTGTCTCTATATCCTTTTCCATTGCATCAACTTCCTCTTTTGTAATCCAACCTACCTCTAACATTGCTGCAGCTCCACTTTTCATCAAACCCTTCCAATAGGTAGTAATCTTTTTCAATGATTCAGAATCATGTTGAGATAAATGAAATCCTCCTTTAAATAATTCAATCTCTTTAAATCCGGCCTGACTCAACATATTTCCAAGTTTTGCTCCAACATCAGGATCTCCCTTTAAAGAACGATGAAAGTTATTATACTTGTCATAATAATTAGAAAGGCCTTCCAATGGGGGCTGAAAATAAAATGAGCTATTGAAAACTTCTGTTATCCAAACCTTCGCTCCAGGTTCAAGATGTTCATTTAACTTTTCTAGGACTAATTGAGAATTGGGAATATGCTCTAGAACCCAGCAGAGGAAAGCACCGTCAAATTTGTTTGCCAAATCCAAGTTTCTGGCATCTTGAACATGAAAAGAAAGCCTTGATTCATAAGATTGCAAGTTATTTTTTGCCTTTTCAATTTGTCTAGGTTCTGCATCGACACAGGTAATCTCTATTTCAGGAAAAAGTGACAAAAGCACTTGTGTCTGGGCTCCTACGCCACTACCAATTTCAAGAATATTCTTACATCCATCAAAATCAATTCTAGGATATATCAGTGGGCCTAAAAGCCCTGCTTGTTCTAAGAGCCTTTCTTGCTCTTCGGGTACATATCCATGAATATAAGATGTCATTTGCTATAGAATATTTACCCGAAATTATTAATAAATCAGAGAGGAATCTTCTTCCTGATATTTTAATTTATGATTATCCGCAATGATGCCAGTCACTTTAAATTCTTTGCTTATCTGGTCGGAAGACCGATGACCGAAGACCGAAGCAGCCTAAAA